>JAFUEE010000169.1 GCA_017464085.1 Pseudomonadota bacterium
CGAGGCAGAACCGCGCATCCGCGCGGCTCTGCCTCGAATACGCCGCTACCCCCTCTATCCCCACAAAAAAAGCGCACGAACACTTCACATACAACACATCTAAAAAAGAAATTTCACGCGCATCATGCCAAAAGCTATGGTGTCCCATCCCCCTTGCGTCCGAGCTGCCCACAGGCGGCAAGCTCGTCATCCCCGCGCGCCAGACGTATCGATGTGGAAAGCCCCTTTGCCAGAAGCCTTTCCTGAAACTCCACCATCTCAGACTCGCTAGGGGATTCAAACCGACACCCGGCAAACGCATTAAATCCTATCAGGTTGACCTTTGACGGTATGCCGTGCAGGCGCTTCACCAAGAGATTGGCATCATGCGCGCTATGATTGAGCCCCTTGATGATGATGTATTCGAACGTGATGCGCTGACGCTGATCGAGCGGAAAACGCTTGAGCGTCTCAAAAAGCTCATCCAAAGCCCAGATGCGGTTCGCCGGCATAATCTGAGAGCGAAGCTCATCACTTGCGGCATGCAGGCTGATCGCCAGATTGATGCCAAGCCCTTCCTGCGCAAGCGCGCGCAAGCCTGGCACATGCCCCACTGACGAGAGCGTGATCTTTCTGCGCGAATAATCAAACGCCTCTGGCGCGAGCAGCACCTTCAACGCGCGCACAACATTCTCGTAATTGTCCAGCGGCTCCCCCATCCCCATGAACACAAGATTCGTAATGCGCCGAGAATCGCGCGCCGCGACCTTTTGAGCGACCATAACCTGCTGAATAATCTCATCAGCCGTCAGGCTGCGGAAAAATCCGAGCGTCGCAGTACGGCAAAACGCACAGTTGAACTTGCACCCCACCTGGGACGACACGCAAAGTGTCAGGCGATCTTCCGTCGGTATCAAAACGGCCTCGACAACGCTGTTATCCGACAGGCGAAAGGCAATCTTGTTCGTCCCGTCCTTCGCGACATGCTCTTCCGGAACGGGAAGCGGCAAAAGCTCAAAACGCTCTGCCAGCTTCCCGCGAAGGACTTTGGAAATATTCGTCATCTCATCCCAGGATTCGGCGCGTTCGGCAAACACCCACCGCATGATCTGAGCCATACGGTATTTTTTTTCCCCCATTTCGGCGAGGACCGCTTCGAGTTCAGCTGGCAGACAGGTGCGAATTGATGGAAGCATGACGATTTCCTCTTGCATCAGATAAGGTCACAGCCCGGGAAGAAAAATGCGACTTCGACAGCGGCCGTTTCCGGCGCATCGCTGCCGTGTACCGCATTGAAAGACATTGATGTCGCATACTTTTTGCGAAGCGTCCCTTCCTCGGCCTTTTCAGGGTTAGTCGCGCCCATCAGTCTGCGATATCCGGAAATCGCATCTTCGCCCTCAAGACACATCACGACAACTGGCCCAGATGTCATGAAATCAACAAGGTCGTTATAGAACGGCTTGCCCGCATGAACTGCATAGAATGCGGCTGCCTGAGCATGCGTCAGCTGAAGCTTGCGCATCGCCACAATCTTGAAATGCGATTCGATCTCCGCGATGATCTTGCCGGCATTGCCAGCACGGACTGCGTCAGGTTTCACAATACTCAATGTGCGCTGTTTCATGTTTTTTTCCTTTATCATGTATGGTTTTATTGTAAAAAGCCGTCCAGAACGGCCGGCGCGCCCTTCTATTGTATTTTTCGGGTTTGTCAACATGCTTGATGCAGATAAATTTTCTCACCTCTCCCCAGAGACGGTCTGGCAGCTTTCGGATGACGAATGGCAAAAAAGCGCCTGGCATCTCTCTATATCAGGAATCCTATCCGGGAAGACGCAAATATTGAAGTGCCGGGAAGGAAAATGGTTCGTCGCCTGCGCGGACATGCGCGATGTCCTGGCTCTGCAAGCGCCCTGGGAGATCATCAAGCGGCTGCATCAGCTCTCGGAACTCAGGAAACTGCCCGAGCTCCAGATGATCTGTGCCATCCCTCCGATGCGCTTCGGCTCGCTGATGTCCATGCTCAAATGCATCCCGTACAAACAGATGCCCGAAAACATCTGGATCGAACTCGCATGGAAACTATCCGTCGATCAGACAACAGCACAGACGACAAAGCTCGTCAGCACTTCAGACGGCATCTATCAGGTCAGATGCGATTCCACCCACGCCTGGAATGAACTGAGCACGCCCGATTACACGCTCGCGATGCTCGCATGGCTTTCCAGCCTCAGAAAACTACCAGAAGCACGCAAAATCGTACGCCTGCTCGGTGATATCAAGCCCACAACACAAGCATCGGGAGCATGAACGTGCCATCGATTAAACACACATTCGTTTTCAAAATATGTTAAGATAAAATCTGACTTGAGCCGCCCTGAGGATGCTCCAGACATGAATGACAATCCAGAAACAAACGCTCAGCATACACCAAACACCCCTGAAAATTCCGCTCTGCCGGTTTTTCACGGACAGCTATGTCTCTGCGAAGCTCAAAAATTTCTAGGCCACGCCGACTGGGTCGGCATTTTTCCCACTTCAAACCAACGCTTTTGCCGCTTCATCTCTGGCTTTGTCTCAAAATTCACACTTGCAGCAGCCGTGATTGCAGTCCTGTTTCTCCCTGATTTCATCTTGGACTATGCGCACAGGGGCGAAAAATTCATCGAATTTTTCTGGCTCATCATTGCGGGAAGTCTCGCGATCGTCCTGATTGCTTCGCTACTCCTGACCGTCCTGCACGAGACACGTCTGTACTTCAGCCCGACCATGGGCAAGCTCATACTCGGACGAGAACTCAGCGAACGGTATGCGCAAGACTCACTGGCGCTCTCCGATATCAAGGAATTTAAGATCGAACCACCATCAGGTATTTTCAAACGTTCAAGGCTGATTGCACTATGTGATGATGCCGGTTATCTGATTGCCGAAACATTCGGCAACCATGATGATCTCATTGAACTCAGAGACTGGCTCACTGAGGCCGCATCCCATTCGTGATATGGCAGGAAAGTTTCGAAAAACAATTCAGAAGCTTTCGGTCGTCCTCCCCAAAATACAAGACCAGAAAGCCACAGATCCCAGCATCCAGACCACAGCCTCTGCTGCACCCGAAACAGGAGATGTATCCTCAAATCCAAGCAATCCCCAAAAAAAGCCTGCCACACCTGACCTCAGCGATCCGACTTCCTACGAACTGTTGCTCGATGACGATGCCCCAGCCACACCAGAAGAAGCAGAACGCCTCAAAAAAACAAAATCACGTCTGAGCATTGAACTCCGCTACCAGAAAGGAATCTCTCTCGAAGACGAGCATATCCGCGTCCCAGGACGCATCCCGCTGATGCCGGTCTCACTGCTCGAAACGCTTTTCACAGTGATAGGCTTTTCAGCCGGACTGATCCATTTCTCGGTCATATCCCCCAATTATCTGCTCGCACTCATCATCATCAGCCTGCTTCTCTTCTCTCAGATCGTGATCTATCACTCCGCATACCGAACCATGCGCCTCACGATCACAATCATACAAACGATCGGAACAATCGCACTCATGGCGCTCGTCGGCTGGGCGTTCTATGACCTGATCGCCTTCAATCCAAAACACAGCGAGCATCCCTTCCTGCTCATACTCACTCTGGTGGCTTTCGAACTCGTGCCAATACTGATGTTCTTACACCTCGTTTTCCTTGGACGCGGTTATCGAAAGATCAAAATCGCTACACTTCCCGATGACACACAGGCAGAGACGGAACAAAAAATCAGCTTCCTCCCAAGACGGAGCAAAAACACGCTCAGGCCGATCAAGGCACCGCAGCAGATATCAAATGCTCAAGCAGATGCTCCGAAAATACAGCCTCCCTCTGAGACTCAAAATATCAAATCCGCATCGCAGACAAAGCAACGTTCTGCGACACCAAATACCAATCCGCCGACTATCGCGCATCAGGACAATGCACCTGCATCCGATAAACCGGCATGATCTCTCCCCATGAGGAACTTGATGATTCACCGCTCAATTCTCAGTTTTGCCCTTGCCATTTGTTTCGTACTCACAGGATGTGCGGAAACATCAGATCCAAATACCGGCGATACACTCACAGGAAACGATTCCAGCAGTCCGACCGTACCTTCAACGCCTACACAGCCCTCAGATCCCTCCACTCCAACTCAACCACAGCCAACAGATCCGGCTCAGCCAACAGATCCGGCTCAGCCAACAGATCCGGCTCAGCCCTCAGACCCGACACCGCAACCCGGCACAGAATGCACCTCACTTCTCTGCGATGCTGAATTTTCCACGACATACACAGCCTGCGAGAACGGGCGGCTCACCGAAAAACGCACCTGCCCAACCGGAACAGTCTGCGTCTATGGCAGCTGCGCAGCACCGTTCAGCGAAGACGATCCATGCGAAGATGCCATAGGCTTCGGCTACTGCACTGAAGACAAAATGCACGCCGTCGTATGCGGCACGAAAGGCAAAAAAACAATCTGGACGTGCAAGGACACATGCTATGTCGATGCTGACGGAATCGTCGACTGTCCCAAGAAACCAAGAGAAGACGACGGCACCCCGCACGAGTGCGAAAATGACTATCAAGCTGTCTGCATCAACAACAATGCCCAAGTCCAGCTCTGCCAAAAACACAAGATCGTGACCTGGAACTGCTACGGCAACACCTGTTCCGTGGACAGCAACAATGCGATTTACTGCCCCAAAACAGCCGCACTCGCGGGCATGGGCGGCCTCGAATCCGGCGGCACTTACGGCGACGCATGCAATGTCAAAAAATACCAGGAAGCCTGCATAGACAATTACTATGCGCGCATCTGCGATTATGACGGTGTCGTCCGCATCAAGCCTGCCGCTTCGTGTAAAATATCGTCGAGCAACCCTCTAAAAGTCGAATACAGCGATGCAGCTCCCTGCGACCCGAACACCGATATCCTTCCCTTCTGTATCAATGACGGCAAAGCTATCGGCTTCTGCACTTACGCCTCGGAAGACCTGCAGACCGGCGTATTCAAAGCCGCTCAGTGCAAATCTGCATGCAATTCCCAGGCGAATGCCGAGCGCTGTTTCATCGAAGACTGATCCGGTGGCCCCCAGGAGGGGGTAGCGGCGTATGCGCGCGTGCGCCGCATAGCCGCGCAGGGGGATACTTCCCCCAACCACAAACAAAAAAAACAAACGATATCAGCTAAAAACAAATAAGTTTACAGCCTATATCTGCGAAGCAGCGCTTTCACCATATTGGTATTTGCCGGATCGTGATACCGAAGGATGGCTTTCTGGCGTTCCCTGTCATTTCGTGATTTCGCGCTCCATATCGGCTCTTGCCCCTCGATCGGCAGATACGGCGTATATCCAGTATAGTACATCGTCGTCGCAGCGCTCATCGGTGTCGGCAGAAAGCTCTGAACCTGATCCACAAACATGCGCCGATCCATCAGCCACTTCGCGACATCGAGCATCTCACGCTCCCCACAGCCGGGGAAAGACGATATAAAATAGGGCACGATGTATTGCTTCTTGCCGCATTTTTTCGATTCGTCCAGAAAGATCTCGCAGAAATCATCAAAAATCTTCGCATTCGGCTTGAGCATCAGCGACAGCACGCGGTCGTTGACATGCTCCGGAGCAATCTTGAGCAGGCCGCTCGTGTGATATTTTGCGAGTTCGCGGATATATTCCGGAGAGCGCAACGCGAGGTCATAACGGATACCGGAACCGATGAAGACATGCTTGACCTCGGGAATGCTGCGAATCCTGCGATAAAGCTCGATCACCGGATCATGATTTGTGTTCAGGTTGCGGCAGATCTTCGGCACAAGGCAGGACGGGCGCACGCACTGTCGGCACAGCGCAGGATCTTTGCCGCCCATTCTGTACATGTTCGCCGACGGGCCGCCGATATCGCTGATCGAAGCACGCCCTTTGGGATATTCCGAACATATCTGCCTGACCTCCCGCGCGATGCTTTCCGGGGAACGGCTCTGAATCACCCTGCCCTCGTGCGCGGCAATCGAACAGAACGCGCACCCGCCGAAACACCCACGCATGATCGTCACCGAGGTCCGAATCATCTCATAGGCAGGTATCGTCTCTGTATAGCTCGGATGAGGTCTTCTTGAAAACGGCAGATCATAAACAGAATCAAGGTCTTCCGTCGTCAGCGGTTCAGGAATCGGGCCGATCCAGACCTCCCTGTCGCCATGTTTCTGCACAATGCCATGTCCACCGACACGCGTCTCCAATATCTGCAGTCGCGAAGCCTCAGCAAACGCCTTCTTATCCTTTCGGACTGTCTCAAAAGACGGAACGCGCCTGACATCATATTCCCCGCGCCTGTCGGGCTTGCTGTCCTCTCGCACGCGCAGTTCGCCAGGCAGCGCATCGCAAATCATCGCGATTCCCGGAAGCCCTCTGAAACGTGCGAGATCCCAGCCATACGAAAGCCCATGCGCGATTGTCTCAAGCGACCACTCCCCGCCACCGAAGCTCAGAATATCCGCCCCCGAATCGACGAGAATCGACGGCATCACTTCATCGCGCCAGTAGTCGTAATGCGCCATCCGCCTGAGACTCGCTTCGATTCCACCGATCACAACAGGCACATCCGGAGATAGACGCCTGCACGCCTTCGCATAGACAGTCACCGCCCGATCCGGGCGTGCGCCCGCTTTACCTCCCGGCGTATAAGCATCGTCATGCCGTCGCCGCTTTTCCGACGTATAATGATTGACCATCGAATCCATGTTTCCGGAGTTGATGCCCCAGAACAGCCTTGGGACGCCCAGCGCGAGATAATCGTCATCTGTCTTTGGCTGCGCGACGACACCGACGCGAAAACCTTCATGATGCAAATACCGCCCAACAATCCCTGTCGAAAATGCCGGATGGTCGATATAGGCATCACCAGACACCAGAATGATGTCGCACTCATCCCATCCCAGAGCATCCATCTCCTCGCGGCTCATCGGCAAAACCTCTGCCACACCGAGACGCTCCGCCCAAAATTTCTTATGCGTATGAAGCACTTGTGACCGCCTTTGTGATTTATTTCCACCACTCGCAATGTGAATACAGCACCGCACTAGAGAGGGATTTTCAGGAACATCTCTTTGGGACGCGCCTATTGCCTTCGGCAATACGTCGCGCATCGTGCGGCCTATCGGCAGGGCCGATACGTCCGCACATTTTGCCTGACATCTCCCCAAGACGCAATCACCGTCTAGAACCGCGCACAAAAAAGCCCGGAAAGGCCCGGGCTTTTAAGGACTCACATCAGCGCTTATCAGTTATTCGTGCGCGGGTTGATGCCGCGAACCATCAGGCTCTTGAGATACATGCCGCCTGTGGGTTTCTTGTCAGTCGCCTTGCCGTTGCCGCTAAAGCGGACGAGCGGTTTTTCCAGTCCCTTGACCGAGAACACAATTTCACCGGAATACTTCCAGGTGTTGGCTTCAGACCCGAAGTTCGCAAGCACGCCGACGAGCGTATCGCCATCATACAGAGAGACCGTCATATTATTGATGGAGTTCGAATTGCGGCGATAGTTGAAGAAAATCGCGATATTCTCATATTTATCAACGATTTCAGGATCAGCGGCGAGCAGATCATATTGGACATAAGCATTCGAATCAGGCGTGCCATTCGCTGCGGCCTTGCGGAACGTGCCGAACTGAATTGCGGCATAGCCAGACTCCGCATTGTACTTGACAGCCCCGATGCCGTTAATTGTCACGCCGACACTATTGAGCGCAGCAATATCCTGCTGTTTCGCGGTCATGACAGTCACGATATCCGTAACCTCAAGCTCGTCCTTTGTATAGCGCTTGCACTCGGATTTGAAATCGCATGCTGCAGAACAGCTGTTCGCCCCCATCCAGAAAGCATCTTTGTTCGAGATGTCCGTGAAGTAAATCTGTTTGCCGGCATCATGGATATCATAAACGCAAGCGATCGGCGTATAAGCGGCCAAACTTGGATCGCAGATTTCCCCTTCACCATCGTTAAGAATGCTGTTGCCGCAGGTCTCGGGAACTTCGGCGGGAACACACGATTTCTCGGCATCAATCGCGCAGCCGCCGTCCACACAGACGAGCGTCTCGGCAGGCTTCATACCATCAGGACAGTCCACAGATGCACCGTCAGCGATATTTTCGCCATCGCACGCTTCACCCTCATCGAGCGTGCCATTGCCGCAGGCATCGCCACCAGCGGGGACACAAGAGACATCAAGATCGATCGCGCAGCCGCCGGCCACGCAGACGAGCGTTTCAGCAGGCTTTGAGCCTGCGGGGCAGTTCACGCTGGCATTTTCGGAGATGCTGTCGCCATCGCAAATCTCGTCCTCATCGAGAACACCGTCACCGCATTTGGGATCGGGTATGCACGACTGAGCAGCATCGATGGTGCAGCCATTTGCAATACAGACGAGCGTTTCGGCAGGAATGAGGCCCACACCGCAAAGGACGGACGCGCCATCGGCAATATTTTCACCGTCACAAGCCTCCCCGTCATCCAGCACGCCATTGCCGCAATTTTCATCTACGATTTCCTTGCAGGAAGCAGCCGCATCAAATATGCATTCAGAGGTGCACTTGATTTCACCTTTTTCATAGCCATCCGGGCAGCTGAACGCATCTCTGGCTTCCTCATCGATGAGCTCCCCATCACAGACCTCGTCGTCATCCAGAACGCCATTGTCGCAATTGTTATCGCCCTGACGCGCGCAGCCCGTCGAATCAATCGCGGTGCATTTCACGCACGAAAGATCGCCAGTCGCGCCTTCCCCTGCATAATCTACGCAGGTCTTGCCATTAAAGTTCGTTCCATCACAGACCTCTCCGCTGTCAATCGAGCCATTGCCACAGTTGACAGGCGCCATGCATCCAGAGGTATCAACTACGCAATTGACACATTTGACTGAACCAGTCGCGCCCGCGCCAAGAATCTTCTGACAGGAAAGGGTCGCATCCGCAAAGCTGGAGCCGTCACATGCTTCGCCGGCATCCAGGGTGCCGTTGCCGCATTTGTTGCTCGCAGCAGCTTCCTGGCATGTACCCTGTGTCAGCACACACAGCTGGGAACACGCAGGCTTGCCGGAATTCCAGGCCTTCGTCGGGTCAAAATCTGCGCACGTCGTGCCCTCTCTCACTGTCGCATCGCAGATCTCACCAACCTCGATAATGCTATTGCCGCACTGAGCGTTATTTTTCCACGGCTTGGACTCATTGCATCCAACCAGAGAGAGCGTTGCAAGCGCACAGGCACAAAAAATAAGACGTTTATTCATGAATTAAAACTCCTTAATTGTTATGGACATACGGCGGCATAATGTGCCGCACAAAACCAAACTATTATAAGTGAATTTCGCAGACAATTTCAAGCAGACCACTTTTTTTGCAACAATATTTTTCACAAAGTTCACAAATCGTCCCGCTTGAACCCCCATACAGTCAAGCACGCATGCAGGGCAAGACGAGCCGTCACGTAAAAAAATTGGCTCAGTTCAAACGCCCCTGCCTCACGCAAATCTGAACGTCCCCGAAAGCCCCCTGACATTCAGCACCCCATAAAACATAATCAATAATGCGTGACAATTCCAAACAGTTGGGGTAATAACTAGTCGGTATTTAGTTTGCACGCTGTATGCGTAACTAATGCACAGGCATAATTCATCAGCAGCTCACAGGCTGCGTAAGGTTTTCGGAGGACAAGGTTAATATGGATTACCAGGACGGAAACGGCGAGGGCTTGTTTGGGGCCAGAAACGAGAACTCAGTACTTTTCTCTCTCGACAGTCTGACAGCAATGGAAAATGAGCAGAGTGGCGCGGGCGATGGCTCTTTTGGGTCATCCGGCGATGCATCCGGTCTCATTGACCTCAATACCCTGTCTAAACTGAGTGCTGGTGCCTCCGTGGAAGGTGTCGGTGAAAGCAACATCATGGAAAGCCAGATGTTCAATGAGATAAGCACAAGAGAAAAACGACGCAATATGATGCTCGTCGTCGGCCTTATTGTGGTGCTCATTCTCATCGCTGGCGGCGTCGTCTTTTGGGTTCTCCTCTCCTCCCAGAAAGACTTGAATGCCGCTAATACTAAAAACCAAGAGTCGCTTGACGCAGCAAAACAGGAAAATGAAGCGCTTGAGGAAAAATTGGCTAAGCTCGAACAGGCAAATGCCAACTTGGAAGCCGATCTCAAAACCCGCCAGGCAAACGAAAAAGCGCTTCAGGAAGCCCGCGAAAAAGATAAAAAAGCTCTGGAAGCCGCCGGGCTCGGGCTCGCTGCTGATTCGCAAAACGGCGACAAACCTAAACGCCCTGGCGGAAACGCTTCGGCTAAAGCCGCGGATGCTCCGGCTGCTGAAGCCGCTCCCGCTCCTGCCCCAAAAGCCAAAACTATCGAAAAGAGCGTCCTCGTGGCCGCGCTCAAAGATGCTACGACCAAAGCTGGCAAATGCGGAAAAGGCGGCAGCCTGACCGTCTCTTTCAATATTAAAAATGGTTCCGCCACAAACGTTACTGCTGCTGGCGGATCTTTTGCCGGCTCTGCAACTGAAAAATGCATCCTGACCGTCTTCCAGAAATATAATTGGCCTGACGGAAATGCTTCTGGCATCAAATATCCGGTCAAGCTCTGATTTTCAGACTGTCGAAAGGCGCGATACTCATCGCGCCTTTTTTTGTACCCTCAATACAAGACAAAAACGCATCTAATAAAAAAGCCGCGTCCATGATGGATGCGGCTTTTCTTCTGTGTTTCGGTCTGTCACCACGCTTTCGGAACAGATCTTCCTCGTTTTGCGACATCAGGCTTATTTGATCTTCATGCCCGGCTTCCAGTTGTCAATCACCGTCACTGAAGACGCATCGCCCAATAGGTTTGCAAAACCTGCAAATAATTTTGCAGAAATGCCCTTCTGAGCGCCTTCGTTGTTCCTGAGCTGGGAATTCAAGATCTGCCCTTTTTTCCCTTTGTGAAGCTCAGGATATTTGAGATTCAGATGGATGCGCTCGACCTTGTCTGTCATGAATACGAGCACTGATATGGTCTCATCATTGTCGATTGTCTCAACAATTCCCACCAACGAGTGCCAGTCATTCCACAATCCGTCGCGATTGCGGTCCACTGTGTTGTGAAAGAACACAAGATCGCCGATTGCCGGCTTTGTGCTCTGATAGACCAGTTTCTTGCTGAACGCATACTGATAAATTTCTGCGATTGTCTTGCCCGCCGTATCGAGATCTATTCCATTAAGTTTATAAACGGCCTTGGCATACCCCAAGGAAAGAGAATGCGGAGAGGATGCAGTTCCGACATTAGGTGCAGCGCCTTTCCCTTGGGTTTGTGTTGTCACATGCGTGCCATCAGGCGCAATGCTTGGCGCAGATGCTACTGCTGTCTTCGCTTCCGCTTTGACTGGCGCGCTCTGAACATCGTGTTTCACTTCGGCCTTGGGCGCGGCGGCGACTGCGGGCTTGGCGGCGCCCTTCGCTTCCGCTTTGACTGGCGCGCTCTGGACTTCGTGTTTCACTTCCGCCTTGGGCGCGGCGGCGACTGCGGGCTTAGTGTCGCCCTTCGCTTCCGCTTTGACTGGCGCGCTCTGAACATCGTGTTTCACTTCCGCCTTGGGCGCGGCGGCGACTGCGGGCTTAGTGTCGCCCTTCGATTCCGCTTTGACTGGCGCGCTCTGGACTTCGTGTTTCACCTCCGCCTTGGGCGCGGCGGCGACTGCGGGCTTGGCGGCGCCCTTCGCTTCCGCTTTGACTGGCGCGCTCTGAGGCGCATTCGCAGCAGCGATAAGTTCTTCCAAATCAACGGCCTCATGATCTATGCCATCGTGCTGGGCATGCTTTTCTTCAAGCAGTGATCCGACTTCATCCAGAGCCTGCATGGCCGCAAGGATATCATCATCGACAGATCCAATGCCGTCATCCTGACTGCCATAAGCCAACAGGTGATCAGGCGTCTGCGCATTCGCAGCTCCCGAAAGCGTCAGCATCCCCATGACCGCCAATGTCAACAACAAATTCTTTTTCATGATCATGCCTCCCGAAAGCAATCAGACCACTTTTAAGTACAGCGTTGTCGGGGGACAGGCGAATTTTAGGGGCAAATGCGATTGAGAAGCGGACGCGTATTGCCTGCAATAGCGGACGCCCATCGTGCGTATTTGCACGCAAGCGTGCAAATAGCACACAAAAAAAAGCGCCAAGACCAAAGGTCTGGCGCTTTCCAAACTAACGACATAGACGATCAGTATTCATCATCTTCCTCGTCATCCTCCTCATCCTCGTCTTCGTCATCGTCGTCGCCATAGATGCCGAAGCCATATTTATCGTATCGCTCTTCGTCATCTTCCTCGTCATCATCGGCGTCTTCGTCATCATCGTCGTCCTCGTCATCATCGAAGCCGTCGAAGTCGTCATCGAAGTCGTCGTCATCGTCGTCGAAGTCCTCATCCTCGTCATCATCATAATCATCGAAGTCCTCATCCTCGTCATAGTCGTCGAAATCGTCGTCATCACGTTTCGCGCATGCAAAGGAATCAGCAAAGAGAAAAGGCTCGATCGCGTTTATTTCCGTCGTTATTTCCATAGTTTCACCGTTAAAAAGAAAAGTTCTGCCGACCTTCGGCGAGACGCTACTATAAGAGAGCGACTGAAACTTGCAAGAAGGTATTTTTGTTTTTTTCACTTCTTCATACATGATAATAGAGATACGCCCTGCACAGCGCAGGACACACGAGGAGACAGTATCATGACAGAACAGCAAGAAGTTCAGCAGAGAAAGATATTACGCGCTTTTTTCCATTCGGCAGAGATGGTCGACGAGAACATTCGCTGGCGCAGATATCGATTTAACAGCAAATTGTTAAAGCGAAATCTGAAGACAGCCACCGGGAAAACAATCTCTGAAACATATATCCAAGAGGTTACAGATCGCCTCGGCCTGACAGTGCTCCGAGTCGATCCGCTCAAGCTCAGAGTGTATGGCTTCGAGCGCGGCGTCGACCGTCAGCAGATTGCTGAAGGTCTAGGATCATTCGGCGTGCAATTTTTCCCGACGCGTCAGAGCGCGAGCCGCTCGGCCTTTGAATCGGCACGAGAAGCCGCATACTATGGCGCCGGTGCATTTGACGCTCAGTTTTTTGAGTGCCCCATCGGCCACATCCTTTCGGAAGTCGACTCAAGTTTCACCGCCCCTCCGCGAGGGACGATCCTGCGCGACATGCGCGAAGGCTTCCAGGAAGATGATATGGTGTTCGATGTCCTCAAAAAGGACTCCTATTTTCAGGCCTCAATCACTGACCGCGCATCGCTTGAATCATTCCAGCAGCAGCTCAGGATGATGCCCTGCAGCCCTGCACTTATCGACAAATGCTCAGAGTTCTTCAACCGAAAGGCAACCATCGGCGTGCGCGACACCATGCGCTGGATGCTCGGTTCAAGGCATCCCTGGTTCGACTGGAAGCATGCACAGGAACTCATCGAGGATTCATTCAGCAAACACAGGACAGCCAATTTCAACACGCCACAGATCGTCTATTATGCATACGATCCGGAAATCACTGAAGAGGAAATTGAGGATGCAAACGCTGCTAACGCGCAGATCCTCAATGATTTTGCCTTGCACTTCGAGAGCAAGCTCGCGACAGAGGCACCGGAAATCTGTGCCGCGCTTGTGAACCGTCTCAACGAACTGAGCAGATGGATTCTCGACATTCATCACGATTACCCCGATTTTGACTTGGAAAGCGAAGGCAGCATCGGCCCCGAGACGCATTTTGATTTTCTCGGGCACTCCATCCAGAACAAGGTCAACCAGGAGCTTCTTGGCGAAAATTACAAGATGCGGCTCAACCGCAACATGCGTGCGCATTTCGCCTCGCGCGGCATAGACACATCCATGCTTTCCGGCCTCACTGACGTACAGAAAGAATCCTTCTATGCCCTGCTCAGTGATGTCCTTGAAGAATATGACAGCCATCTGACAGACACGTATGCCTACCGCAGACTGCCCTGCGTGCTCTTCCTGATCCAGGATCTTGGCAATCCGACGCCGCGCGAAAACGAACGCCTTCTGGATGCATTCGACCTCTCACAGATGACGCAGATGGAACACGCGAGCTATATGCGCGCTTTTCCCGAAATTTCAGAAAAGCTCGTCGTATTCTTCACCCTCACGCTCCGTCACATGCTCGAAACGGAACATGTCCCCGACCTCAAGCCACGGGATTTCGTCAAGGATTTCATGCTCCTCGGGCTCTGGGGCACGCGCACACCGAACATTCATGTCAATCTCTATGTCGACAAGTCGCTCGATGATCGCGATCTCGCTGAAAATCTGACACGCTCAGAAATTCGTTTTATAGGTGTCGAGCAGGTGGAGACTCACCCGCTCGAGCATATCCGCGAAGAGGCCAAAGTGCTCCGTCTCGCTGTGTCACACTTCGCGCCGCTCATCGAACCGAGCATTCTCCGGAATCTCGGCACTTTCACGATGGCCGTCGAAGAGTTCCGCGACCAGTCGCATGTCTTCAAAGTCGATCCGCTCAGCCTGATGCACTACGCGCTCGACATGACCCGGGAAGCCGCCAAATGGGGAATCAAAGGGTCAGTCAAAGATGTCATGACAGTCTTTGAATACCTGCTGGACAACACATACGACCGGGTTTCCAAACAGCTTGACACGGCCGCCAAGACGCTCAAGAAATTCAAGACCAAATCATGACACAAGAATCGACAGAGGAACGTCCGGTCCGCCCAGGGCGATTATTTATCGTACTCTGGGCTTTTACCATCCTGACCGAACTCATCAGCCTCCAGACGAGGCTGGCAATCTTCGGCGGAACCGGATGGCTTACGTACATCAAATTCACAAACATTTCAGACCGTGTGGGATTCATACTCATATTGTCCATGCTGTGCGCAGCATTGTGCGGTGTGTGGACTTCCCTGTTCATCGGCATCGGCAAAAAGCTGAAAGCCGCGCCTGAAAAGATTTCCCGCTGGTGCGCGACGAGCTGGATTGTCCTGATTGCGATCGACCTGATCTTCCGGCACAAGATCGGCGAAATGCTCGGCAACGCCTTCAGCTTTTTTGAATTCGCCACCGGTGTCGGCGGTGTCTGGCGCATGCTCGAACAGGCTTTCCAGTGGTATGGCGACGTGATCCTGCTCGCGCTTGTCGGCGTGGCCGCTTTCACGGCTGCCACTTGGGCATTTTTCAGATGGTTCTTCAAACCCAGAAAGAACATTTCCACGCTCGACAGACTGCCCAAGCCACTCCTCGTCGCGATCACGCTCGTCTCACTGATCTGCGGCCTTCTCTTCATGAGCATCCTTGCCCCACAATTTCCCGCCACACACAAGCTGCTCGCGAGCGAGACGATGTTTGGCGCGACATTCAATGTGCTGGTCAATGTCGGGTCTGATTTTGACGGCGACGGCTATGGCGCTTTCGATCTTCCGCCAGATGAAATGCCGTTCAATGCCTCCATGCATCCGCATGCACTCGATACGCCTGATGATGGCATCGACCAGGATCTGCTTCTCGGAGACCTGCAGTCCGATGATATCCCGAAAGCAACAAAAAAATATATCGAGGCACAGGGACATGAAAACAATATGTCCTATCTCGACCGCAGGCATGTCATTGTCGTTCTCATGGAAAGCGTGCGATACGATATGCTCGATGCACGGATAGACGGCAACCCGGTCATGCCAGAACTCAATGCCCTCATCGAGCGCGGAGGCATTCGCGTGGACGGCGCATTCGCGACCAGAGGCTTCACACAGAACAGCGTCACGCAGACATTCTGGGGCAGCTTCTTCGATCCAGGACACTCGCTCGTCGACGATTTCAAAAAACTCGGCTACCACACAGCGGTATTCAATGGCGAAAGCCTCCTCGATGAAGGATTTGACGAAAGCTGCGGATGGAACAGGTCTGGCGACACGATTGTCGATCCAAGAAACATCGCGGCAAACGTCCATCACCATCAGAGCGTCCCGGCAAGAGTGCTCATGGACGAAGTCGAAACGTTCATGGATGGCTATGATCCACAGAATCCGCTGTTCCTGTATGTCTTCTATCAGGATCCGCACTTCCCGTATCAGCAGGACAATCCCCCGGTCTTTACAGATCGAGACATCAAGCGCACTGAAATCACCGTCGAAACACGTCCGCGCCTGTGGCGCACGTATGCCAATCAAGTCCATCATCTCGACATGGCGGCTGGCAGGCTCATCAGCGCGCTCGACAAGAAAAAGATGCTCGATAACTCGCTCGTGATCTTTATCAGCGACCACGGCGAATCCCTCTTTGACGATGGCTACCTCCTCGGACACGGCATCGCAATCGGGGACACCATGACGCATGCTGCCATGGTCATCTACGGCGCAAAACACGATATCCCGGAGATGATCTCTCACCCGGATATCCGAAACTTCATCCAGCAAGACCTTCGCGCCAACTCAAAACCGAAAATCACGCACACCGAGCGCCCTGTCCTTCAGTTCATCGGCGCCACGACCGTTCCCTCTGCAATCTCACACCGATACTCAGACGGCACGCGCGTCACATACGAGTTCGCTTCAAAATCTGCCTGGAGAGAAGGCTTCAACGCATCGTTTGACGGACAACACCAAAAGCTCATCATTCCGCCACATGAGAACGCCCCCATCGATACACGCATCACCGCCTCCGATTCAATCAAAGAAAGCGGTGTCTGGAGAGCGCCAATCAAAGACCCGATCAAAGATCCGCAGATACAGAATCTGATCAGGGAATGGGAATACATGCAGTGGTACCACAGAGCCGACAAATGACAACCACCACTCCAATCACACTCACCTGGAAGCACTGTCTTCTGGGGAGTCTTGCGATTCATGCGGTCGTACTGTCAAGTCTGTATCTGATTTCACAAAATATCCAACCACTACAGCCCATTCCCCAAACCTTCACAGAACCAGTCTCGCTTTCGGAAGACTTTCTGCCCCCTATTTTTATCGAAGACACAATCACACAAGATATCCCAGAGCCGGCATTTGATCCCTTTGAACAGCCAGATCTGCCAGACATTCGTCCGACAGGCATCATGCTTCCCGAAATGCAATCGGCTCCTGAAACGAAACCAGACAGGGATATGCCAATCACGCCTGAACCAGAACAGTCGCCAGCACCTGAGCATTCGCCAGCACCTGAGCATTCGCCAGCACTCGCAGAACAAGCACCCTCTCCTCACGTGCCCACACCAGAGCAACCTTCACGCGCTCAGGGAAACTCCCCCTCAGAACTACCCGAGTCTATCCCAGCCCCATCCGCATTCAATGCAAATTCAGGCAACTCGGGCAACTCAAATATACAAAGCTCAAACGATGCTCACGGCTCTGACATACACGCACAAGGCACCGGTGTCCCACAAGCTTTCGCATATCCAGACACTTCGCGCGATGAAGAGGCGCTCTGGAAAGCCTATGCAGCCCGCTTAAATGCACATTTCAAAAAATTCAAGCACTACCCCATACTCGCTAAAAAACGCCGCCTGACCGGCACTGTTCTCGTCCGCATCACGCTTGAGCGCTCCGGCAACGTACTCGATGCAGTCATTCTCAAATCGTCGGGAAGCGCAATCCTGGATGATGCCGCGATCGCTTCCGCTCGCGAAGCTTCCCCTGCGCCATCATTTCCCAATGAACTCAACGCCCAGACCAAAATTTTAGAAATCCCTTACAGCTATTCGCTTAAATAGTTAAGGAAACTCTGAACAATTGCATAATCTTCAATCATGATATCGCGCAAATCCGCTCCCCTTGCCCCATCGGGGAAAGGGGCTGGGGGTTACGGGCTAATTAATCAGACTTTCCTTAAGGAAACTCTGAACAATTGCATAATCTTCAATCATGATATCGCGCAAATCCGCTCCCCTTTCCCCATCGGGGAAAGGTATGAATGATGTTACTAAAGAAATTGTAGGTGACCGCC
>JAFUEE010000170.1 GCA_017464085.1 Pseudomonadota bacterium
GCAAGCTGGCCATCGCGACAAATAGTCTGCCGACAACCGTCGGCAAGCTGGCCATCGCGACAAATAGTCTGCCGACAACCGTCGGCAAGTCAGCCATCGATAAAAATGGCTCTGTTCAACAAGCGTGGATATGGTACCTAAAACAGGTATTACCGGCAATTGAGCATCGATAGTCTGCGCATAAAGCCATTGCCTTTATCATGCTCACTACTGCCTAACTTCTATTGCCTACTGCCTTGTATTTCATATCCACAGATGTTGAGCACCGCCATATAAATGCGTTCAAATCAGTTTGCACGCCAGTGAGTAATGCTTGCCGGCAACATCATTGAGCTTGTTTTGCAGGATATCGCAGCTGAGAAGGTTGTTTGGGAAAGCCCTTCGTCCGCTGAAGATATTGATGAGGACTTCGATTTTGGGTTTGTCTTCATCCGTAATGATATCGAAAATTTCGCGCGTGCAGGTGACCTGATCGAAAGTTGCGCGCGTCATGTCGGGCTTGATCTCGATGCGCGCTTCGGTGATGGAAAATACGCCGTCTTCCCCGACGTAATCACTGTATTTCTTTGGGCTCTTTTGCCCCGGGTAGAAGCCGTAATAGGCGGCGACGATGATAGTCTCGTTGTTTTCTGCGAGCTTTGATTTTGCGGCATCGTCGAGTTTGACATCGATGGCGAACGCCGGAAAGGTGACTTCTTTGTCGCCGATGGTGAGTTGTGTGTTGAGCACAGGCTGTTCAGGTGCATCGGCTTTTGTGGGCTCGGCGGCTTCTGCAGGTGCTTCTTGAGCGTTTTGCGCAGGTTCTGCATTTTGTGCGTCTTGCGCCGGTTTTGCGTCTTGAGCATTTTGCGCCGGTTCTGCCTCTTGTGCGGCCTGAGCGGCAGGGGGCGCATCGCTGGCTGCTTTGTTGCAGGCGGTCATGAGGAGTGCGAGCGCGAGGATACATAGGATATATCTGTACATGAGTGACCTTCTTTGTAATGATGAGGAATGAAACACTAGTGCGGCATTTCTGATGCCATGGTACAGGATAATCCCGATGTATTTGCAAAGACAAGAGGCGGTGCACAGAAAAGTGTGTGGCGGCGTATGCAATAGCCGCCACTGCGGGCCGTATGCGCCAAACGGCGCATAGGCGCGCGACATACGCGAAGACTTGAATGTCGGGATGCTTAATGTGAACAATTCTAAATTTAATTCAATCATTATAAAAATGATGTCGTATTCAATTCAAAGTGTAATTCTCCCCTGATGCCGTGTGTGGAAAATGTGTCAAATAGAGTATTTTGGCGGTGTGAGGGACATGTATAAAATTCAAAAAAAACTTGATTTTTGATATTAGTAAGGTGAAATATGCACCGTTTCTGCGAGTGACTGCCGATAATTCGGCTATGAGGTCATTCGCACCAGTGGAGGGGCGTATGAAAAAAGCACGGTTGCCGTTAATTTTGTTGTTAGCGAGCAGCGCAGCGAGCATGGCGTGTTCGGAAGGTGTCGTATCCCGAAGCGAAGACGCAGTGTTGCCGACAGCGCTGACGATGAGTGAACATGCCATGATCAATGGCTCCAAGGATACGACTGAGGCGCATAAAGCGGTTGTCAGCCTGTTTCTGAGCGGAGCGCGCGGTTATGGTGAACAGAGCATCTGCACGGGTACGTTGATACATCCGCAGTGGGTCATCACGGCGGCGCACTGCGTGACAGAAGATGGCTACAGCGGGCCGGTTGCAAGCTCGCTCAATTCCTATATCAAGATTGGTGTTGGCAATACTGAGGCGCAGCTTGCGAAGAATCTGCACGATGTGTCACAGATTTATTTCCACGAGAATTATGGCGATGTCAACATTGACAGCAGATATGGCACCATTAATGGCGATATCGCGCTGATCAAGCTGAAGAAGCCGATTTCCGAAAGCGTGATCAAACCGATTCTGCCGTTGCCGAAATGGCTCGGAATCGACCGTGCGGCAGTGCGCGATGGCGTGAAGATGGAATTTGTCGGCTTCGGCTATGATGAGAACGGCGGTGCTGGCACGAAGATCAGTTTCTCTGCGCCGATCACCTCATATTGCGGTGCGGCGGATGGCGATGCCGCGAAGGGCTGTCAGTATGGTTCGGTCATCGTCAATGGCTGCCATCCCGACAAGAGCATGTGCAACAGCTGGTCATATTACAGATATTGCACAAATGGCTATTTCTGCCTGAACAATTACACCGAATATGTCTGGCTTCCCCACGGCAGCATCTATTACGAGCAGGATGATGGCGGTCCTTGCCAGGGTGACTCCGGCGGTCCGGCATTCTATACTTATGGCGGCGTGGAATATGTCGCCGGCCTGACGAGCTATGGCGATGCTGCATGCGCAAAGACGGGCATTTCAACGGCTGTTCAGGATTATACAGACTGGATTTTGAGCAAGGCGCCTGAAGTTGCGCAGGGCTATGTTGAAGTCTGCGGCAATGGCGTGGACGATGATAACAATGGTCTGTCCGATTGCAGCGATCCTGCCTGCGCGGCCGAAGCTGCCTGCGGCGGCGTGGTCGATCCTGTCGTTCCCGAAGATCCCGTCGATCCCGATCCTGTCGTTCCCGAAGATCCCGTCGACCCCGATCCTGTCATTCCCGAAGATCCCGTCGATCCCGATCCTGTCATTCCCGAAGATCCCGTCGATCCCGATCCTGTCATTCCCGAAGATCCCGTTGTTCCCGAAGATCCCGTGATTGAAGAACCGGCCAAAATCGTCGAAGATTTTGCAGGTATCGGCAGCAACAGCGGTTTCTATGCAAGAGGAAGCTTTGAGAGCGCGCATGCCGATGTGACGTGGTCATATTATGGCCGCACATCACTGGATGGCTATGCGATTGATGGCGAAGGCCTGATGCTCAGGGATGGCGGCTATCTGAGCGGCACCGTGAGTGGTGGCGTGGGCAGCGTCTCTGTCCAGGTCAAAAAAGCATTCACGAACAAGAAGAAACGCGTTGTCTATCTCTCTGTCAACGGTATCATCTGCAACTGGGCTCAAATCGATGCCTATTCGTCGGATGCCATCACGCTTTCGTGCGATGATGTCAATCGCCCGGGGGATGTGAGCATTAAGGTTGAAGAAGATGGTCAGCAGGTTGTCATCGACAATCTGACCTGGACTTCCTACAGCAAATAAGTTCTGAACTTTCGGAATGATAAAGCCTCTTCTCTTACAGAGAAGGGGCTTTTTTTGTGTCTGGAGCGCACGCTTGCTGAGTTTGAGTCGCGCTTGTGGCGCGAAGGGAGGGATGCGCCTTTTTTCGGTTGATGAAAACGTGAGAAAATGATAGCCAAAGGACACATTTTAACAATATGTGCTTATGGGAAGCGCTTTTGTCTTTTGGGAGTTGTTTATGGCGAACACGTTTATTTTGTTTTGGAATCCGGATATTTCGAGTTTTTCTGCGGCTCGTTTTCGAGCATTGAGGCATTGGTGGAAAGATTCGATGAACTGGAGTGTCTGGGCGCACGATCTGGCGCATGACGGCGATCGGTTCTTTTTGGTCAAATGCGGTACTCGCCCGAATGGCATTGTCATGAGCGGACGCTTTTGTTCCGAGCCCTATAAAGGTGTGGATTGGTCAGGCAAAGGCCGTGATGTATTTTATATGGATTTGGATATGGAGTTTATCGGAGATCCGCAGGATTGCATGTTGTCTTCTGATATTCTTGCCAGGAATATTCCGAATTTTGATTGGTATGGTGGGCATTCCGGGCGATTGTTAGACGAAGAAGATGCAAATCGTTTAGAATTGCTTTGGCAGGCATTTATAAGCAAATATGTTTTAGATTGTAATGAGGGGGATAATGATGAAGACGATATTGAGGAATTTGAGGAAGACGAAGACGTTGACGAAGATGAAGTGGGAGAAGATGACGATGCAAATGAGGCTATAGAAGCACCTGAAACACTCGATGATACTGATGAAGATGAAGATGATAATGATAATGAGGATGTCTATGATGAAGATGCAGATGCAGACGAAGATGGTGAAACTGTTGAAGAAGATACAGACGAAGATGAAGAGGGTGAAACTGTTGAAGAAGATGAGGATAACGAGGATGCTGATGATGGAGATATTACGCGTGCAGCAGTTTGCTCAAGAAAGCAGTATAGCTTGTGGCTTCAGGAGGAATGGCGAGAAAGGGTTGATGAGTATCTCAGGAAAAAGCATGGGGAGGCATGCGAAATCTGCGGCTTTGAGTATTCAGCAATCTTTGCGGGGGAAGCGCATAAAAGTAATGCATATAAGTATTTAGGAACAGGGGAATGTGAGGATTTGGAGACTGTGGAAAGCGAATATCATTGCCTTTGCAATAATTGTAATCAGCTCGTGAGTGATATAGACGATTTTGAAAAATATCAATCACTTGCAAAGGAATATGCGCAAAAAGTGCATCTTTCAAATATGCTTGTAAACCATATTAAATCATTGCAAGCATTGTTGAGTGGTGCAAAAACAACACGTCCTGATCAGCAATTGAATAAATTGCTTGAGAAATTATCGAGCAAGTCAACTGTGATACAGCATGGTATTGATAAATATCAGGAAATCATGAAACTTCTGAATATTAAAAAGAAGAAATCCTAACCCCAGATTTAGACGGGGAGGCTTTTTAGGTACTGAAAAAGCCTTCCCGTCTGGAGGGTTATTTATGCATTTTTAAGGAAAGCGATATAGCCTTTTTTGGCCTCATAGAGATCTGCTTTACTGATAATCTCCCAGGGCGCATGCATATTGAGCACGGCAACGCCGCTGTCTATGACGCTCATATTATAGTTTGCGAGCATATAGGCGATTGTTCCGCCGCCGCCGGCATCGACTTTTCCGAGTTCTGCTGTCTGGAAAAATACATTTGCGTTATCCATAATCTTTCTGATGTGTGCGACAAATTCAGCATCGGCATCGCTGGAACCAGATTTTCCGCGCGATCCAGTATATTTGTTGAACACGAGGCCGCGACCGAAGAATGCGGCATTTTTCTTTTCCATGACGGAGGGATAGTTCGGGTCAAACGCGGCGCTGACATCTGAGGATAGGACTTTTGAATTCTGAAGTGCGCGGCGGAGTTTCAGTTCGGAATAATCGCCACAGGCATTCATGAGCTCAGCTGTGATATTCTCGAAAAAGCGTGATTTCATGCCGGTTGCGCCGAGGCTGCCGACTTCTTCTTTGTCGACGAGCAGACAGACGGCAGTCTTCTGTGGGGCGCTGACTTCGAGCATCGCGGCGAACGATGGATAGGCGCAGGAGCGGTCATCGTGACCATATCCCATGATCATGCTTCGATCTAGACCGTAATCGCGCGCAGGCCCTGCCGGCACAATCTCGATTTCTGCCGAGAGCAGGTCTTCTTCTTCAAAATCATATTTGCTCTTGAGAATCGCGAGTATATTTGCTTTTACAGCCTCTTTGATATCTTTTTCATCTGTATTCGCGAGCGGAATTGTGCCAATGAGCGCATCAAGCGACTCCCCTTCGACGACTTTTGCGGCCTTCTTTTCGAGCTGTTCTGCCGAAAGGTGGATGAGGAGATCGCTGACGCCGATGACGGGATCGTCTGGATCTTCGCCAATATTGAGCGTGATTACTGTGCCGTCTTTCTTGGCGACGACGCCATGAAGCGCGAGCGGGAGCGTGACCCATTGGTATTTCTTAATTCCGCCGTAATAATGCGTGTCGAGCATGGCCATCTCTGTATCTTCATAGAGCGGATTTTGTTTGAGATCCAGGCGCGGGGAGTCGATATGCGCGCCGAGGATGTTCATGCCATTTTCAAGCGCTTCCCTGCCGATGATGAACAGCGCGAGGTTCTTTCCGCGATTGTCTGCAAAGACGCGGTCACCGGCATGAAGTTTTTTGTTATTTCTGATAACATCATGCAAGTCGATGAAACCGGCGCTTTTGGCCAGCTTTTTGAGTTCGGTGACGCATTCGCGCTCTGTTTTGCACTTCGAGATGAATTTTCGATACTCCTCTGCGAATGCAAAAACTTCCGCTTTTGTGTTCTGGTCGTATGTTTTCCACGCGTTTGGACGTTCCATTTATAACTCCTTATGTCGGATGGTGACGGCTCGCTGAAAAGTGAATTGCGAGCCGTGAAATTTGTGATGTTAAATTTGGCATGTGGGTGGCTATAACCTTAGGTTTGATCAGTAGTTTTGGCATCGTCTTCATCAGTTATGCCAAACTCAGCCATGAGTAATTTCAGATATTCAGGTTCTCGAATGGCGCGCATGACATCGTCTTGTCGTCCCTGTTCCAACAGTGTAGAGAATATATCAGTAATGGCTTTTCGTCCTTCAATTCGTCCTTCAATTCGTCCTTCTGCTTTGACATGATTTTCAAAGCTCTGTATTGCAGCTAACATAGTGATCTCCTTATTGTGTGATTCTCTTATACCAATGGTTTCATAATCAGGGTTGCCTGTGTATGCGCTCATCATGCGCATCAGTTCCAAGACATGGACAATGCGATGCATGAGCTTGGAGTCCTGCAGTTTGAGATAGGGTTCGCCATAGATGCGAAGTTGTTTAAAGAACCATGCAACGAGGCGAAAATCACTCTCAAATTTTTCGATGACATCATCTGGCAACCAGGCAATCTCAACGAGATTGATGGGCATGTCCGGAATAAAGCGTTTAAATGGCTCTGGGACATTCACAGCTTCATACAGTGATTTCGCTGTATTCCAATGTTGCATCCCATAATAGAGCACAAATGTCAGCACCGGGTAGAATGCCTGTTTGGCGTGTGAGGCCGGCGCTTTGCTTTGGGCTGTTGCAGTGGAATCCAGCTCTTCCGTGACGCTTTGGCCTCTCGGTTTGTCAGGAATAATCTGAGCCTTATAGGATGCGCCGTTATAGCTATAGAGCCTGAGTGGCATCTGAAAATCCGGTGCAGCCTGATTTTCGAGCCCAAACAGGGCAAAACGTATGTTTTGAGCAGTCCAAAACTTTGCGACATCACGCTCTTGCCCGTGCAGGCCTTTATCATCGGCAGCGAATTCAGATTTGGTGTCGATATCCACGAGCTCGTCTTCTTTCACCACGCGCTCCCCGTTAAACACAAGCACATTGATGATGTCTGCAAATACGTCGTTGTATTCCTCGAGTCGCCTTGTCGTTTTGTCCTTTGTTCCCATACGCCCTCCCGATGCTCGTGAGAAGCTCCAACCCTATGCGAATATAGCGTTTAAAAAGCATTCTGGCGAGTTTAATGAGGCAGATATTTTTTATTTTGCAAGGTGCGGCTATTGCCTGCGGCAATACGCCGCACATGTGTGCGCGGCTATCGCGTGGCGATACGCCGCTTTACCGCTCACCTATGCGCCAGCCGGGCGCATACGGTTCGCGCGCCGCGCTGTGGCGCGGCTGTGTCGTTTTGTAGCGATTACTCGCAAGTATAATTTTGTCCTAATTTCCCTTTATTCCAGGCTTTAAAGGCTTTGCAGTAATTTTCTTCGGAAATACCCGAATCGGTGAAGATATTTGAAATGCTCGCTTTTTTTACGTTCCATTCACTCAGATCTTGATCAAAAGATTTGGCATATTGGAACATGGTGTACATGGCTTGGACATTTGAAGTATCCCACTTTCCGATATCTTGATTGAACGATGTGGCTTTATAGAACATGTTTTGCATATTTGTGACGCTTGAAGTATTCCAGTTTCCAATATCCTTATTGAAGACAGTGGCGTTTTGGAACATGCTTTTCATATCCGTAACACTTGAAGTATTCCATTTCCCGATATCTTGATTGAATGCAGTGGCGTTTTGGAACATGCTTTGCATATCCGTAACACTTGAAGTGTCCCATTTTCCGATATCTTGATTGAATGAAGTGGCATTATTGAACATGCTTTGCATATTTGTGACGCTTGAAGTGTCCCATTTTCCGATATCTTGATTGAATGCAGTGGCATTATTGAACATGCTTTGCATATTTGTGACGCTTGAAGTATTCCATTTTCCGATATCCTTATTGAAGGATGAGGCATCATTGAACATATTGTTCATATCCGTGACATTTGAGGTATCCCATTTTCCAATGTTTTGATTGAACACTGTGGCTTTTTGGAACATATTGCTCATATCTGTAGCATTCGAGGTATCCCAGTTTCCAATGTCTTGATTAAACTCTGAAGTTTCACTAAAAAGATTACTCGCTGTGGTCAACAGGTCAGACCGTGGAATATCAACCTGTGAGACTTTGGAGAGTTTACTACATTTTTGGAATGCACGCGTGCCTATGCCAAGAGGACCAAAAGTCTTAATTTCCAATAAGTTTTGTTTTGATGAAATATAGCCATAATCTTCGTCATAATAGTCATCGTCACTAATTGGTTTACTAGATCCAAACCTCAGATCCCCTGTGATATTCGTAATCGATATGGTCACCTCTCCTGTGGTTTCGTAAGAGTGACTAAACGTTTTGTCACTATTTACAGATATTTCATTTTTATAAGTTTGAGTTGAACCATCTCCCCAATCGATTGTAAATATTTGGTCTGTATTGGCATATAGGTTTATATCAAGGTATTTACTTGAGGTCATTCTCCATACCGATATAAATTTATCGGGAGCACAACGGCCATCTGTTCGGCAGACGTAGTGATAACCGTCGCCGTTGAGATCAGTGCATTGGGCATCGGATGTGCATTTGGTCGAGCATTTATAACCGATAAAGCTGTCGCAGAAACCGTCGCCTTTGCCGGCTGCCGAATCGCAGTCGGCATATTCTCTGCAGGCATGTCCTTGCTTGGGCGCGGTTTCATATTTGTCGTGCATGTGGTTGTGATTTGCGTCAATATTAACGCATCTTCCCAGGTTGCAGAATTGCTCTTCGGGACATGTGGTTGTTTTGCACAAATCCACACAAATGCCGTCCTGGCACTGCTCATTTTCGCCGTCGCACTGCACATCATTGCATTTATCATCGCATGAGCCATCCTCGTGGCATTGATTGGGACAAGAGTTCGGGCAGGTGCATTTGCCTGTTCGAGGGTCGCATGAAGATGTGGGGACACAGGTTGTCTGACAGAGGCATTCTGAGCCGGTCGCGTTACAGGTGGTCGGGCAGGCGCTCGGGCAATTGCATGTTTCGCCTTTGGGGTCACAGTTATCCGGGCAAGTGTCTGGACAGAGGCAATTGCCGCTGTTTTGATCATAGCCGTGCATGCACCCAATCGGGTTGGGCTGGCAAGTGCCGATGTCGCTGCATCCGAATTTGCAGCTGACCGGACATGTACACGTCCCATCTACGTTGCAGCCATTTTGGCACTTGAGATCACAGCAAGCCAGTCCAGACGTATCGCAGCCATTTGGGCAAGACTTTCCGTCGCTTCCTTTCGGACATAAACATCCACCGCTTGCATTGCATCCGCTTTGGCAGTTGTCTGGGCAGCATGTTTCGCCAGTGTCATTGCAGCCATTTGGGCACACAGGGGCGCATTTGCATGCGCCGTTGGGTTCACATCCGTTTTTACATTCTTCTGGGCACAGGCAAGCGCCGTTTTCATCGGTGTCGTTCATGCAGTGCAGCTTTTTGCAAATGCTGTGCTGCTCTTCGGGGGCGCAAATAAAGCCTACGGGACATCGGGCATATTTGAACGCCGCTTCATAATCTGAAGCTTTGATGGCATCTGTCGGAGACAGGCAGGCCGATGGTGCAGAGGCAAAGCATTCCAGGTCGCCGTTGTAGATGATCTGGAGGTTGGGGCATGCGTCTCCGAGTGCGTGAATCTCATCGGTTTGACAGGCATTGAGGCTGAGCGCGATAGCGGCAAGAATGAGTTTAATCGAATGTGAAGAAGTCATGAATACTCTCAGACGGGCACAAAGAAAGACACAAACACATCTTTAATTATAGGTGAAGCTCAAGCATGTTTCAAGTGTTGCGCGAATGCGTCGATTTCTTCTTGCGCGCCTATGCGCCTGCTGGGCGCATACGGCTTGTTGTGCGGCTATTGCCTGCGGCAATACGCCGCACATGTGTGCGCGGCTATCGCGTTGCGATACGCCGCTTTACCGCTCACCTATGCGCCAGCCGGGCGCATACGGTTCGCGCGCCGCGCTGGTGCGCGGTTTTATCTGATGCGATTACTCGCAAGTATAATCTTTGCCCAAATTTCCCTTTTTCCAGGCCTTATAGACTTTGCAATAATTTTTTTCTGAGATGCCCGATGATGTGAAGATATTACTTATAGAAGTAACATTATTTACATTCCATCCACTCAAATCTTGATTAAACGCTTTTGCATCTTGGAACATGTTGTGCATTGTTGCGACTTTTTCAGTATTCCACTTCCCAATATCTTGATTAAACGCTTTTGCATTAGAGAACATATATTGCATTTTAGTGACATTCGAAGTATTCCAGTTTCCAATATCTTGATTAAACTTTGATGCCTTGTTGAACATATTGAGCATATCTTTGACGTTTGAAGTATCCCATTTCCCAATATCTTGATTAAACGACGTGGCACCGTAAAACATACCCTCCATGCTAGCGACCTTTGAGGTGTTCCAACTTCCAATATTTTGATTAAACGACGTGGCACCGTTAAACATACCGCCCATTTTTTCGACATTTGAAGTGTTCCAACTTCCAATATCTTGATTGAAAGCTGTGGCTGAATTAAACATTTGGAACATATTTGTGACCTTTGAAGTCTTCCACTGCCCAATGTCTTGATTGAAAGCTGTGGCTGCATTAAACATCTTATCCATCGTTGTCACATTTGACGTATTCCATTTCCCAATGTCTTGATTAAACGCTTTGGCTTGATCGAACACTTGGAACATATTTGTGACCTTTGATGTGTCCCAGTTTCCAATATCTTGATTAAAAGCTATGGCGCGTCTGAATGTACTATCCAGCCTTCTGACGTTTGAAGTATCCCACTTCCCGATATCTTGATTGAACTTTGAGGCTATATGGAACGTTTGGCTTAGATCATTGACATTCGAAGTATCCCAGTTTCCAATATCATCATTGAAAGAAGTAGCACTTCCAAATACGTTATTCAGTGATGTTAACAAGTCTGACCTGGGAATATCGACTTGTGAGACTTTTGTGAAATTTGATGCGTTTCGGAAAGCGCTATTGCCCACTCCGAGCGGCCCAAATGCTTTAATTTCTTGCACATATCTTTTAAGGTCACCATAGGTGTCAATAGCAAAAACACCAAATTTCAAATCCCCCGTGACTTTAGAAATCGTGATTGTCACTTCGCCTGGGGCTGCATAATTGTGTTCTTTACTAAATTGGCCATTCACGCTGAGCTGCTCTGACTCGCCATCTCCCCAATCGATTGTGCATGTGGATGGCTTTGAGGCATATAGGGTGATCGTCACATTCGCATCATCTGCTGGAAGGCTCCATACCGATATAAATTTATCGGGGGCACAGCGGCCGTCAGGGCGGCACACATAGCGATAATCGCCGCCGTTTATATCTTTTGTGCATTGTTCATCGGATGTGCATTTGGTCGCGCATTTATAGCCGATAAAGCTGTCACAGAAACCATCGCCTTTGAGTGAGGATGAAGCGCAGTCAGAATATTTGCGGCATTCTTTTCCTTGGTTGGGGACTGTTTCATACTTGTCGAGCATGTGGTTGTGGTTTGCGTCGATTGGGAGGCATCTTCCCAAGCTGCAGTAATGTGCGCCTGGGCATGTGACTGATTTGCATAAATCTACACAATCGCCGTTTTGGCATTGTTCATTTTCGCCTGGGCATTTTTTGTTTTTGCATGCATCATCGCATGTGCCGTCGTCTTTGCATCCGTTGGGGCATGTTTTAATGCATGTGCATCGGCCTGTTTTATTGTTGCATGAAGATCCTTTGGCACAACTCGCTTGACAGAGACATTCAGCGCCGGTCGCATTACAGCTGTTTGAGCAGGCGATCGGGCAGCTGCATGATTCACCTTTGTCGTCGCAACCATTGGTGCAGGTATCCGGACACAGGCAATCGCCGTTATTTGGATTGGTGCCGTGTTTGCACCCAATCGGGTTGGGCTTGCATGTGCCGTTGTCGTTGCATCCATATTTGCAGCTGCCCGGGCAGGAGCACGAGCCATCGATGTCGCAGCCATTTTTACATTTCAGATCACAGCAGGCACGTCCTGCGGTATCGCAGCCGTTGGCGCAGGCTTTTCCGTCGCTATCTTTCGGGCATAAACACCCGCCGCTCTCATTGCATCCACTTTGGCAGTTGTTTGGGCAGCATGTTTCGCCGGTCGCATTGCAACCATTTGCGCAAGATTCAGGGCATTTGCACGCGCCAGTTGCGTCGCATCCGCTTTTACATTCTTCCGAACAGAGGCAAGCGCCGTTTTCATCAACGCCATTTTTGCAATCTTCAGCTTTGACGCATGAACCATCGGGATTGCAACCATTTGCGCAAGACTCAGGGCATTTGCACGCGCCGCTTTCAGCATTGCCATTTTTGCAGTCTCTGCACGCGCCGGTTGCGTCACAATTATTTAGGCATGAGCTGTGGCATTTGCAAGCACCGCTTTCATCTGTGCCATTTAGGCAGTTATCTGCCCTAACGCATGAACCATCGGGATTGCAACCGTTTACGCAAGACTCAGGGCATTTGCACGCGCCGCTTTCAGCATTGCCACTTTTGCAGTCTCTGCATGCGCCGGTTGCGTCGCAATTATCTGGGCATGAGCTGTGGCATTTGCACGAACCATCATCGTTGCAATCATTTGGGCAATTATCAAGGCATTGGCATTGATTATCTTTATTACAGTCGCCTGCGCATTTCTTGTCTGTTTTCTTCCAAATTGTTGGATTGCTTGAATTTGAATAATCTGCAGTTTTGTATTCAGATGTATTATTAGCCTCTACACCACTGCTGTCCCACAAAAATGTGGCGTTATAGTTGGTTCGGAACCGATTTCTTGCTAAAAGGAAATTCAGCAAAACCACCTTTTGCAAGGAGTTCCGAACCATGGCGCAGTATAACACAGTTTTTCACACATTGACAAA
>JAFUEE010000171.1 GCA_017464085.1 Pseudomonadota bacterium
ATTTGGCTATATGTCGCCGGAGCAGATGATCGGGCGTGCGACACCGCAGAGCGACACGTATGCGCTCGCGGCGATGTTTGCCTATATCATCAGCGGTGTCGAGCCAGCCGAGATGAAGACGCAGGACCTCCGGCTGGTCATTGATCCTTATGTCGAGAATCATCCTGTGGCGCTTGTGCAGATGCTTCGCCGCATGCTCGATCCCGACATTGAGAACAGGCTGGCGGACCTGGTGGAACTGCGCCGCCGTGTGAATGCTTTTAAGCAAGGTCATTATGAGTTTGATCATGGCAATATGCAGCGTTTTTCATCAAATGATTTCTGCAGGCGTTTGAAGGATGTCAGATACCTTTGCCAGCCTCAAAATCTAGAAATCTGGCAGGCGTTGCCGGATAGTCCGGAAGACAGGCGGCCTTTTCCATTGGTTGTACGAACGAGGCCGCGTTTCTTGAGATATCCGGTAAAACGGATTGTTCTGGAGGCTTCGGATTGGATGCCAGCGGAAAATAATCCATCGTTTGATATCGTTGGTTGGTTTGAAGCTATGCCTGTGACGATGTTTTTTTTGACATATTTTTTTATGTTCATTATGATACGAATAGTATTTATGTTACCAGTTTTGAGCAATTTCTTGAGAACTTCAGGAATAAAGTGGGAGTTTTTTATAGCATATGTGATTCCATTGATATTAACACTTTTGGTGATTATAGTAGTTTTGTTGATTATCGCAATGCCTGGCCTTCAATGGATTATTGAAAAGGCTTTCAAAAAGACTGGCAAACCGGCGAAGGGAAGGTTGCCGTATATAAATTCTGAAAATCATGTATATTCTGAAAGATGTATCGATCATATTTATGTTTACGAACATGGCATAAAAACGATTGCGACAATCGTACGTATTGAGTTTATATCTGTCAATAAAGTTATGAGTTGTCATGTCGAAGAACCTCCAAAATTCAGAATATATTATAAATTCAATCCGCCAGATGACGATAGTGAGAACGATCTCGTGCATTATGTCGATACGCACAGGGATCCGGAGGGATTGTTTAAAGTTGGCGATCCGTTGCCGATACTTTATGACGGCCAGAGGGCGTTTGGCAAGCCGATGCATGTAACACATAGCATGCCCTATCCATTTCCATTGGATGATCTGGAACTTAGCGAGGATTATATTTGGGGAGGCAGGATATTTCACGATTCAGCGACAGATTTGATCTCTGTGGGGGGTTAGGCAGTAACCGCATTTTTCTTTTTCTCAATATCAGGCATTGAGGAACCTGACGTTCATTCATATCTCACATAGGTAGCGCAACAGCATGACAGACAATACAGACACAACGAACAACGTGGAAACGGCATCTCGGCCTGAAAACACCTCTGCAGGCACAGAGCAGGTTGTGCAGACACCGCAAAAACTTCTTCTGCGTTACCGTTTCATCAGGGAACTTGGCGAAGGCGCAAACGGCAAGACCTATCTGGCGCAAAACATACAGACAGGCGCACGCGTGGCCATCAAAGCGCTCAAGCTTAATCTGAGCGAAGGGTTTAAGAGTTTTGAGCTTTTCAAACGAGAAGCTGAGACGCTTTCGAGTATTCAGGTCAACGGCGTGCCTAAGTTTTATGAAAGCGTTCTCTCCGAGGTTCCTGGTGAAGAGTGTTATATCATTCAGGAATATATCGAGGCGCCTTCCATTCAGTATTATCTCGACCAGGGGCGTAAGTTCAGCGAAAGCGAAACGCTGATCATTATGGCAAAGATCACGCAGATTCTGCATTGCTTGCAGACGCAGTATGCGCCGCCTGTCATTCATCGCGATATCAAGCCTTCTAATATCTTGTGCAAGCTTCCTGAGGGCACAAAGTGGAACCTGGATAACATACAGACACATCTGATTGACTTTGGTGCGGTCGCAAATGCAAATTCAAATTCTGATAAATCGACGATTGCCGGTACTGTCGGCTATATGGCACCAGAGCAGAATTTTGGGGAGTGCAAGCCGCAGACAGATTTCTATGCGCTGGGAGCGACTGCATTGCACATGTTGACGGGAATTCCGCCGTATGAAATGGATTTTGAAACATATTCCATCTGTTTTGAAAAATATCTCAATGAGCATGCGCCGAAAACTTCCGAAGATATGCGCGAGCTTTTGAAGAGCTTGCTCAATTATGCAGCAAATAAACGTCCTGAAAGTGCAGCTGCGCTGATGCAGACTATTATAGATATCTATTCAAAGCATCATACAAAGAAAAATGCAATTAAACGCATTTCCAAAATTAATCGTGCTGTGCGCAGGTTTTATTATAATTTGTGTGATAAATTGGTAAAAGCACCTGATCCCATGGAGTGCATTGATGCGCTCAGTATTGAAGATCCCAAATGTAAGGTCATTCAAGGCACTGTTCAATTGAGTTTTAAAGATACTTTGGAATATACATTTACAGTGAATGAGAAAACATGGGCTGGGATTTCCTTCAAATCTAACTGTGATGCGGTTTTTTCAGATAAGAGTTTAAAAACCTATTCAAAACTCCCTGAGCTGCATAAGTTTATGAATGCAAGCAAACTATCTGATTCGGATACATTCAAAGTGCCTTTGGAATGTGTGGTTCTTTATAATGTATATGATCCGAGCTGTAATAAACTATATTATATCAGGCTTTCCAGCAATCTGCAGAAAGGGTACTCGCATCAGGGAGAAAGGAAGACAGTCCAATTATGGGGGGGCGTATATCAGGAAGATCTGCTCAGAGCGTTCCGGCATGTGATTGAAGATCGATATTGATGATATTGATGCTGCGCCTCAGGCATTGCATCATGTGTTTGGCCGTGAGCCAGGGGCTCACGGTCTGTGTTGCTTGATGCCGGCGTTATTTTTCTGCGCCTTCAGGTTTCGTATTCGCGTTTTGGGCGCCTTCGTCTGATCTGCCCATGTGACCGCCTCTGCCGTGCATCATGGGGCCAAAGCGGCCTGGAAGCGCTGAGCCGGCATTGCTTTCGATGAATTTGTCGCCCGATACCCTGACGGCATCCGTGGAAAGGGCATCCAGATGCCAGCTGCTGATGGGCTGTTCAGGCGTGGGATTTGTGTAAATTCGGTACGCCTTGCCCTTTTGGAGCTTGTCGGAGAGGACGAGCACGCTGCCGCCGCCGGCAAATTCAGCGGGCACCTTGAGTGCGGCAATGGACTGATTTTCTGCATCCGCGAGCACGAGCATGGCATCCGCGAGTTCGGAGGATTCGCGCTTGCGCTCGCCCATCTGTGGGCCGTGAGCGCCGGGAAACTGGCCGTCATCCTGGGGGGGCTCGCGATCTGCGCCGTCTGCTGTTTTGTCGCGCATCGTGCCCGGGAAGCCGCCCTTCGCTTCGACGAGCGTTGCCGCGACAAATGTGCCGGTCGTCCCTTCGCCTTGCGGTGCATTGTTTGCGCCGCCTAGGGCAAAGAGCGTTCCGCCTGTGTAAGAGACATTTTCGTCCCTGTCCGCATCCAGCGCGCCATCGGGGTCTGATGCGCCGAACAGTGCGGTGATGCCTCCCGAGATGTATGCGTGCCCGTTGGCATCCAGCGCGTCGTTTGTCGTCGACCAGACAACGAGCTCTCCGCCGCTGATCTCGAGGCGGTCTCCGGCATTGAGGCCGTCATCTGTCGCGCGGACGGTGATCTTGCCGCCGGATATGATCAGATTGCGCTTGGCCTCGATGCCCTCAGGGCTGACAGTGTTCATTGAGCTGCCGTCTGCGTTTGTGACCTGGGCCTGCGCAGGTTTTTCGCGGCGCTTGTTCGGGCTTGGACGTCGCCTGAACCCTGTGTCGGGGCCAGTTTCATCTTTCGGCGGACGCGGCGGCCTTTCGCCGTCAGCCATGTGCGGCGGACGCGGCGGCCTTTCGCCGTCAGCCCAGTCCGGGGGCATCGGGAAACCGCCGGCGTGGCTGCCGTTTTCATCCATCTGCATCTCGGGGGGCGGCCCCATCTTTTTGGAGCTGCGCGGTTCAGCGTTCGTCGTGATGTCGATGATGCCGCCGCTGATCAGGATATCCGGATGCGGGTCGTCCTCGGTCGTCTCTGTCTTGGCATCTTCCGCGAGTTCCCAGCCTGCGGAAAGCCCCTTCGCATCCGAGCGGATGGTCAGCTCCCCGCCGGAAATCTTGATATAGCCTTTGCCGGTATTGTATGAAGTCTTGTCGCTGCCGTCGACTTTGATGCCGCGCGATTCATAATTTGTAATGCCGTCTGCCGCATCGATCGTCAGCCTGCCGCCGCTCATCTCAAAGCCGTTGTCTGCCTGGATGCCGAAACCTTTTTCATCATATTTGTCGAGCTGCGCGGCTTCTTTTCGGTCGAGCTTGATATCGATATTTCCTGATTCTATCGCGATGACATCGTCCGAAACGATTCCATTTTTATATCTGGCAAGAAGCGACAGAGAGCCGTCGCCTTTGAACACGAGGTTTGGCTTTGAGGATATCACAGATTTCGAGTCTTTGTCGGCTGCGCCGATGATCTCGGATTTGCCGATGAGTTCGATCGTATAAGTATTGCCGATATTTTTATCGTTCGATTTGAGCTTGAGGTATCCTGCGCGTTCGTTGCTTGTGATGCGGACATCTTTCAATTTTATATTGATATCAACATTTTTCTGATTATTTATGATGACGCCGCCGTCAAATGAGCCGCTCAGGCTGATGCATGCGGGCTGATCTGTATATAGATTGACTGTATATTCTGATTCGGTTTGCTTGATCTGAATGATCGATGTGGGGCTGTCTGTCTTATTCAGGGTGATATCATAACAAGTCGCGGCAGAGGCGGAAGCGCCGGTATCGGCTGTTTTGTGACATGCCTGGAACAGAGGCAGGCAGACGAGCGCGGCAGAAAGGGCCAGCAGCTGGGGTGGATATCGCTTCATAGTGATCCTGTATTGCAATTGGGCGATTTAAGCAGGGGATTATCAGGGATATTTTCTTGTGAGGGGGAAGCCTCCCCCTTCGCGGCTATTTGCAAGCAAATACGCCGCTACCCCCTCGACGTATCACTATTCTCTCAGAGAGAAAATATAAAAGTCGTCGTATGCCGCAGGCATAGACGACGTGAAGCCGCGTATATGTTTACATATAGCGGCTTCTCAAAAGAAGGAGGTCAGTGTCCGGGACCGCCGCCAGGGCCGCCGCCGCCGGGGCCGTCACCGCCAGG
>JAFUEE010000172.1 GCA_017464085.1 Pseudomonadota bacterium
AGCGTAACCCACGGCTGTCAACACGCGGCGTATCGCAAAGCGATAGCCGCGCCCAAAGTAGAGCCGTTCGGTCGAACGGCTCTGGTGCACCGTATGCCGCAGGCATAGGCGCGCCCAACGCGCGGCGTATCGCAACGCGATAGCCGCGCCCAACACGGGGCGTATCGCAACGCGATAGCCGCGCCCAAAGTAGAGCCGTTCGGTCGAACGGCTCTGGTGCGCCGTATGCCGCAGGCATAGGCGCGCCACAGCACACATCACATGCCAAACATCGCCATCTGCGCACGGATACGCTCGCGCAGCTCCGCCACTAGCCAGGCAGGCTCAAGCACGCGGACCAAAGGACCAAACGACACCACGCGGCGTACAATCTCCTGACGGTCATCCGCATCAATACTCATGCGGATCCGATAGCGAGCCTCCGAAACCTGCTCAACTTCCTGCTTCTGAAAATGCGAAAAATGAATAAGCGCGCGTTCAAGCGCTCTCCGTTCCTCGCTCACCTCGATCACGAGCGCCTCTGGATGGATATCGCCCATCTCATCCTGAAAATTCCCGCGATAACTCGCTTGCACCTCACGCATCTGCTGCACAGGCGGCGTTTTTCCGAGCCCTTCCGGCAGATCAAGCCGCAACGGCGCATCTGACATCACGCAGTCCACGATACGGCTGATATTGATCTTGATTTCATGCGCATCCGCATCAGCCCAAAGCCGAAACTTATCGTCAACCTCCGAATACTCGATCCGATCTGGCTCACAAACCGCCACGCATTTCAGCCCCTCTCGGCACAGCCAACTCACCTTTAGACACCGGCGTGTCTCCACAGCCTCAAGAACAGTGCGGAAATGCTCAATATATCTGGCATCATCCCAAGGGTCCGGATCTCCGCCTCGGTCATAAACCACAATATCCCCGGGCGCATACAGCGGCGTCACGTCTTCAAGCCCCTCTGCCGAAACGCCGAACAGCCGAACGCGCGGATCGAGAAGCACTGCCTTCAGCCAGCGCTTCTCCAAAAGCGTCAGCGGCATTTCCGGACAGCGCGAGACAAGCGGACGTCCCTCATCCATCAGCCGATAGGAATCAGCTTCCCCCGCAATCAGACCAAGCTTCCGATCTACCGTCTCCTGTATCTCAGCTGGCAGCGAAAGCCCCGAAAGCGCCGCCATATAACACCCTCTGCCGCGTTTCCCCGCACACGCCGCCTGCAGTATCCTCGAAACGGCATCAAAATAACAGCTGTACACCTCATGCAGAATCATCTCGACTCCCCCATGCACGCATCCAAGCAACTCGCTAAACCTCTACCCAAACGACATTCAGGTCGCGCCGCACATCCTTATCCCACATCACCCTCTGGCTGATACATCGAAAAACACCGGCGCAGATCGACATAAAATGTGTCCAAAAACACCGCATCCGTGCACTGGATATCCGCGATATTTCCGATAAACGTCCGCACCCATGGCATCAGTTCCATTGCATCATACGTGTCGATTTCAAACCGCGCAGTCATCTCATCGACGCGCACCACATTCCCAAATCGCTTCTCCTGCGCCAGCCGTGTCAGAACGAAATCCCCGCGATAACGCGCGCGCACGGTCATCTCCAGATGCTGCATCTTCTGGCGGTCTTTCAGCGAAACGCCCCAAATATGTGACATGACACGGTCGGCTGCCTCTTTGGTGCGTTCAAACCACGCCACACTTTCGCCCGCTTTCACATCGAGTATCCGATCCGCACGGTACACCGCCGCACACCGCCCTCGCGCGTTCCAAGCCAACACATGCACGCGGCCACTCTGCACGCTCTGATAAATCCTCAGAGGCAACGCCAGAAACTCAATGCGCGCACCATTTTTAGACAGATAGCCAAATGTCACCATGCAGTGACGCCCGATCGCATCCAGCACGCCCAGGATGATCTCCGCATCAAGTGCATGATGGATATAGTGATGCCGGAACACGAACAACGGCGCATCCCTCCCCCCTGTCCCGCTGTCGAGCCGGGCAAGCGCAGACGCGCGCGCTATCCGATCGCACACAAATGAACCGATCACGCCCAGCAAACTTGTCTCCGAAAAAAAGCTCACAGCCGGCTGCCACCCTGACAGAGAAACATCCGGCGCCAGCGCATACACATACTTGCGCCCCACTTTCCGGTTCCTCAAAATGCCAAGCCTCGAATACTCCTCCAATTTTCGCCGCAAAATCGATGTCTCAAAACTCAGCGCATCATTGCTCGCATCAAATATCCCAGAACGTCCAAGCGCTGTCTCAATCTCATCAAGCGTAGCCTCGCGGCCGTCCCCCAAAATATCGAGCAGACCAAAATGAAAGCGAATATCGTTATCCTTAAAGCGCCCGATCTTAAAAAAGACATACAGCGGATTGCGCTCGACATCACGCGCATCCAGCGACAAAAACACATGTTTCCGGTTCTCGCGGTCGCGAAACTCATGCTTGTAACGATACAGCCACTGATCGATTTTAGCGAGCTCGTGCCTCGGATCCCTGACAAAGTCCTCGCGCGTCTTATCCCCAAATACAGAACACTCGCGCAAAACCTCGCGCACCGTTGAAATATCTTTGATCGTATCCCCGGCTGGCATTGCTCTATCCTTTTTTGAAATGCGCGCCTATCGCCTGCGGCGATACGGCACGCGTGGCGCGCGCTATGCCTGACGGCATACGCACGCGTGTGAGAGCGAGGGCGCGGCTATGCTACACATACGCCGCGCGGCACCGCAGGCATTGGCGATGCCCACGATAACCCAGATCGCGCCCCATCGGGGCAATGAGCTTGTGCATACGGCGAAACCAGCGATGCTCCAAGAAGAGCCCCCTACGTGGCACAAACAATCAACACAAACTTCAAACAAACCAAATTCAAACAAACCAAATTCAAACAAACCAAATTCAAACAAACCAAATTCAAACAAACCAAATTCAAACAAACCAAATTCAAACAAACCAAACATCGCCTTTCTTTCGGAAGGGGGTGTGGGGGGAACCCTTTCTTTGGGCATCAAAGAAAGGGTTCCCCCCACGAACACACCCCCCACAAAAAATCACGAAATAACCTGGCGCTCGATCTGGGCGCCGAGTGCGCGGAGCTTTTCATCGACGCGTTCGTAACCACGGTCAATCTGGCGAACATTATAGATTGTCGAGCGCCCTTCGGCCGCAAGTGCAGCGATCAGCAACGCCATGCCTGCGCGGACATCTGGTGATTCGAGCCGCGTCCCCAGCAAACGGCTGCGCCCAACGACGACAACTCTGTGCGGATCGCACAGGATGATCTGTGCGCCCATCGACACAAGAGAATCCACAAAGAACATGCGCCCTTCGAACATCTTTTCGAAAAAGATGACCGTTCCTTCGCACTGCGTAGCAATGGTAATCGCGATGCTCATCAAGTCTGTCGGGAATGCCGGCCACGGCGCATCCGCAATCTTAGGAATCGCATTGTGGAGATCCGCGCGTATGCGCATCTCCTGATCAGCAGGCACGATAATCCCCGTGCCATCCGACACGATGCGGATGCCCAAGCGTTCAAATACCATGCGTATCATGCGCATATCTGTCATGCGAACATTTTCGATGCGTATCTCAGAACCGGTCGCCGCCGCAAGGCCGATATACGAGCCGATTTCGAGGTAATCCGACCCGATCGTATGCTCTGTGCCGTGAAGGCCGCCTGTCCCATGCACGATCAAGGTGTTTGAACCGATGCCCTCGATATGCGCCCCCATAGAGGAAAGCATTCGGCAAAGCCCCTCCACATGCGGCTCGCAGGCCACATTCCGGAACACGGTCTCCCCACGTGCAAGAACAGCAGCCATCACAGCATTTTCGGTTGCTGTTACAGATGGCTCGTCAAAAAAGATATCATTCCCACGCAAATGTTTCGCCTTGAGGTGGTATTCCTCCCCAACATCGATATCGCTGCCCAGCCCCTGAAACGCCAGAAAATGCGTATCCAGACGACGACGCCCGATCACGTCGCCGCCTGGTGGCGGCAGATGCACTTCGCGATGACGCGCAAGCATCGGGCCCGCAAACAATATCGATGCGCGAACCTTACGGCAGAGTTCCTCACTCAGATGTGTCTTCGACACCCCCTCCCCGCAAAGCCGCACACTGTTGTCGTCAAAAAACTCCGCCTCCCCACCAAGGTCGCGGATGATCTCCATCATCACCTCGACATCTTTGATACGAGGCACATTGTGCAGGATGACTTCCTCATTCGTGAGCAAACTCGCGGCAAGTGCAGGAAGCACTTCATTTTTGTTTCCGCCGGGAACAAGCGTGCCACTCAGCTTGTGGCCGCCTTCGATGACAAATCGTTCCATAACACCATCCTTGGATATGGGATTATTGTGACTCCTGTCTGCACAGGAAAATATTTCTTACTACGTTTCCTGCCTGCGCAGGACAATGACACGCTTCTTATCAATCGCTTCAATCGCGAGCGCGGAAGCTCGGCGCACCAATATATAGTCGTCCAGCGCCTCATTCGCCACAATCGCATATTTGCCGCGGTCCAGAAGCGCAGATGCCACATCAGAAAGCATCATGCAATCGATCTGCTGATCAAGCGTCGTAAAATAAAACCGCTTCCTGCCAGACACATCCGAAAGTGCCGCACCGCGATAAGCCGCTGATAACCGCTCTCGCACCTGCTGCGCAACATTCTCAACGGCCTGAACACGCGACACTGCCGGCTCAGCCGGCTCAGCCGCCGGCGCAGGCTGCGCCTTTGCCGCACCGCTCTTCAGATCCTTGTGCATCTGCTGTTTTTTCGCCTGCTCTGCCTTCTTTGCCTTCTTCGCATCCGCAAGCCCGGCACTCTTGAGCGCATCCAATAAGTTCGACATATTTTCACCAAATTCCCTTACTTTGACCCACTTTATTGCGGCTCTGTTCAACAAGCGTGGATATGGCCCCAAACTGCCAAGTATTATCGGCAATCGAGCATCGATAGTCTCTCCGCATAAAAGCTATTGCCCCTATCATGCGCACTACTGCCCACCTTCGATTGCCTACTGCCTTGTATTTCCATATCCATAGACGTTGAACACCACCTTATCTTTTCAACCCATTCGGTGCACAGCTTGCGCCCTCATGCTCGCCACGCCCTAAGACCCGCTTCCAGCCTTGCAACAAGCACTCATGCCTCACGCTCACTTGCGCATGCCCAAAAGCTCCCCCTTGGCAATCATGTTCGAGATTTCCGTCATGTTTGTCGTAAAATATCCCGTCCTGTCAACCCCCATGCCGTGAAGCTCTGATGCCACAATCAGACCGTTGCGATATGCGATGAACGTGCTGAATGCGTCATTGCCGAAAAGCACATATTTTCCAGTCACATCCAGCGTCATGCCGGGTTTCAGATGCGGATGATAGAACGGATGATATCCAATCACTTCCACAAGCTTATTGCTGTGTTCCGGAGAATCAATCACGACAGAAAGACCGCGGCATTTGCGCGTCGAAGCTTCCTCATCGGCTTCATCATGCCGACTCTTACGCACTCGTTTCCGAGGCCCCGTATACAGCGGACAATCCTCAGACACAGACGTGATCACACCGCGGACATGCACTTCCTTGTCCAGATAATCCTTCTGGTTGTGCACGAGCCACCAAGTGGACAAAATGCCATCTTTCTTTGGTGCCGATTTCGACAGAACGCTGTCAAAATCCGGCCTTTCCGGCAGGTCGACTTTGTGTTTTGCGACGACTTGCTCATGCAGCGGCGTCTTCTCACGCTCCTGAGCGCAACCCACAAAAACAAAACATCCCGCGAGTACACATGCGATCAAATCGCCTTTTGTCATTTCTTCCTCCGTGGCATAATAACAACCGCGCACGCGCGCGATCTTCCTTTATACGATATCTCTTTTTTTGGGTACACTTTATATGCTTCAACTGCTCAATGACAAGCGCATACTCCTCGGCGTCACGGGGAGCATATCGGCCTTCAAATCCGCCTCCATCGCAAGCAAGCTCACGCAAATGGGCGCGAAAGTCGACACCATACTCACAGCGAATGCGGCCAAACTCATCGGACCTGCAACATTCGAAGGCATCACGCACCGCAAATGTCATCTCGACACATTTGCAGACACTGACGATCTCTCCGCAAGCCATGTCACACTCGGCTCAAAAGCAGACCTCGTCATCATCGCGCCATGCTCCGCCAACATGCTCGCAAAAATCGCACACGGAATCGCTGACGACAAGCTCTCCACAACCATGCTCGCGGTCAGATCCGGCACCCCAGTCCTCATCGCCCCTGCAATGAACTGCTTCATGTACGAAAATGCCGCGACACAAGACAACATCAAACTTCTCAAAGCACGAGGCATGCACCTCATCGATCCCGATTCCGGCAATCTCGCTTGCGGCTATGCCGGAAAAGGGCGCATGCCCGAACCTGAAGCCATCATCGAATGCGCACTGCAACACATCGCGCTCAATAAAATCCTCGCGGACAAACACGTCCTCGTCACGGCCGGCGCCACGCGCGAACATATCGACCCTGTCCGATATATCTCCAACCCTTCGACCGGAAAAATGGGCTTCGCCTGCGCCAAAGCCGCCAAAATGGCCGGCGCAGACGTCACACTCATCGAGGCCAACACAAGCCTCCCTCCCATCCCCGGTATTCAAGCCATCCACGTCACGTCCGCACACGATATGGCCGAAGCCGTCTTCCAAGCCGCTCAGACCGCCGACATCGTCATCATGTCTGCCGCAGTCTCAGATTTCTCCCCCTGCACACACTGTGAACACAAAATTCATAAAAGCGATGCCGAACTCTCCGTCCAGCTCAAACCCACGACCGACATCCTGAAAACACTCGGGCAAAATAAGCGCCCCGGGCAGTTCCTCTGCGGCTTCTGCATGGAGACCGAAGACCTTCTCGAGCGCGCCGAACAAAAACTCATCGCCAAAAATCTCGACATGATCGCCGCAAACTCCCTCTCAGAGCCTGGATGCGGCTTCGCTGGCGACACAAACAGCATCACAATACTCACCAGGAACAGCCGCGAAACGCTCAAGCTCGCGGACAAGCTCGAAATCGCCATCGAGCTCATCCAAAGAATCGGCGCGAAACTCTGACAACGCGCCATCCGGCATCGAATGCGCCGCCTTAAAACACCTCGGGTTGCGGCGCATGCTGCGCATCCGGAAACGACAGCATGAACACCGTCGAATTCGCTCTCCGGTGATAATAGATATTCCCGTGCATCTGGAGCGCATAGTTGTGCGCCTTTACAAGCCCAAGCCCCTTGCAGCCAGGCCACGTCGTGAAAAATGGCTCATAAATCCTCAGGCTGTCGGCCGGCTCGATTCCAGAACCCGTATCCTCGACTTCAATCACGGCCGTATTCGGGCGCCTGTACGCATAAATCCTGATTTCATGCGCCCCTGCAGGCGCCAGACGCACCGCGCGCACCGCATTGTGAATGACCTCCACAAGCGCATCCCACATCAGCCGCATATCCCCCAAAACCTTCGGCACATCCTCCGCCACGGTCACGCGAAGCGTCGCCTCGCGCTCGATCGCCGTGCGCTCATGCGATACGACTTTCCCGATCAGCTCCCCGACATCAATCTGCTCGAACGCTCTCCGATGCGGCAAACAGATCTCCCCAAGCGTCCGGAGATCCTGAACCCGGCGAGACATGTGCTCCACGCTTGCTGACGCCTCCTCAAGCGGCCAGTCGAGCGTCGGGCACTCCAGGCAAACGCTGCTGCTGCGAAGCTGCGAAAATTTCTGTATCAGGTCACTCGATGCCGTCTGAAGCCCTGGCACCACGCTCATGCACATCTGACCCATCCGCTCATAGTGAAGACGCTCGTTCCACACAAGCTCACGCGCGCGATTTTCAAACAGCATCGCCAAAAAGCGCGAAATCTCATAAATGCTCTCGCAGTCACGCGCTTCAAAATAGTTCGGCGTGTTCGACACCAGCCCCATCAGGCCATACGGCATCCCGTTGATCACGATCGGCGTCACGAGCATGCTCTCAAAACGCGCGTTCAGCACGACCTGCAACACATCCGGCGGCACGTTCTCGCGCGTCTTCACGACTGCGCAATCGCCGTTCAAAAAATTCGAAATCCTCGGCGACGAAAGGTCAAACGCCGCACCTTTGATATGCGAGACCTGCCCCGTCGCGACAACGAAACGCGCACCGTCATCAAATATGTGGCAAAGTCCGCCACCATCTGCACCCATCAGCCCCTGAAGCGTGAGCATTAATGCCTCTTCAATCTCACTCGGATGACGCATGCCCTTCACGAGCGAAAACAACTTGCGATACACCGCATGAAGATGGGCTTCCGTCCGCTCCGGGGGATGCGCCCCGCCACCAGTATGGTCAAAATACATAACTCCTCGCGCTCCTTGCGAAATCCATAACGCTGTCCCAAGCCTAAAGTTTACTAAAATTGCCCCTGTCTTTGAAGCAAATTCGGTGGCGCGTGCTATTTGCCGCGCAAATACGCACGCGCAGGCGCGCTATCGGCTCACGCCGATACGCGCGCCATACCCTGGCACCACCACGCGCCCCAAACACCACAAGCCGTTGTCCTTGAACGTATAGGGGTATGCTGGCCCCCACACGCGCCCCAAACACCTCATATCCCGGACAGACGCATGATATTCACTGCTGTTTCCGTGAAACACAGACAAAAAAGCCGCGCTCCAAGCGCGGCATCATGCGCCGTATGCAACGCATAGGCGCATCTCACGCGGCGTATGCATCGCATAGCCGCGCATAAAAGCCGCGCGCCAAGCGCGGCATCATGCGCCGTATGCAACGCATAGGCGCATCTCACTACAATCATTTAGGCTGGCAGACACCGTTGCTGCAATAGAAAGCATTGCCGGCTGAAGCACACTGGGCGTCGTTGCTGCACGGTTTCATGCACTTGCCGTTGCGGCAGAGCAGACCCGCGCGGTCGCCCGTGCAATCCGAATTGCTGTTGCAGCTCTGCTCGTTGCCGCGGAAGCAGACACCGGATTCGAGACTGTCCGTCGTCAGGTGGCAATAATAACCCGGATCGCAGCCGAGATCCGAATAGCAGTCGATCGTGCAGTAATTCGCTGCTTTGCCGTTCGAATCATTGCGCTTGATGCAGATATTCAGCGGCGTGCCATCAGAAAGCTGCATGCCCTGGCAATCCTTATAGTTGTTGCACTCGCTCACGTTCATATCCAGAACACATGTATGATCGACGCAAGAGGCATTTTCAAGACCGCAATCCGAGTCCCTGTTGCAATAATTGGCATCGCACGATCCATTCGTCGGAATGCACATCTGCAGGCTCTGCTGCGTGGCATCATCCGTCACGACGACACACGCGAAACCGTTTGCGCAGTCACTCACTTTCTGGCAGCTGCTCATGCAGGCCTGCTCACCACTTTCGAGCGCAACGCATGCCGACTTTGGATCACGGCAGTCAGCCGAACGGCTGCAAGCGCCACACATCGCCACATTGCCCTGGATCTGGTTCTGACGGCAGATGCCATCATCACAATACGCATTCGCACCACAATCGCGGTCATAATAACACTCATCGCGCGGTTTTTCACACACCGTGTACGAATGGCACGATTCATAACAATCACTCCAGCAGGTCTCCTCATCCCAGCATCCCCAGATGTCACACACTGTTTCATACGAGCAATAAGGAGAGCATTCCGTCGAACACGATACCGCATCGCGCTCAATGCAGTTCGAATCGATATAGCAACCAGAAAGACCGCATGCGCACACAGCAGCAGCCAAGACCATCGAAAGCTTATTGTTCCAGAGTTTACGCATGATATTTTCCTCCATAAATTGTGAGCCTTATACCTTGTGACCTATCACAGATCAGACAGGCGTTTTTATTATTTCAAATTCATGCCAACTTTTCAAACTTCTAAACATCCAATGAAGCCAAAGCGGATGGCATGATTCAAATCCTCCAAATACCGCTCAAAACCACGCATTCGCATCAATTCACTCCGCAGTCGCTTCGCCCTGATCTGCGCTGCCTGTTGAATTTTCGGCCTGATCTGCGCGTTTGGCTGCGCCGCCTGTTGAATTTTCGGCCTGATCTGTTGAATTTTCGGCGATGCCTCCGGATACCGCCTCGCAGCCTTCTGACGTTTCAGGCTGTGCATCTGAGCGCCCTGCATCAGCGGCGCATTTTTTGCGACGGACTGCGATCACAGACAACAAAATGATCCACAGTGCCGCCACATAACCGAGCAGATCTCCGATATAGCCGTACACTGTCCGCATGCCCGGCATCATGCCCACAGACTGTTTCAAGATCTCCGGCTCATATATTGACGTATGCGCGACCAGGCGGCCATTCGGATCCACAAACCCGCTGATGCCGGTATTCGTCGAGCGAATCAGCCATTTTCGATGTTCCACTGAGCGCATCATCGCCACCGCCAAGTGAAGCATCGGCTCGGCTGTTTTGCCAAACCACGCGTCGTTCGTCATGTTCACAAAGACATTCGGTCGAAGCTCCGAGAACTTGTTCACAAAACGGGGCAGGATGTCTTCATAGCAGATGATTGGCGCGAACTTGAATCCCTTGTATTCCCAGATCGCCATTTCTGTGCCCGGCGTGAGGTTGCCGGCTTCCGGCAAGACCTTGTACACCCACGGAAACTTGTCGGCAAACGGGATATACTCCCCAAACATCAGCAGATAATTCTTGTGATATGTGCCGAGGAGATGCCCCTTGCTGTCCACAAAATGCGCCGTGTTATAGAGATGGCGTTTGGAAGAGTCCATGCGATAAAGCTCCGCAAAACGCTTTGTCGTCACGCCCGGCGCATCGAGCGTCAGCGTGCCGAACATCACGGCAGCATCAAACCCGCGAATCGGCGAAAGGATATCCTCCGGGCGTATCAGCTTGAGCAGGTCATCCCTGCGGCTGGTCCGAAGCGGCTCCGTGCTGGGCACATAATACGTCAGACTATCCGACGCGAGGCGCTCATACGGGCACCGCATGAAATTCGGCTTTTCCTCAGAGCAGTCGATGGCAAATCCCGAAACGAGCGCGGGATAGAACCGCTCCAACGAAATCAAGCCATGCTCCTCCCCGGCCTGTATCATCGCCTGCATCAGGCTCGTATAGACCGCAGGCTCGCGATGAAACCCTTTGCCGAACGAACGGTCAATGAGATCATAGACGAGATGCGCCGTCGGCTGGAACCAGTCCGCATACATCGAATCCAGCTCATAATCGAGATCATCCTCAAACGTCTTCGTGGTGCCCCAGATATACGCGACCTGATAGGACGACTCCGGCCACACGATCAGCTCCGCCCCCTGTTTCGCGAGCTCGCTTGAAAGCGTCTGAGTCGTAAACAGATTATTGCGAAGCTTTTCGGGCGTTTCCTTCTCCCAGACCCCGACATCGGCCTCGACGAGCCCGACCTCAAGGCGCGGAGATTTCGCGTCAATACGGTCGATCTGCGCGATCCTGACCGCGCCATAGAGCAGGCACATCACGATATATGCGCCCGCAACCATCCACATCTGGCGATTAGCGAGCACGCGGTGCCCCTGAAGCCTCAGCACGAACGTCCGGCTCACGTCATAAATCAGCACATTGACGACCGCCAGAAGCATCGACACGCCGAGCACACCAAAGATATCCGCAGTCTGCACCGCGAGGATGAAATTGTACTGGCTGTTCCCATAGTACCAGGGAAACAGCATCGGGAAGAACATCTCGACTGCCACGAACATCGCGATGCCCGCAACCCAGATATTCTTTGCGCGGATCGCACTGACCCCCATTGTCCAGAGCCCGAACACGAGCCCCTGGATCATACCAAGGCCGCAACAGAGCGCGATGGAAAGCGCCGCAGGCATGTGACCGAAGTCCTCAAGAAGACTCGCGACCCAATAAAAGCCGCCGATATTCGTCACACAGCCCGACAGCCAGCCGAGCATAAACGCCCAACGCGCCCGAAGCCCTTCCACGGCCCAAAGCTCAAGCGCCAGCGCGATATAGGCCAGATAAAATTGATCAAAATTCGGATAAGCCAGAAAAACGCAGCTGCCGCCAAGAAGGGCCAGTAGGATGCGTATCGGCCAATATATCCGGACAGACGGCTGCACTTCAGCCGAAAAACAGGCCTTCTCAACTCGGCGAAACACCCTTCTGAACTTTTCCATCTATTTCTTCTTGTCCTCTGAGTCCGAAAACACGCAGTGAATATTCAGATCGCCGTACACTCTCTCCGCCTCGCGGTGAACATGTTTGGACCAGAATTTCTGCGCCATGCGGCGTTTGAGCGGGGGCAGACGGTCGATAAATACGCCGCCGTCGAGATGGCGATACTCGTGGAGCAGCGCGACGGCCTGAAGCTCATGCGCCTCCTCGCGAAAAACTTCCCCGTGCACATCCTGAGCCTCAATGATCACGTGCGCATACGTGCTCACATCTCGATACAGGCCGGGCAGCGAGAGACATCCCTCATTCCAGATCACAGGCTTATCCTTCAGAATGATCTTCGGATTGACATAAGCCTTCAGCCGCGCAGGCTCTTCTGGCGTGCTCGTGTCCACGATAAAAAGGCGGATGCTACGACCTATCTGAGGCGCCGCAAGGCCAACACCAAGCCCCGCATACATCGTCTCAGCCATATCCTCGACAAGCCGCGCAAGCGATTCATCAAATACAGTCACGGGCTCCGCTTTTTTTAACAAAATGGGATGCGGATATACATAAATATCTAACAGCATGATCACCTCCGTTGCGCAGACTGCCTGCGAAACCAGTTTCGCTTATAATGCCAGAACTGCCAATTTTAAAGACTAATCCCAAAGCCTCAAAAACAAAAAAAGCTGCCGAAAACTCCGGCAGCTTTTCAGCCTGCAGAACCAGATATCAGTCTTCGGGTGCCACAAAGCGCGTCGCTTCATCCGTCAGATCGGGACGGACCCAGCCGGATTTCACTTTCTTGAGGTAATCGCATTCCGCGCTGTGAATGCCGAACAGGTCGAACGAAAGGATATCATCCGCGCGGCAAACCGAGCGCTGGATATTCTCAACCCGATAGCCGAGCTCCGTGCGCTTGAGCGTCATCAGGGAGCAGACCTGGTCTGCGCGCTTGTCGTCCGTATCAATGCGGTGGCAAAGGAACATGCAGCTCGTTTCCGTCAGCTTGATCTTGTCGAGATTCCAACGCCCTTCATAGGGAAGACCGATCTCATTGATGTTGACGAAGAAGTCTTCCGCCGTGCGGAATTTTTCCGCAAGCTCCCCATTCGAAAGAAGCATGTCATAGACGAGACCGAACTCATTGCGGCCGCACGCCGCGCTCCAGCGCTTCCAAAAGATATAGGGCGACGTATTCGGGCCGATCACACGGCGGACATCATAAGTCTGTTTTGAAAGCTGTGCCTGAGCTTCGTCCTTGCGCATACAACAATTCTTGTATTTCTTTCCGCTGCCACAGTGACAAGGCTCATTTCGTTGCTGATTATTCATTGATACTTCCTGTCTGATGAATTTTCTCAAAACGCCGACAGGCCTCAGAAAGCCTTTCGGCAATAAAATACGCCCTGCGCCTCACGCGCAAGACACTCCAAGACTACTCTATTAACCCTCCCCGACCAGACCGCGCTGCATCAGAAGCGCAATCGCCATCAGGGCGTTGAACGTTGCACTTGCGCGAAGGCCCGTGCCATATTCCGTGCGAATGCCGCCGTCTTCGGGATCCTGCGCTGCGCCGAGCATGTGATACACGCGAATGAGCATATCATCAATCTCCGGAAGATCGAGACCGTTCAGAATCTCTACAACTGCTGAACAGTCATACGCATCGATCTTGCGACGCCGGATAAACGCACCGAGGTTGTCAAGCGCATCCAGCGCGATGCTCCGGTCAGACGAAGTCGTGCTGCGGCCAAGCAAAAGAAGAACCGCCCAATAGGGATGCGCGCTTTCCGCAAACGGCATCTGCATCCATGCATTGCGCACATAGCGCACTGCATTCGTCCACAGATCGTATGCGCCGAGCTCCAGCCCATATCCAGCGATGCACGATGTCTCATAAATCCGAAACTGCGCAGGCTGATACCACGCAGGACAATGCGGATTCGAAAGAACATCAGGAATCTCCTGCCACGTGCCGTCCGGCTGCATCACAGAGCGCACGAACTCGAGCGTCTCATCCACATGCGGGCCTTCAAACTGCTGATGCGCAACCATGATACGCATCGCCTCGATCGTCGTATGGACTGAGCCCACATCGCCAACATAATCCGGATCAAGCCCGCCCTTAAAGCCGCCATTCGCGCCACGATATGTCTCAAGCACCTCCCAAAACGACACATCATCGATATCGCCACTCCAGTGCTTCAGACGCATATCGCTAATCGGATCGCCATGACTGCCCAAAAAGGCATACGCCGCTTCCGTATCAAATACTGGTTTTTCCGCGCTGTCCAGCCGCTCGTAATAATCGTATGGCACGTGACTCATCGCTTTGACCGAATCAGATATTAAACCACCACTCGGCGGCAAGCCCTATGAAATGCGCATATTTATGTGTGCGGAAATAATCCTTTTCCGCAAAAATATTCTGCGCCGCTTCATTCAGAATGCTCAGCGTATAGTTGAAACGTATCTCCGGACGACCGAGAATCCCATCGCCAAGACGCACCCCGGGGAGCACGGAAAACTTGAAAAGGCTGGCGAGTTCCTGCTTCTGATTGACTGGGCTCAGGCCATTCGGATGACGAAGCTGCTGGCTCAGCTCGATCGCAGGACGGAAATAACGGCCCACATGACCGGTCACCCGGACATCCCACACGCCTTCCACGCCATCATCAAAATCCTGCTCAATACCGTCAGCATCCGCAAAATAGCGGACATAACCGCCCAGAAGGATATCGACATAATCCAGGATGTTGATGCCTGCGCTCACACCCGCAAGAAAATGCTTGGCATCCGCCGCCTTCAGATCCGTCGCCACTCCGAACGGTATGCTCATCTCCCCGTATGCCGCAAGACCTGCCGCATAGCGCACAAAGAAATTCACATAGCTGTCATTCAGGAAATTCGAGATGCCGAACTGCGCGCCCACGAGCCAGCCGCTGTCTTTCGGCAGCTTCTTCAACTGCTCCGGCTGCGTCACCAGATACTCCCCTTCCCCGATCGCGTGAATCTCCGCATAAAGCTTAGCCTTAAAAAGCGGCCCTTCTTCGCCACCCCACAGCTGTTCCGCCTTCAGAGAGCTGATAAAACGCTGCCTGTCCAGGAATACAACTTCCTGTTCACCGACAAAACGCTCGTTGATGACATCCACGACCTCATACTGATAGTCATCCTTGAGGCGGTTCGTCCCAAAATGAATATCAATATTCGTCCGCGTGCTGCCATGCCATCCAAGTCCGCCGCCATACGTGTTCAGATTGTCAAGCGGCCACATATCCAAAAGATAGATATCATCGCCGCGATACATGCGCGAGCCCGCCCAGACCACAAATCCGTCAAACCAGAGGTTGCGCACTTCCGCATACAGATTGCGCACCGCAATACCCGATTTCCAGTCGCCCGTGCGATGAAACAGTTCCGCGCCGTCAAATGCAATCGTCGAGACGATATCCACAACGGTGCCGTCATCGCCGCGATACGGCGTATACCCGAGCATCAGCTCGACATAGCTGTCCTCGTCCACGCGGGGCGTCGGCGACACCAGACGCGCCTGCCGGCCGGAACGCATGCCGTCCGCATTCATCGATGGCTGCACACGGCCATAAGATCCGAAACGAAATCGCTCCCCCAGGCCGCTCACGGACTGCGCCGCAGACGTTTCACGTTCCGCCGCGAGCGCTTCGGACACCTTCGCATTGCTCGCTTTCAGCTCCGAAAGCTCTTTCTCAAGCTGCGCGAGTTTCGCACTCTGTGCCTCAATAAGTGCCTGCTGTTTGTCGAGCTGAGACTGCTGCTGCGCAACCTGCGCGGAATGATCCGAAACCGCAGCCGCCGGAGCCGCCTGATTGACCGGGTAATGAAGCGTTCCAGGCTCCGGATCCTGGGCATAACCATGTGCACACACCAATAATGTTGCCGCAATGACACACAGTTTCAACGTTCTTTGCATGAATTCCCTATCCCCTGGGGGCGGTCTCGACCGCCTTAATTGGTTGGCAGATCGTCGCGGTTGCTCTTCGCGACATGCACATCATCTTCCGTACCGTCAATACCATCAGGGCCGTACGACCACACATCGCACGTCTGAACATCGATACGCTTGTACTGATAGAAATTACCCCATGGATCGCGAGGCCAGAAAAAACCATACAGCTTCCGCGTCGCTTCCTTGGCTGCTTCTAAATCGGCAGGGCATTCCTGATTCGCAGAACACACGCCTATACAATAATTGAACAGCTGGTTGACAAGCTTGCGCGCCTTATAGTCGTTCGGCTCGATACCGCCTGGAAATCGCTGGACTTGCGCCACATGCTCATACTCCCCCACCTGCGTCTGCTGCGCACCCTGACCCGCCACTGCCGCAGGCTCGTCGTCCACATGCACCGGCTTCTGGCCTTCGCTGCGGCGATCCGAACATCCAAAAGAAAAGGCGGCCATTGCCGCAATACATAACAATATGAACAAATGCCTCTTCAGCTCGTCATGCCTGCGCAACATGCCACCTCCTCTTTAACTAGACGCTCATTACGGTCACTGATGACCGCCTTTATCTACGCCTACTTGCTCTTTTTCACAAGACCCATGTGACGGTCAAGAAGCTGTGCAACCCGAAGCGTCATCAGCTTCGAGCGATACACCGAGTCAACCTTGCCCTTGCAAACAAGACCAATAATCGCATCCACAAGGCCCTCTTTCGAACCAAAACGCTTCACCATGTCGTCATGCGCCGCATTCAGCTTCAGAAGCTTGCGGTTGCTCACCGTGTGCATCTTCTTCAGAAACGCTTCATCGCTCATGCCTTCCGGGCGCTCGATCTTGCCTGCGACGACCTTGATCAGCTCTTCACGGGATCCAAATTTCTCTTTAACTTCTGCCAGTGGGGACAGTTTCATCTTCTTTTTTCTCCTTAAATCAATGTTGCCTGTCATTACCGCAAATGCACAGCATATACGGGCGCTCGCCTCTTAACACAACATCTGACTTTAGACAACACTTTTGTCTCCATGCCCCCTTTTGCTTCATCCCCAACACCCTAAATATATTGTTTGCCAGATGCGCGCATTTCGAATAAAATAAACCGTTGTCTTTTCTCGTTCGGCTACACGCCCTGAGGTCATCCATGAAACATATTCATCTTTTGTCACTGCTCTCGGCTGGCATGCTCTTCGCCGCATGCGCCTTCATTCCCGGAAGCGCTTTCGCCCAGAAACGCATCGAACTCGTGGATGTCGATCTGGATGAAAATACCGAATCCGACTCCGAACACGCTGATTACGACGATATCTTCACCGGACGCAATCACGCCGACAGCGAAGAAATTGCTCACGAAACCTCCCCGATCACATACATTCAGACTGAAACTCCAGCTGAAAATCCACACGTCAAAGGTCATGGCTTACAGCTCGGACTCACTTTCCTCGGCATACCAGGCTATATCCTCGACAACTGGTTCTCCGAACACGGCAACGTCTGGGAAAACGGCGCCGTCAATATGGGCTACTCCCTAGACTATATCCTCCGCTTCAAACGACCATGCGAAATGCGCTTCTCCCTCTCATGGGTCAATGCTCAGACCGGAGACGATTACTGGCTCGATAAAAATTATTCTGACAGACCGCAGCTCGCGGACTACGTCGTTCAGAACTTCAGCGTCATCTCGCTCGAGGTCGCCGCTTTCCACGTCGTCAACATCGTCGAACAGTTCGCATTCTATTACGGCGGCGGCGGATGGTTCGGCGCCATCGTCGGCGATGCAAAAACTTATGCCATCAGCTCAAAATGCGCCGCCAACGCCGATGACCTCAGCGCCTGTCGCCATGAACCAGGATCTGTTCCGCTCACTCAGATGCCACCAGTCATGGGCTTCGCCATCCTCACTCTCGGCTTCAAATACACCATCGCCGATCTCATCACGCTCCGCGCGGAAGGCGGCTTCAAAGGCTATTTCTTCGGGCAGTTCGGCGTCGGCGTCGAATTCTGATCCCGCAAGCACCCCCAAACTTTAGCCTGTCCCAGTCATACCTTAAGCCGTTGCGCGCAACGGCTTTTCTTTTATTTGCTTGCGCTCGCACATTCAATCCTGTCACTGACATGCGTTTGCCGAAAACATGCTTCACATTCCCGGCAATCAGTCGCGAAGGATGCGCCTCCACACCTCATCAAAACGCTCCACCTCAACCAAGACATACAACACGCACTCAATGCGCATCCGCTTGCACTCACTGCTTCAAACTCACTCACATCTAAACTCACTCACATCTACCTGATATATTCCATGAAAACCGCAGCTCTCCGTCGCTTTCTCGCTGCCGCCGCCATCGCGCTGACGGCCTCGCTCTCTTTGCCCGCCATTCAGACCGCCAGCGCCCAGGATAACTGGTCCGCAGATGATGATTCCTTCGAGGCGCGGAAAATCGAACGCTACCAGCAGCTCGTCGACCAGTCACCCGAAAAATCCTATGCCTTCAACCAGCTCATGACCACCGTCGGCAAAGGCGCTGCTTACCAGAAACTCATCGCCGACTACGAAAAGAAAGTCCAGAACAAGCCTCAGAACTTCAACCTCAGGATGATACTCGGGCATATCTATCAATATGGCGGACGCACCAACGATGCCATCGCTGCATACACAAAAGCGCTCGAAATCAAAAAAACTCCGCTCGCATACATGTCCATAGCTGCCGCCGAAGCCGACAACAGAAACTTCGACCCCGCTGTCTCCGCTTACGAAGCCGCTGCCGCGCTCAACCCGACAACAGATCAGAAAAAAGATATCTATCGCGCACTCGCGGAAATCGCCATCTACAGAAGAGATATGCCAAGGGCACAGAAATATTTCGGCGAACTCATCGCTCTCGAACCGAACTCCCTGTTCCTCAGACGCGAACTCTCACAAATATACTCACAGAACAAGCTCTACACGGATGCACGCAAGACGCTCGAAGACGCACAGAAACTCTCCGGACTCTCCAGCGGAGACAAAGAACAGCTCGAACTCGATATCGCAGAACTCTACGAACAGGAAGCAAACGACCAGGAAGCACTCAGGCGGTATGAAGCCCTCTCGCAGAAACTCTCCAGCTCGCATTGGATGCAGCGAGAGCTCACGGCGCGCATCATCGACATTCACAGGCGAAGCGGAAACATCAGCGCTCTCGCGGAAACTCTCGAAAAACGCTGGAAATCCCCTACCTACCAGCAGCACATCGAACTCTCCGACCTCTATGACGAGACGAACAATCCAGACAAAGCGCTCGCTCACCTCAAAAAAGCCGTCGCCATGTCGCCGAAACTCCCCGAAGGACACGAAAAGCTCATCGCCTTCTACAAAAGTCACGGACAGACTGATAAAATGATCGAGGCCAGGAACGCGCTCATCAAAGCCATCCCTGACAACCCTGACTACCGATTCGGCCTCTACGACGCCTATATACAGCAGAAACAAACAGACAAAGCGCTCTCCGTACTAGACGAAACCGTCAAAAAATTCACCGACTTCGATGTCCAGAGAAAAGCCGCCGAATATTACCAGCTCAACGGTCGCACTCAGAAATCTCTCGACATATATGAAGGATGGGTCAAAAAACATCCCTCTGACCTCGACGCTCTTGAGGCTCTCGGCGACCAGTATGACTCTACCGGACAGCACAAAAAAGCCATCGAAACATGGCAGAAAATCGAAAATCTCCCAATCGACAAAGCCACAAAACTCGAATCCCTCGCGCGCATCTATGACGAACACGGCTATGCCGATCAGGCTGAAGCGCTCTACAAAAAAGCTCTCGCGGCAAACCCAAAAGACTGCCAGTCGCACACACAATATGCCGACAGCCTCACACGCAATGGCAAACAGATCGAAGCCATCGACGCATGGAAAGCATTCGCTCAGACATGCCAGAATGCTCCCTCCAGAACGCTCGCCGCACGCCAGCTCGCTGCAATCTACCAGTCGCGCGGCATGAAACAGGCCGCACTCAACCAGCACCAGGAAGCATGCACCGCAGCAAAAGCCACAACGAACGACCTCCTCGTCTATGCCGCGCTTGCACAACAGCTCAACGAACCCAAACAGGCCATCCCGACGCTCGAAGCCTATGCACAGGCTCACCCAAAAGACCCTGACATCCTCAACGCGCTCAACATGCTCTACGCTGACGCCGGCGACCTACAGGCCGCACGGAACGCCCTCGACAAGCTCGCAAACCTCTCTGAAGCTGAAAAACGAGACGCACTCATCGCAATGGCCGATCTCGACATCCGCGCCGGCGACCTTCAGGCCGCTCAGAACCACCTCTCTGATGCTCTCGCGCTCAACGCAAACGATGCTGACACCTGCGAAAAACTTGGCGATGTCCAGTTCAAACGCCGCCTCTATGAAGATGCCGCCGCCAGCTACGACACGGCTTTCCAGATCGACAGCCGAAACTATCACGTCGCCTTCAAATCCGCCACATGCCTATCAATCACTGGCAAAACAAAAGAAGCCGACGCGCTATATGCGCAGATTGTCACCAAATCTACCGACGAAGCACTCGCGCATAAAGCCGCACAGCGCGCCATCGACGACCACGCATGGCTAGGCACGCTCGACGAACTCGCAAACGAATTTCTCCCTCTCCTGCGCGCCAAACAGCGAAAAGAACTCTACCTCGAAATCCTCCTCAACCTCGCAGATGCACAGGCCCAGCCTCATGTCCTCGCACTCCAGGCTCAAGATGCGCCGCTCTCCGCGCGTCATGCCCTCCGGCAGCTCAGCGACAAATACGCCGCGCTCATCGTGGAATCCCTCCTCTCGAACGACCCGTCCATCTCTGCGCGCGCGCTCTCGCTGTCGCAATGGCTCGTCAACGCCAACACAATCGCTGTCCTCGGACAGGTCATCGAAAAAGCCCCCACATCCGAAACCGGCCGCCTCACACAGCTACAGGCCGTCAAAGCCATCGCCCATGCACAGCTCCCAGCCGCTGTCCCCGTTCTCAAATCCTGCCTGGCCGCCCACCACCCTCGCGCCCTCCGCGAACACGCCCTCTGGGCTCTCGGCCTCATCAACGCCAAATCCGCAACCGATGAGCTCAAATCCGCGCTCGACAGCAACCTCGACACATTCCGCGCGCTCGCAATCACCGGTCTCGCTCGAAACGCATCCGAACTCCCGCTCATCCGCTCCCGCCTCAACACAGATCTCGCACCGCTCGTCAGGCTCACTGCCGCCTGGGCTCTCGCTGCAAACAACGACACAAAATCGTTCGCAGACATCCCAAAAGCTTTCGATTCCACATCATACACACCGCTCCAGCTCTGGATCCTTCACCGCATCGACGCGCCCGATGCCCCAGATATCATCTTCAAAGCGCTCTGGGGCGCCGATCCCGCGCTCCGCGCACAGGCCGCGAAGCTCATTCGCGCAAAACGCACTGACGCTCCGCTCACCGACATGACCCTCGCGGAAATCCAGAGCCGTATGATCCACGGTGCCACCACGCACTACCAGAGCAATTTCGACCTCGACATGCTCCTGCAAAGCCTCTCCGAGCCGATCACCGAAGACACCCTGTCCCCCTCCGAATACATCGCAAAACATGAGCCCGCGTTCCTCAACGCCGTCAGCCTCGTCGCCCTCTCCAACGACACAGCCGCTCAAACCCTCATGCTCTCCGATCTCTCTGCGGAATCTGCCATGACGCGCATCAATCCCGACGATCCCGCGCTCCGCCCCATACTCGCGAAAGCCGCACTCGCAATCACCCCGCAGCTCGACGCATGGTGTACACGCTCCCAAAATGCAAAACACACGCGACTGAGCCTCCGCGTCCTCGCCCTTCCCAACTCCCCGGCCGCGCTCAACACAATTCAGACACTCGCAAAAAATACATCCGACATCTCCCTGCGCATCGCCGCCATCGACGCGCTCGCGGCGCTCCGCTCTGACGAAAGCCGAAACGCACTCAAAGCCTTCGCCTCCGACAGCAACTATCTCATTCGCGCTTCCGCGATCAGCCACCTCGATCCCTCACGACAGGACGAAAAACAAATCCTGCAGAACGCGCTCAATGACGATTTCGCCATCGTCTCCAAAACAGCCGCCGACAGATTGTCTCACAATTAAAATGATATAAATTTACATCATGATTTAAAAAGCAATTCATAAATAATATTTTATGGAAAGCCGTTCCTTCAGAACGGCACCTCGCGCCTATGCGCCTGCCGCGCATACGGCGCATTCTTCGCGCGCCTATGCCTGACGGCATACGCCGCGCCAAAGACGTTCCACAGAACGTCTTTACTTTGGGCGCGGCTATCTCACGATACGCCGCGCATTCGCCTATGCGCCTGCCGCGCATACGGCCACCTCATCGGCGCTATCCCTCCGGGATACGCGCCTCAGCTCATACGCGCATCCCCTTTCGGCCGCTTGCCATACGCATACAACCAATCCTTCAGCAAGCTATCGAGCCACTTGCTGCACTCTCCTGACAGCTTTGAAAGCTCAAATTCATTCAGATCACTGGCAAGCACAAGATTCCAATTCTCCGATGGCGGCTCATCAAATACCTTATCCATGTTCTCCGATTTCACACCCGCATTCCTAATCAGAGCTTCCTTATATCCCACGCGCGTCGTTTCCGCTCTATACACCCCATGATATTCATCTCGCCCAAAGCGATGCGCCGTCCTGATGCTCAACGCCCCATCCGCAAACTGCAACACATACCTCGTCCCCATGTGCCAAAACGAATAGAGCAGCGACCAAACCCCCATCAGAAAAATCAATCCCATAAACCCTACTACAACATAAATCGATACCTTTGCAGTTTCATCATCACCAATAAGATAATATATAAAAGCCCCAAAACACACGCTGACTACCATTATAATCAAACCGCTTTCCCAATAGCTGCTCTCTTTACTCGGAAACGAGACTTCCACATCAGTCATACGCCGGTTCACTCTTACCCCTACCGGCATATAATTCAGTTTCATTGAATCAAACATATCCAACCCTCCATGAGTTACAAAAGTATCTTCCCTTGCACTTTAATATCACATATCACTGTACATACTCAATAATTTTTTCAGAATGACTACAAAATGCTCAAATAGCCCCCTTTAAAAAGCTCACACCATAAGCAAAACGAAAAAAGCCCGACCAATCGGTCGGGCTTTAAATCCACCGTGCAAACGCACATGTACTCGTCAGGCACCACACGAGTTAAGGAAACTCTGAACAATTGCATAATCTTCAATCATGATATCGCGCAAATCCGCTCCCCTTGCCCCATCGGGGAAAGGGGTCGGGGGTTAGGGGCCAATTAATCAGACTTTCCTTAATCAAATGAAATCTGCTTCTTCAGCTCGGCGCGGCGAGCTTCTGCTGCCGCTTTCGAATCTACCGCATTTACCACATCGTCTTCTGCGACAACCACAGGCGCTGCATCGACCACTTTAGGCCTCACCGATACAGTTTTAGGACGAGGAACGGACTTGACGACCGCAACTTCCAGTTCAGCCTCTGGTACACCAGGCTTCATATCTGACGCATGCATCTCAAGATGCCCAAACTGTTCGTTCTCCCCCGTAACCTGTTTCTTCGACGGGGAAGACGATTTCTTCGCTTTCATCTCCTTCAGCTTTGCCTGCTGCTCCTCCGGCTCCGCTACAGCATCCGCATCCTGACCTTCAGGCAATGCCTCGGGTTCCTGCACTTTGCCGTTTATCGACTGATCCACCATGTTGTTCAGATATTTATCAAGCGCAGGACCGCAGTATTTCCAGGCAAATGCCCCCAAAGCGAGCACTACGATGACAATCACTGTCGACACTGCCACCTTCCGGGGATTCTCCTTCCACATGGTCTTGAACTGATAAATCAGGAAAATGGCAAATACCGCAATCGCAATCGCAACAATCGCAGTCGAATCAAAGTGAAATCCCCAAAATGACACCGCTAGGCTTTCCAACATCTCTCACCTCTCACAAACCAGTACACATGCCGCTTACACAAAGCGGCGATGTGATTATACACATGATTATCCCTTACACCAAATTTTATTCTTCCTCTCAGCCGGCCGCGGCATATCACCATTGCGGCAGGCCGCTCCCAATGCCCATCCTTCCATTATGCCCATATCTCCCCTGCCAATCTTTGAGCACCTCCGCAAACCACAGCGCATGCTGGTCAGACAAACCATTGCTGCTGTATGTCACCTCCGCTGCTTCCACATACAGATAATGCTTCTCGAACTTCTCCTTTTGAACCCTCAGCCGCGTTGAATCTGCTAAAAAATGCATCCTTTTTTCACCCAATGGCCCTCTGAGCGATATCACAAGCACGCCATTGGCATAGATCCGCGCGCTCGTCGATCCCCTCATATCATTCACGCCCCACACAAACAGCCCTAACCCGGCCGCATACGCCAGCACCATGCTCACGATCAATACCCCCATCAATTCCTTCCTAAAAACAGAATAAATCACTGCACAAAGCAACCCACTGCCCACAGCCATCATAAAAATGGAAATGATCAGTCGTCCTGGCTCGTTGTGCACGAACGTGATCTCCACCGAATCTAAATGCCACGTCACACGCACCCCAGGCGGCGCAATACTCAAATAATATGACTCAAACAGCTGCACGATAACGCCTCAAAACAACCCACATCCCCCGCGATTGCCATAATCATAAACAGGCCATCCGCTTGGGCATTCCCCATGACTACCCACACTGCCCAATGCATATATGCCTCAATATCCCCCACCACCTGCTTACCACATAAATATTATAACATCAAAAGCAATACATTTTGGTAGTGTCCATAAAAGTTCGCAAAAACTGGAAACCCAGCATCAGCAAACGTTACCTCGCGTAATTTTGGAGAGCACTTGCCTCAATGTAAGCTCTCCCCGTGTTTTGCCAATCGTCAGTATACTCGATAACGTAGGTCG
>JAFUEE010000173.1 GCA_017464085.1 Pseudomonadota bacterium
CCCATCTAAAACCAGCCCCCCCAAAAAAAACCGCTTTCCAGCACTCAACGCTTTCTTCCCACACCGCCCCTTTCTTCACACGCATCCCCAGCACCAAACGCCCCCTTCTCTTCCATATCGCCGGCCTATGCGCTCCGCGCATACGGCCGGCACGCGCCCGCTATGTGCTCCCCTGCCGGGTTGCGCGCATACGCGGGCGCTATCTACTTCACAAACCGCCTGATCTCGCACGCATGCGTATTCGTCTTTTCGTCATAGTTGACGGCGACGAGCAATAGATCGCCCTGGTATTTGTCCATCACATGAAAATACTCTTTGCGCTCGATCTGCGCCAATGCCGCGCCAGTGGTCTTGTTGCGCTTGAGCTCGACAATCATCGCAGGGACATTGGGCACGTACGGGATAAACACGACATCGGCATACCCCTTGCCTGCCGGCAGCTCGCTGATAATCGTATATCTTGAGGTGGCATAAAAATAGGCGAACCGGATCGCGCTCTGCAGACCTGCCTCGTGGTTATATCGCTGACGGCTCATCAACTGCTCATGCGCGGCTGACAACGCCTCTGCAACAGCCTGCGCATCGCCTTCAACAGTCTTGTCCAATAATATTTTGGAATGATTGACGATGCGAATGGCCTCGGCATAGCTTTTGTCATCCTCAATCGCATTAATCCATTCTGAACGTATTTCATTGTTCGGGATATAACATTGCTTCTCAAGCCTGTCATAAGCCAGATATCCAAGATGAATGAGATAGGTATAGACATCATCTTTGGAATGAAAATCCGTCATCGTATTCAAATATTTTTTCACATTCACATCAATATGTTCACCGCCGATCATAGCTTTGACATCATCTTTAATCCCCTCAAAATTCATCGATATATATATCTTTATGGATTCGTACGACCCGGTTTTCGGCCAATAATCCTCATACTCCCTATTCACCATCGCCTGCACAACGGATTGAGGATTATATATATTGAACGATTTATTATGATAATTCATCTGATATCCGTTATACCATCGCCTGCATTCTTCAAAATCCATATCATACTGTTCACACAGGGATTGCGTTTCTTTTTCCGTAAATCCGACATATTCCGTAAGCTGTTTCGCTTCCGTCATGGTATATTCACGAAACAGATTGAGCTTTGACTGAATCTTATCGCGCACAATAGGCAGAACCCCAGTCAGATAGACGAGCGCAAAGGCCGGAGCAATATCTGCATTTTTGAACATGCCGTTTAAAAATGACAAATACGGATCAAAAATTGAGGATTTGACCTTTTCTCGCACGAGCACATCGTATTCATCCAGAATCACGACAAACTGCTCTCCTCTATTGCTAAAAACTTTTGCAATACAGTCTGGAAGCGTATCTGAATCCTCCAAATCACAATCAGAAAATTCACGTTTGAGCTCACGGCGTACTCTGTCTGTGAACAGCGGCACGATATCCTCATTGTGATTGGAATTCGAGTAAATCCCATTTATATCAATCTTGATGACGTGAAACGCGTTCAGATAAGTTTCAAAATCGGGTGCCTGCGCAATCTTGAGCTTTTCGAAAATCGGGCGCGAATTCGCCTTTTTGCCGTAATAAGCCGCAATCATATTGCCGGCCATCGACTTGCCAAAGCGCCGCGGTCGCGCCACACACACGAAGCAATCTTCCGTATTCAGCACCCGGTTCAACTCATGGAGAATCATCGACTTGTCGACGTAAACCCTCGAATTGACCGCCCTATTTAACAACACTTCGCTCGGATTGACATAAATCCCCATACTGAACCTCCGTGTGCCTCGCATGCCGGTGTTTCCGGCAACGAGGCGCATCATAGCACAGATGCCGATCATTGGGGAGTGAATGCGCGGCTATCGTCTTGCTCATCCCCAAAAAGCTGAAACCCGCGCCAACATTAAGGCACCTCTGAATAATCGACCACAACCTTGCAATGCGGGCATCTCGCCCGCGAATGCAATCAAACGCGCCTTATTTCTAAATATATCCCTCTAACCGCGATGCTTTCTATACCCGGACCAAATCAACCTATACACTCCCCTTCACTATTGCATACCTGATCATCACGACAGACACCGGGATGCTCTATGCATGAAAGCGGAACGCATTTGCCCTCGGCATTACAATATTCCAATGGAAAACATAATGCTGGATAGTCGTTACAATTCAAAAGCTCGCACTGCCCTGTCTCCTTATTACACGCTTCATTAAACTTACAAATTGCCGAGTAATCATTACAATTCTTAGGAACGCATCTGCCGTCGCTATTGCACTCCTCATATTCACCACACACCTCTGGATTCTCAATACAAGAAACTATGGGCACACACTCCCCAACGTCATTACATTCCTCATCAATGCCACAAAATAACGGATCCCCTAGGCAACTAGCGTTGAACGAATCCACACACTCCCCATTCTGTGAACAATTTTGCTCTGCGTCGCACAGCGTTTCATCCAAAAGACACGTCTTCACACATTCATCATTTTTCCAGATATATCCCGCTTTACACCTGCTGCAGACTATCTTCCGCTCTATGGCCTCGTCAGCCGACAAACAATACTTGTGATCCCAGGGACACAAATCCTTATTCGCCGTAACATCATCCGCCAGGCTCCGAAAATCGTCCACCATCCCTTCACGGTCAAGACACTCATAACTTGCCGCATCGATATCGCTGAGCGTACAGCCGCAAAAAATCACAGACATTGCGCACATCCCAAGCGCCAAATGGTCTCTCATGACGTCCTCCTATTGGCAAACACGCCATCCGAACTCTCATCCCCCAAAGCTGCCTATTCCAAACCATGCGCAATCATCACGGATGCAGTTTTTGCCGTTCAATGGCACACGTTCTCACGCTTCCTGATTCTCATAAAACGCCCGGACACCGGCGATATGCTCATCCGACGTAAAGGGCGTGATCTTGTCAAAGTCATGCACCGGCACAAGCGGCTGTTTTTCTTCAGAACTCGATGCTTTCGGGCGATTCGCCCAGTATGTGTTGATCTTTTCAGTCAATGCCTGCTTCTCTTCTTCTGTCATTTCACCCTCATCCTCACAATCGTCAATCACCCGAGCTTAAAAAAAACTCAACGAACAGAACAGTCTTCCGCGCCTGAATTTACCTGCCTCCCGCAAAAGCGTCAAGACTGCGTTTTTACATCGACACCAGCCACAACTGATTGCTTTTAGCTTCAGTTCAGTGGGCCTGTGCCACCACATGTCATTGAACACAGACTGATCATCACGGACTTTTGGATGCGAGTTTTCTGGAGTGCAGCCCACAGCCGAGCGGGGAGGACGCAAAGCCTCTGGACGCTGACCGTCCAAATCGGGTAAATGAGCCTTGCGGGCAAAGCCCGAATCCACTGATACTGATACCGATGAAATACAATCATGCACGATTCCCCACAGACATTATTTGACGAACTCGCTGACGGCTATGAAGAGATGCGCAAGGAACTCGGCTGGGATCCTTTTGTGCACATTCATGCTGCATTTCCGCCAGAAACGCTCCAAAACAAGCGCATACTCGATGCCGGATGCGGCACAGGCGAATGCGCTCGATGGCTGCAGTCCCACGGTGCCGAGCCTTACGGCCTCGACATCTCCCCGGAAATGTGCTTTGCCGCCGCAGAAAACTCCGAAAACATCCCCTATCTCACGCATGACCTGAGCGAACCTCTCCCGTTCGATGACAAGCGCTTCGACATCGTCATTGCCCTGGGCTGCCTCGAATATATCGAAAATATCGAAGCCACAGTCGCCGAATTCGCGCGCGTGCTCGACAAAGACGGATGTTTCCTCGGTTGTTTTGAACGTTATGGCGACGATTGCCCGGGCGGATCGGCTCAGAGCATCGAATTTTTTGACGACTGGATGCGCTTCAGGCAGTCCGATGACGAGATCCGCGCGATGATATCCAAGCATTTCCGCACATTTGAACTCGCGCACGTCCCCGGCTTCAAGCTCACGGATGACGACGGCAACGAAACAGGCGAATGCACGCAATACATCCGGGTCATTGCAAAGAAATGAGCGACAGCGCGCAGGACAACATCCAATGGTATGCGCAGACGCTCAGGGACTGGTTTCTGAAACATGGCAGAAAACTTCCCTGGCGCGAAGCGCCGACACCTTATGAAGTCTGGGTCTCAGAGCTGATGCTCCAGCAGACTCAGGTTGTCACGGTGCTGCCTTATTACGCGCGCTGGCTGGAGCGCTTCCCGACCGTCGAAGCGCTCGCGCGCGCAGACATCTCAGAAGTCCTGCAGCTCTGGGCAGGCCTCGGCTATTACCGCCGCGCGCGTTTCCTGCACGAAGGCGCGCAGATCATCACGCAACAATTCGGCGGAAACTTTCCCACAGATATCAAAGAATTGAAGAAAATTCGCGGCATCGGATCGTACACCGCCGGGGCTATCGCTTCCTTCGCATTCCATCAGAACACGGCCGCAATCGACGGAAATGTCGAGCGCGTGATGGCCAGATTTTTCGGCATCTCAGGCGACCTCTCACGCGGGAAAACACGCCAGGCGCTCGAAGCGACAGCAAACGCAGTCGCTGCCTGCGGACATGCTTCCGATACGAACCAGGCCATGATGGACCTCGGCACAAGCGCCTGCGCAAAAATCGCGCACTGCGAGTCCTGCCCGCTCTCCCAGCGGTGCTTCGCGCTCAAGCACGGACTCACCGAATCGCTTCCCGAAAAGAAAACGCCCCCGCAAAAATCTCAAGAATTTCGCGCCTGTCTCATACTCACAGAGCCCGACGGAAACTGCCTCATCGCAAGGCGCCGCAGCGACCTTCTCCTGGGCGGCCTCTGGGAGTTCCCGATGATCACGCTCAGCAAGGATTCCCCAGATCCCGAAGCCGCGGTCCGCCTGCCACGCCATCACTTGTGGGATGCCGCGCTCTCCAATATCCCCCAGCACTGGAAATATTCAGGCCATCAGGTCAGCCACATCTTCACACATATCAAAATGACTGTCCTCATCGACACGGCGCATTGCGAGTCTCTCGCGCCGCTCCTGAAGCTGCAGACCGAGACCTATGACGCATTCGATACCGCCAGCCTCAAGGATCTCGCGGACACGCACGCCATATCCACGCTCATGAAAAAACTTGCGCGCGCCGCCACTGCGCGACAGCCACAACCAAAACTTCCGATCTGACCGCCTTCGCGACTCTTTTCAGGGAGGGGGAAGCCTCCCCCTGCGCGGCTATGTGCTCGACCTGTAGAGAGACGTTCGACCGAACGTCTCTACAGGTCTGCGCGCATACGCCGCTACCCCCTCGGCAACGCCACAAAATTTCAAGCCTTTCCCTCGGGCATATCAGCGCCGGCTAGTCGTGATCGTCATCAGCCAGCGGTCTATCTCACGCGAGCTGTTTTTCGCATTCTTGTCGCGAATCAGCAGGCCTTTCAGCACTTTGGAGCTTTCAAGCGCCTCTTTCAGGTCGCGCTCGACATTCTGCATGCCTCCGCCACCGTGCGTCACAAAAGGCGCCACAGCCTTGCCATAGAACAAGCCGGACGCGATCATCGTCATGACCGGACGCGGCACAGTCCCATACCAGTTGGGCATGCCGAGATATACGACGCTGTACATGCGGAGCTGCGGCGGCTTCAGCGCCAGGATCTCTTCAGGCATTTTTTCGACTTCAGGCAGCGCCTGCGTATCGAGCTCTTTCCGGGCGCGCTCGAGAACCGCATCGGGATCAGACGGATACGGCTTGACCGGCTTGATCTCAAAGATATCGGCATCCGTCGCTTTCTGGATATATTCCGCGACATAGCGCGTGTTGCCCGTATGCGAGAAATAGATCACGACAGGCTTGAAATGCGGGCGCTGCGCTTCCAGAAGCGCATCCAGTTCATCGCCTGCATTGCCTGCCGGCGCGGCCTGTGGCACCGGCTGTTCCGGCTGAGGCGAAGGTTCTGCGCGCACTTCAGGCTCCTGGTCGGCCGAAGCTCCCGCGTTCTCTGCCGGCGCCGTCGGCTGCTCAGGCGCAGCCTGCACCGTCTCATACGCAACCTCCTGACGCGGCTGACACGCAGCCAAAGACAGACACAGACAAGCACTCGCTGCAATATATATATAAGGTTTCATAAGCCACTCGCGTTCAAACTGCGCGCCGACGTATTGGACGCAGGCCAATAGGCGGCGCATGCATCGCGTATGGCCAAAGGCCATAGCGATGCGCACAAAAATAACAAACACCGAGAACACTCAACGCGCCCCATTCGCCTTATAGCCTGCGGCGGCAAATGACTGCAAGACCAAGATTGACCGTCAGTCCGGCTCCCCGATGCCATCCGCGCCGATCACGCAGACGTAATCCTCTATATTCTTGGGCATCAAGGACTCTTCACACTGCGCGGAATACTTGTTGTGCACAAATCTATCCAGGTTTTGACCGCAGCGCGCATTGCGTGATATAATCGCCATTTGAAATGTCTCATTCACGGGAGTGGATATGCCGATTAATGAAAAAACAGTTCTGAGTGCCAGTTTTAGCAGCTATCTGGATGATTCGACCTTATTTGAAGCCGTCCAAAACGGCCTGGACCTCCGCACGCTCGACAACAAAGAAGACCTCCTCAGGCACGCCAAATGCGGCGTCATCGTGCAGATGCTTCTCGATGCCGGCGCAGACCCACGCGCCGTAGATCAGTCCGGCAAAAGCGCGCTCTGCTTCCCCAAAGATTCCGAGGCAGTCAGCCTCCTGATCAAGGCAGGATGTGACATCAACGCTGTCGATTCAGAAGGCAGAAACGCCCTATTCTATGTCGAAGACCCGCGCTCGCTGACGCTCCTGCTCGAAGCCGGCATCGATGCCAGCGAGACAAGCGCTTACTACGAAACGCCGCTTCACTTCGTCTCGAACGCCAAAGCCGTCAGCTTGTTTGTCAAGGCCGGCATGGATCCCAACGCGCGCGACTCTCTTGACCACACCCCGCTTCACAAGGCCAAAAATGCCGACGTCGTGCAGGCACTCATTCAAGCCGGCGCTGATGTCAATGCCTGTGATTCGTCAAAGAACACGCCGCTCTTCACTTGCCCCGATGCCGAAGCCGCAGAACTGCTGATCGCCGCAGGCGCTGACGTCAACGCAAGGAATGACACCAAAAGCACCCCGCTCGCGTATGCAAAAGACGAAGACATCGCGCAGGCGCTCCTTAATGCAGGCGCCGATATCGAAACCCCAGACTGCGAACACGACACGCCGCTCCTTGCACAGATCCGATGGCATCCGAACACCGCCATGCTCCTCATCATCGCAGGCGCCGATGTCAACGCGCGCAATCAGAAATACGAAACGCCGATCTTCTACGCCTCCACACCGGAACTCATCCGAACGCTGATCCGTCACGGCGCGAAAGTCAACCTGACGAACAAAAAAAAGGAGACCCCGCTTCATTGCGCCACTTCTGACGCATGCGCGCTCTGCCTCATCGAAAACGGCGCCGACATCCGCGCAAAAGACTGTGACGGAAACACCACGCTGATGGCCTGCATCCACTACAAAGAGACTGTCAAAAAACTGCTCTCAGAAGGCATGGATCCCACAGTCAGAAACAATTCAGGCGTCACAGCGCTCCTGCTCTCGAACAATCCCGAAATCACTGAACTGCTGCTCCGCAAAGACAAAGAGAAAAAAGACAAAGAAAAAAAACACTGATCTTTAAGCGCCCCGACGGGGCGCACACCTTCAGTGCCCCGACAGGGCGCACACCTTCAGCGCCCCGACGGGGCGCCTGACACTAACCGGGGGCAAGCGAAGCGTAACCCCCGGACTGAAAACAAAAAAGCGCC
>JAFUEE010000174.1 GCA_017464085.1 Pseudomonadota bacterium
AAACTCTCCAGTTTGATTCCTTATTTTTACAACGAAGATTGTTCTCCGCTGCTGATATTTTCTTTAGAGACGTTCCATCGAACGTCTTTACGAGATCAGCCTCACCGGCTGTCTCTTTATTTAGGCTCGCACTTCTGCTTGTTTCTCTCTCTTCTTCGGTTTTCAAATCATCGAGGACTCAATTTTGAGCCCGTCAACGAGAAGCGGCTTATACGCGCACTCGGGGAAACTGTCAAATTATTTTTTCAAAAAAAATTCGGAACTTTTTCCTTCGATTGCCATATATCTATATTGGAAGCTCGTTCAAGGGCTTTAGACATAACGCGAGCAAGACCGCTCGGCCCGGGATCCCCCTGGCGTTCTTGATCGCGGCACGTAAAGGCATCCTTTGCGCAGACCGTAGCCAACACGGCCTGGCGAGGGTGCGCCCGAAGGCGAGTCTTCTGGAGGTGGTGGCGGGGGCGGGGAACCCAATATTTTATGGGGTACTATGCCCTCTTTCAGGTGAAACCACTCACTCGCCTGACGCGCTTGGCGAGCGAGTGCGCCATATGCCGCAGGCATAGGCGCGTCAAGCGCGGCGTATCGGCAACGCCGATAGCCGCGCCACAGGCGGCTGGAAGCCGCCGTATTCATAACCGTGGGTGTACGCAACGCGGACGCACACGGACAAGCGCGGCGTATGCGAAGCATAGCCGCGCCACAGGCGGCTGGAAGCCGCCGGAATAATAACCGTGGGTGTTCGCAACGCGGACGCGCACGGACAAGCGCCGTATGCGCTACCGGCGCATAGGCGCGACATGCGCGGCGTATGCGAAGCATAGCCGCGCCACCTCAAGCCGCATCAAGCTTTATCAGACGTATCAGGCTCACCAGAAGCCGCATCCGAGTCCTCGGATGCCGCAAGTGTTTTTTCGGAAGCAAGACGATCTTTCTCGGCCATACCACTCTTAAAATAGAATACAATCAGTCCGCCCATCGACGCAAAGCCAATCGCACCGAGAACAATCCAGATCATCCACGGATCGGAGGCTTCCCAAAGGACGCGCGTGGCTTCGAAGCTGTCGCCCGTACCGCTTACCTTCTGCACAAGCGCCATCAGTTCTTCCTGACTATAATTGGAAATCGCCGCGCTGTCCTGACCGTGCTCGACAAGATACTGCGTCGCGAGTTTTGTTTTGGAGGACATCTGTTCATACAGCGGGCCGCTGATCAGATTGCCAACCGCCCACCCGATCGCGAACGGAATATTGACAAACCCCATATAAATCGCCTTCTTGTCGGCTGGCGCCGTCATCCCCACATATTCATCAAACTTCGGCGAGCATGTGATCTCGCCAATCGCGAAGACGACGACACCAAGACAAGCAATGCCACCGGACATCGTCATGCCGCTCATGACAAACCCCACGACAGATATCGCCATGCCGATCGAAAGCGAGGTCATCATGCGGAAACGCGAAAAAAGCGCGGAAAGCGGAATGACCAGGATGAGGATCATCGCCGCGTCGATATTGATGATCATCTCGGGCTTGAGCGCGCCATTGCTCTCGAGGAACGGCGTAAAGACAGTCCCCGCGAACAGCTGACCGACATCGCGGCGATCCACCCACTCGTCGAGGAAATTCGGCAGAAGATCCCAAAGCTGCATGAACATAAGCCAGAAACCGCTCACGATGAGCAGGAAAAGCAGCATCATCTTGTCATGCCACAAAACCCCAAGCGTGTTGCGAAAAACCTCGCCTGCCGATTGCTTGGGCGAATCCTCGGTATGCTCCGGCTCCTTAAAAAATATGACCGTCACAATAAGGTTGATGACCGTCACAATGGCCGCGCCATAAAAGACATAATGCCAGGTCGGCGCCTCATCCGTGCCGCGAAGCGCGGAAGCGGCAAGCGGCGCCAGAAATCCGCCGACGTTCACGACCCAATAAAAAATGCCAAAACCAAGGCCCGAATTCTTCTCGTTGAGCGATTTGGCGACAATCCCACCCACTGGCGGCTTGAATATCGCAGTGCCCAAGCCGATCGTGCAGCCACTCAGCATCATCAGCCAGAAATTGACCGTCTGGTTGAGCTCGGCACTCTCGGTCAGAAGCGCCGAGACATTCAGAATATTGGCCATCAAAATATAGCCCAAAAAGTTGATCACAAACGCCACAATAATCGATTTCTTGTACCCGAACGATTCGCTAAAACCGCCAGAAACCATCGGGACCAGACACTGGATCAGCGCCCACACGGAAAAAATCAGGCCTTTCTGAAACATGCTCAGGCCAAGCCCGCCAGCGCCGACAGACACCATCATCAGCGGCAACACGGCTCGAATGCCAAAATACGCCAGCCTCTCGCCGGCTTCCTGGACATTTGCCAGCCAGAATGACGGCTTAATCGTTTTCAACACACCCATACAAAACCTCTTCTCTGATGCAGATAAACACTGCGTTTTGAACCCTCAGGCCCGTTCGTTCTGAAAATCTTCAGATTTGCAAAACGCGCGATGTTTCAAACAAAAAGCCGCTGGTGTCCAGATTTTTTTTTGGCACGCACACGCCCTTTTTGGGAACGCGCTGCTATCTTCGATACGCCGCACAACAACTCGCCTATGCCTGCGGCATACGGCTCATGGACAATTTCGGGACGGCGCCTATGCCTGCGGCATACGTCGCCTTGCGGCGGCTATTTGCTGCGCAAATACGCCACCGTTCATTTTGAGAAATAAACTTTTTGTTATCAAACGCCATTGATGATAAAGTGCTAGCTAGGTGTGTGTATAACGCGTTTTCCAAAAGAGATTTATCATGAACGAACAAGCAAAATCGACCGAACAAAGTTTAACCGTATTCACTGACACATCAAAAGACAAAGACTCCCAGATCCCGGGGAAGATTTCGCCGAACTCTACGCAACCTATTACATGGGTACACCAGAAAAGCGCGCTCAAATTGAGCCCCAGCGAAAAGACTGGTTCGAGCAGACCGTTGTTAAAGACGTTGAACAAGGCAAATAAGATTCATTATTTTCACCACATCCCGCTACATTTCTCCAAACGCCCACGCCATCATCCCAACACTCTACTTGCTAATTTGCTTGAAATCATGAAAAGATTTTTTTTGCTCGTTCTGCCATTTGTCGTTTGTTGTAGCCTTTCTGCCTGCAGCCTAAGAAATCACACCACAGATTCGGAGCATCACAATTCTTCCGATTCTGCACAAGCCGAAATTTCCCGAAATATCGATAAACGATGTAAAACAGCAATTGATGAGTTAGAATGGAAAGATGTTAATCACACAGAGGCCGCTCAGGCATGCCAGCTTCTTCATGAATTCATGCTTGAGAACTTCGGCCAATATAAAAAAGTCATTTTTATTGTACCTCCGGCGTCTCCCTATTATTTTATAAGGGCTTATGTAGAGAGAGAAATCAATCCGACTTATGTCATTCATGCCCAGAACGGCATCATTCCCAAAAATTCCACTGAAGCAATACAGGAATTTGCAAAACACATCGATATTCTCAACACAACATTGGATGCGAAATCACTTGCATATATGGTATATGGGTTTCATTCGGGTAATATAGAGACGCTCATACTAGAACATCATGATGGCGACGAGTATGACCCTGAGATGAATCCGCCTGAGTTCCACAAAAACGATGATGGCTCCGCGACCCTGACTTACGAACTCATGAGCACAGGAAGAGCAACCATCGTCAAATCGTTTGTCTTAACAATCAGCCCAGACTATCAAATTACGCTAGCGCGCAACACCAAAGAAGCCCCCACAACCCCCTAAGATCTGCATGCTTGCAAAGAGGTCGCGCCCAACTGCTTTCTGCCCAAAAAGTGATCGATGCCATCCTCGACGCTCTCGTCGAAATTGTTGAAGATGTCGCCACATTGAAGACTGCCTATTTTTAGTTTGCGCACCATCCACGGGCATTTCAGCCTAATCGGCTGGTTGGCGCAAAAAAAGTAGCAACGCCTACAAAATAAAACTTTTTTGTTCAGTCTCCATAGTGTATCTTAACAGCAGCGTATTTTTACTTTAAGGAGACACGTTATGCTCGATAGTAAATCCACCAAGCAGGCAGAACTCAAAACCGACAAAAAGGATCAGGATTCCGCATCCAAAGGCGTGACCACACCGGAGTCCGACAAGAAAGGCAATGAAAAGCCCGAAGCCCTGGCCGCCAAACTGTTCACCGGCAACCTCATGGACTGGTCTCAGATCAGCGCCACACTCTCCTCGAATGCCAAGGTCTGCAAAGTCGTCGCCGAAAATCCGGAATACCTCAACAAAATCATCGATTGCGAGGATGCCGCAGCCAAACCGGCCATCAACACAAGCCTCGACCATCTCGTCGATCACATCAACGATCAGGCCACCATGGTCAAAGTCTTTACAAAGCGCTTCGGCGTCAATGTGAGTGACGGCGCCGTTCAAAGCGATACCAAAACCATGGAAATCAACGGCCTGAAAGGCTCCTATAAAGTCCTTCAGAGATTGCCGGAACAACATGTCCAGCGCCTGAAAGCCCTCAACGGCAGAAATGAAACCTATAAATCTTCATCGGGCACGACATGGAGAGCTGAAGTTATCGCAGTGGACTACGACAAAAAAAATATGGATATCGTAGAATCCGGCGACTACACGGATAAAGACGACGCCATGGTCGGCATGAACATGTTTGACACCACGCTCGCACACGAAGTGGGACACGTCGCCGATACGATGGCGTTCCAATTCTCCCGCGACCCAGAATTCCTCAAGATTTCAGACTGGACGGAATATGTCTATGACAGGACAGGCGTCGCGAGGCAACTCGTCGATGACATGGTTGCCAATATGACCGATCCCCTCGTCGGGCCGTTTGATGATGCCGAACTCGAGGCCGCCAAGACAGCCGCAGCCTCAATCATCAAAAGGCAGCGTCCAAATTCGAGCCAAGATATCATTGTAGAAGCTTTTGAAAATGCAGGGCTCGGCGCCGGCGGCAATCAGGGGTTGCTGACCGCTAAAGCCCAGCAAGTGACGCAAACAACGCTTTTCCAGCACATCAAAAGCTCTTTTGGCAATAGTTTTTGCTGGATGAACGAATGCTTTAGTTATCTGCCTCACCGACAATACCATCAAGGCTATCTCGGACGCAGCTGGTGGTCATATAAAAACGTAGCCAGAACCGAGATCAAAAAGAACAGCCGCTATCAGTTCCGCGATCCGGGGGAAGATTATGCCGAACTCTATGCGACATACTTCATGGGCACGCCAGAAAAACGCAAAGAAATCGAGCCCAAGCGCTTAGACTGGTTCGAAAGAACTGTTGTGCCTCAGGTAGATAACGGCCAGCAACAGCAACAACAGGCGCAGCAACCGCAAGCAGCGCAAGCGGCTCAACAGTCCAAAAAGAAATAGCGCGGCCGTATGCCGACAGGCATAGGCAAGCGCACCGCGCGGCGTATCGAAGATAGCCGCGCAAACAGATCACTGACATTCGAGGTGTTTTGGCCAAAATAATAGCCAAAACACCTTTTTTGATTGCGCATCCCCATGATATGCTTTTCGTGCTCATCATAACCTTTTGCATGAGCCGCATTCCCCACATCCCCGCTAAGAACATGAAGAAAACGATTACTTTTATGGCACTGTCCGTTCTCGCTGCATGCCTCGGCATGACAGCTTGCAGCCGAAACCTTGAGCAGAACGATCCCAAAACAGCATCCCATACTTCACAGACAAACGATGCTTCCGCAACCTCACAAGAAGAGAACAATATGAATATTCTTGATAAAACCTCTATAGATGAAAGATGTTTACATGCCGTTGAGGATCTTGAATGGAAAAATGTTGACATAGATCAAGCGCTCAAAACTTGCCAGATGTTTCATACGTTTTTAATTAAGCAGTATGAAATATATGATAAAATGATGCTTATTGAAAAGCCCGTTCCTCCCTATTATTTTATGCAGGCCTTTGTAGAAAGAGAGATCAACCCGATCTATGTCGTTCATGCGCAAGACGGCGTCATCCCTAAGAATAATACAGATGCCATTCAAGCTTTTGTCAAACATATTGATATACTCAACACCACAATGAGAGCCAACAAACTGGCCTATATGATTTATGGCTTCCACGCGGGCGATACAGAAGATTTGGCGACATCTCACAAAGATGCAGACTCGCGTCCTGAAATCAATGCTCCGACATTCATAAAAAATGCGGACGGCTCTGCAACCCTGACTTATGACCTGATCAATACCGGAAGAAGCACGACAGTCAGACAGTGTATACTCACGGTCGGAGCCGATTACCAGACAGCTCTGAACTGCACAATTAAACAGTAATAACCCATTACAAATGCCTTATCATCTTTGCCATGGATAATGAAACCCAAACGCCGACATATCATTCGCCATTAGAAGTTTTTGAAGATTACGGGGCATGGTTTGCCGCGCTATGCCTGCGTTTTCTGCGCAGATACAGCGACCGCGCCATCAATGACTTCGGGAGCTTCGCGCCCGAAACCCCATCGCTCACAGAAATTATTTATATTCTCGCAAATAAGAACACCCAGGCCTCGCAAAACTGGCTCGATTCGCATGATGTGCCCACGCTCGAGCGATCCAGCGAGCTCATGGCCATGATTATGAGCGCCATTCATGAAAAGACCGAAGCCACTTTTGAAGCGATCAATGGCGAAAATCTCTTCGAGCACCTTCCAGGCGAAGGGATCCGGCAAGCATTTGGGCTAGAGGCGTTCGAGCTAGATATCCTCATGGTGCTCGCGCTCATTCAATATGATGACAAATACGCGCGCTTATGGCGTTTTGTGAGCGGCGCATCAGAATATGCGCAGCTCAATGCAAGTTATATTTATTTGCTCTTCGATTTTGTGGATCCAGAAAAACTTCGGTCCGCGCTTTCTGAAGATGGCCGCCTTTGTCGCAACGCACTCATCAATTTTGGCCTTGTGCCAAACTGGAAAGCCGAAACGCCGCGTGCATACGCCCCCATCTATATTCCCAAAAGAGTTCTGGCATTTCTGCAAGGCGAACACAACCGGGCAACACTGCCGGGCATCCGCACGCTTCGCAACCGCGATAAAGCCGAACAACGGCCCTCGCCAATTGAAAAGACACTTACGCGCGCGCTGCAAAAACAATCGGCAAAACTCGCGCTGATCGGCTATTCTGGCATCGGGCGCACCACTGCGCTCTGCCGCGTCGCGCAAAAATTGGGACTGAACGTCCTAGAGACAGATTTGCACTCAATCCTCAAAACAGCGCCCGAACAGGCCGAGATTTCTACATTGCTTCTCTCTCTGATACGCGAGGCGCGATTACAAAAAGCCATACTGCTATTCAGGATGCACGACCTCGATGGAGAGAGAGCCGCCCAAATCATGCGTTTCGCGACGCAATTCAATGATCTCCTGCAGGCCTGTCAGTATCTGCGTATCTGTGTCGCCGTCGAAAGACAGACAACGCTCACGCGAGAACTCTTTGGCGAGTTGACAGAAATCGAGTTTCCGCAACCGGAACGCGAAGATCAACTTCGATACTGGCAAAAGAATCTTGCACACTATCTGCCCAAAGAAGAAGCCGAGGATATCGCCAGCGAAATGGCTGAAGGCTACTGTCTGAGCGATTCCGAGATCAGCACAGCCATCGATCAGACGTGTGCAAGGCTTGCGGCAGAGCCGCCGCGCAAAGCGCTCACGCCAGCGCACCTCACCGATACGCTCAACAAGACACGGGGCGCGGCACTCGAAGGCTTGGCAACGTTGCGCTCCACAACGCTCAAGCTCAGCGATGTCGTCCTTTCGGATGACATCCGCCGCACGCTCAACGAAATCCTGTCATTTGCACGATATAGCGATACGGTCATGAGCGACTGGGGATTTGCCAAATACAATATGTCCGGCGCAGGCCTTTCCGTCCTGCTTTCGGGACTGCCAGGCACAGGAAAGACAATGACCGCCCAAGTTCTTGCACATGAGCTCAAGCGCGCCCTCTACGTCATCGATCTCTCTCGCGTCGTCGATAAATATATTGGCGAAACCGAAAAGCGGCTTTCAAAAATCTTTGATGAAGCGGAACGTTCGCAAGCCATGCTGCTCTTTGACGAAGCCGATTCGCTGTTTGCCAAGCGCACCAATGTCAAGAGTTCTAATGACCGGTATGCAAATCTCGAAGTCAACTATCTCCTTCAACGTCTTGAAGCTTATTCGGGTGTTTCCATCCTGACGACGAACTTTGCCGATGGCCTGGATGAAGCCCTCGCGCGACGCATCCAGTTCAAGATTGATTTCCCGATGCCCGATGCCAAGCAACGCGAAATGCTCTGGAAACGCCTTCTGCCCCCCAAAGCACCGCTCGCAGACGATATCGACTTTGAGGCATTATCACTCTATTTCGAGATGAGCGGCGGCTATATTAAAAATGCCGTCTTTAGAGCATCGATCGAGGCCGCATCTAATCAGACGCTGATTAATTATGATCTTCTATGGAATGCCGCCATGCACGAATACCGAAGCATGGGCCATATCATTCGCGATGATCCGCGTCCCAAGCCCAAACGCCCCCAGCCATAGGAGTCTGAGCCATGTTGGAGACATTACAATGCCTGCTCAATGCCAAATGCCGGGAAGCACTCAGCGATATCGATGATTTCGATGACTGGAACGCAGATAAAGCAGAGGCGCGGACAGCCTGTCTTCTTCTGATTAAATATATAAAAAGCACATATAGAAAATATCACAAACTCAAGTTCACGACTGAGCCTAAATCCCCTTATTACTTCATGCAGGCATATATCGAGCGCGAGCTTCACCCTTATTTTGTCATCAAACTTGGGGAAGGTGTCATTCCTAAAGAAGCAGACCCCACAGAAGCGCTGAAAGCGTTTTTTAAACATATTGATGTCCTGCAAAACCCGCCAGAGTCCAAGCGCCTCGCATACATGGCCAGCAGCTTCCATGCACGCGATACCGATTTTCTCGTCACCGAATATATGGAACCTTATGGCTCAGAAGCGGCAATTCAAGCCCCAGCATTTCACCAAAACGACGACGGTTCTGCAACGCTCACTTATGCGCTCAAACGCGACGGCAGAAGCGTCACTGTGACCCGATGCACGCTTCACATTGCGCCAGATTATTCAGTAAAACTTGATATCCAGAGCAATTAGAAAGCTGTGTTCAACGTCTGTGGATATGAAATACAAGGCAGTAGGCAATAGAAGGTAGGCAGTAGTGCTGCATGATAAAGGCTATAGATTTTATGCAAGAGACTGTCGTTACTCGATTGCCGATCATAGATGGCCATTTTGTCAGATCCATACTTGTGGAACGATAACGTCCACATGAGTTCGCAAAATCGAAAAAGCTAAAAGTGCCATTGGAAATCCAGTATGATGAACTTGCATAAACTCTCATCTTACAGGAGGAACCAATGGCGAGAGGTATTGATAGAACAGAATTGCTTGAATTG
>JAFUEE010000175.1 GCA_017464085.1 Pseudomonadota bacterium
GAAGGAAACGACGGCCTGCCCGGGGTGCGCCCGAGGCCTGGTCCTCCGGAGGTGGCGGCGGGGGCGGGGAACCCACATTAATTTTATGGGGTACTATACCCTTTTTCAGGCGATGCCACTCGCCAAGACACGCGAGGCGTATCGGCATCGCCGATAGCCGAGCGATACACGCGCCGTATGCAACGCATAGGCGCGACAGGGGCGGCGTATCGCGCAAGCGATAGCCGCACACAATGTAGACAATATGTAGTGACCTCACGTTGCATCTCTCGTGGATTTACCTGTAGACTCGCATCGTGCAAACACCCCCGCGGTAACAGGATTTACCGCACTGCAAGGAGGTCACTGATATGTCTTATAGCACAATTTTTGTGGGAATGGATGTCCATAAGGACAGTTTTACGCTTTGTTGTTACCTTCCCGAGACCGACAAGGCATGGGGCACTCAGAAGATAGCCCCCGATACTAACCTCGTTATTCGGTATCTGGAATCAGCCAGGCGCTATTGCGACTTGAATGCTGATGTTGTCTGTGGTTACGAGGCTGGCTGTCTAGGGTACAGTCTGTATCGCGAACTGACATCGGCTGGGGTAAACTGTGTGATACTTGCCCCCAGCACCATGCCTTTGGAAGCCGGAAAAAGCGCGTGAAGACGGACAAGCGCGATGCCGAGAAGATTGCCAGATGTCTTGCTTTCCGCACATATAAGCCTGTGGCGGTGCCTACAGAAGATACTGAGATGGTCAAAGACTTCATTCGTATGCGCAATGACCATAAGCAGGCATTAACCAAGACCAGGCAGCAGATTAATGCTTTTTGCCTTCGACACAAGCTTCACTACACAGCAGGCAAGCACAAGTGGACACAGAAACATCTTGAATGGCTTGGAAAGCTTTCTCTGGATGCAAGTCTAAGGGAAATACTTGATGGATACTTGCTTACTCAGAATTACTTGCTTGAACGGATTACGCAAATGGACAAGCGCATAGAAGAGTTGTCGCGGACAGACAAATTCAACGAAAAGGCCAAAAATTAATGTGCTTCATTGGCATCAAGACAATTACGGCCATGACGGTGCTCGCAGAGATCGGGGATTTCAGTCGCTTCAAGGACGCGGAACATTTTTCGTCTTATCTGGGGCTGACGCCCGGAGAAGACTCCAGTGGTTCCAAACAGAAAAGGCTAGGCATTACGCATGCTGGCAATAACCTGCTTCGCCGGCTGCTGGTCGAGTCCGCACACTGTTATAATCGAGGGCAGATAGGGTATAAATCTAATGATTTAAAAGCACGACAATCCGCTTGTTCAGCCGAAGTCGTCGCGTACGCCGACAGGGCCAACATCCGACTAAAGAAAAGATATTTCAGATTATTATCTACAGGCAAGAATCCTAATGTCGCTTGTGTGGCAATTGCACGGGAACTGGCATGCTTTATCTGGGGAATGATGGTGAACAAGTACAACAAAATTCAAAAGCCTGCGCAACCCTGACGGCCTTGGGGAAACCTCTTTCTTTGTGGCCAAAGAAAGAGGTTTCCCCAAACCCCATCCAGAAAGAAAGCCGGAGTAACACTAACATGAGAGTGTTGAATGAGCTTTGGATAATAGAGGTTTAAGTTATCTACGTCGGCTCTATGTTGGCACATCAGTGATCCACGCTTGTAGCCAGGATGAACTCTCGACGAAACCATTGACCTGCGGTAACCAATCCACGAATATCAGAATGGCCAATTTGTCGAAAACTGATAAGCCAGAGCTCATTCAACACTCTCAGAAGGAATATGCCCACCCCTTACTATTTGATAAACAGACAGAAAAAGAATCGATTGACAACGGTCACTACCTATCAGAGCCGTTCGGTCGAACGGCTCTTGACCGACGTATGCAACGCATAGGCGCGCCATAAACCGCCCTCGTTCACAAAATCCCTTATATGGATGTGAATTATTTTCAATAAACACCGTTATTTCTGCCGTTTTGGGCGTCCTTTATCTCCGGATAAGGGCTATTTTTATTTTTCACCAAGGTAAACGCATGAAAGAACAGGACGTTTCTTTTCTCGGGCGAGTAAGTCTCGTACTTGCTGCGCCTGCGATGCGGTGGGCGCTTCCGATGCTCCTACTCATCGCAGTGGTGACCGGCGCCCTTGTGCCGTCAGCACTTCACATCCAAAATGACGATGATGTCATCAAATTCCTGCCGCAGGATGACCCCAAAATCGTCAAATTCAAAGATGTCGGCGACAAATTCCACGGACTCCAGATGGCGATCGTGGGCGTCGAAGCGAAAGACACGATATTCACGCTCGAAAATATCACACTGATCCGCAGGTATGCCAACGAGTTCAAAAATCTCGAATGCCACAAGGTTGATTCCAACGGCGACTGGATCATCGGCGAAAACGGCGAACCAGTCATGACACCCTGCGTGAGTAATACAACGTGTTTTACGGAAATTCAGGATATTGGCCATGAAAAGGACGAAGCCGGCGACCTCGCTGTCATCACCGACCTCGTACCGAGCTATCCCGAACCAGGATCGCCAGAAGCCAAGGAAAAAGCTGATGAAATCGCGGCATCGCTCGCGAAGGTAAAGAAACACGTCCGAACGCTCGACCACGTCAATGGATTTTTGGTAAGCGACGACGGCAAAGCCGCCGCCGTCTATGCCCAGGTCGATGATGTCAATGTCGGCATCAAGGAAGCGGCTGACAAAATCAAGGAACGGCTGCTCAGCATCCGCGCGGAAATGAACGCCGATGTCGAAGTCTATTATGGCGGCAGCCCGTTTATCGGCTCCTATTCAGCAGACCAGGCGCGCACGGATATGACAAAACTCACACCGTGGGTCATCCTGATCGTCACCGCAATCATCTGGATCACCAGCCGTTCGTTCCTTGCGACGCTGATCGCACTGATCAGTGTCGGCGTTTCCTGCATCTGGGTATTGGGCGGCATGTCCCTGTTCGGCTTCAAACTCACTCTGATCTCGACATCCCTGCCGATTCTCCTCATGGCGCTTGGCAGCGCCTATTCAATCCACCTCATCAACGCGATGCTGACGCGCCTGGATGAAGGCTTGACGCGCAAAGATGCGATCCGAGAAGCGCTGATTCACACAGGCCCCCCCGTCATCGTCTGCGTGGCGACAACAGCCGCTGGTTTCTTCAGCTTCCTCGCAATGGACGTCGATCCGATGGTCGAGTATGGCGCCGTCATGGGCATATCGACAATCGTCATCATGATCGTGACATTCTGGGTCGTCTCCAGCGCGAGCATCCTGTTCCCGATCAAGCCGCAGCAAGGCGGCCGTGCGCCCAAATGGGCAATCAATGCGATTAAAAAAGCCTCGGACGCCATCTATGCAAAAGGCAAAATCGCAGCCGTCGTCGTCGGCATTCTCCTTGTCGGCGCATGTGTCCTCGCTTCCCGCGTCGAGCCTCACGGTGACAACAGCTCTCTGTTTGCCGAAGGCAGTCTCCCGATCCGTTCTGACGACTTCATGAACGACAACTTCGGCGGCTCAAACTTCATTCAGACCGAAATCAATGCCGACATTTCCTCACCGCTTGTCCTGCGCCAGGTCGAACGTATGACCGCCCTGATCAAGTCGCACGAGCGCATCGCTGGCATCCAGTCGATCTCCGATGTCGTCAACCTCGTCGGCGGCTCGATGGGCGACGGACAGCACATCACCGAATCTCCCAAACAGGCCAAAAACCTCACGGCGCTCGCTTACTCAAACGATGCCTCCGTCGCGATGGAACTCGCGATGTGCTCCTGCGAAACGCCCGCCAAAAACGGCATCTGCCTGCCCGAATGCGTCAGCCCCAAAGACGGCTCCTGCCTCACCTCTTGCGATCCCGACATGAACTGGCGCCACTCGCTGATGCAGATCCGCGTCGCTGGCAAAGACCTCAGCGAAGGCGCTCACCTCGCGGAAGAACTCCAGGCCCAGATGCAGCCGCTGTTCGCACCGAGAATCGCCGTTCCCCGCACGCTTATGAACGACCGCGCACGCGAAGTCGAAAAACAGGAAATCCGCCAGCACCTCAAATGGATCTTCCTCGCTTACGAACACCGCAAAAACCCCGCAAACGGCCAGCCATACGTCACTGCTCCGCTCACGGATGAACAGATCGATCAGGCAGTCTTTGCGACATCGGTTGAACCTTCGCGCGACAATATCCGCGAAACGCTCAACAACAACCTCTTTGCAGATCCAGACCTCGCGCTCATCCTGCTCGCGCTCGAACCCGAACGCGGCACGATCCTCAACACGCTCAAAAAGGCCAACACAGCGCTCGCGCTCGATCCGCAAAAGATCGAAACGCTCGCGGAAAAAGCCGCCGACGCCATCCAGAACAAATCCTTCACCGTGGAAAGCCTCAAGGCCATGCTCTCCGAAAGCGCCGTAAATGCTGAACCAGACGAAACGGCACTGCAGGAAACTGCCGCTGCGCTCTATCCGCAGATCCTCGCGTCAAAAGCCGATCTCGACGTTCTGACTGACCAGATCTATGCCGCGCTCCAGAACGGCTCCTATTCAGATGACCTTCTGCTCACCATGATTCAGAACGTCCTCAGCGATGCTGAAACGAGCGAACAGGGCGTCAGCGAAGGCGTCGCCTTCCTCCATCAGCAGATCGTCAACACCAAGATCGAAAAGACCCGCGAACTCCGCGCTCAGAAACTCTTCGAAATCACCGGCGTCAGCGATCCGAGCGACAAATTCGACGAACTCGTCAAAAGCGCCATCTGGAGCCTCGACGACAAAAATGTCTTCCTGCCGAAGAACGATTTCCCCGAACTCCACGAAGTCGCGGTCGATTTCCATTCCGCAGAAATCGCTGCCGATATCGATTCCGCAATCCAGGGCGATATCGCACGCGATACGCTCGACGCCGTCCTCGGCGAAAAGCTCTTCGATGTCGCGCGCATCTATTATTTCAATGTCGAACCCAGCGAGCGTGCCGCGTTCCGCACAAAACTCACGGATGACATCCTCGCGGCCAAAAAAGCCAACACCTATTCAGTACAATGGCTGACCGACACCCTGCACAAATCCATGAAAATTGGGGAGGAAATCGAGGTTATCCCATCCGGTTACCCGATCATTTATCAGGCGATGAACGCTTCGGTCGTCCACAACCAGATCGTCAGCCTCGTCTATTCCTTTATTATGGTGCTGATCTGCCTGATCCTGTTCACGATGAGCATGCACACCGGCGCGATTTCGGTCATTCCGGCTGTGCTCACGGTGCTGTTCACGTTCGGCATCATGGGCGCGCTCAACCTCGGGCTCGATGTCGGTTCCTCCATGATCGCCGCGATTTCGCTGTCCGTCGGCATCGACTACGCCTGCCACCTGATCTGGAAATTCGGCCGTCCCGAAAAGACCGCCGAGGCGTGCAAAGCCGCGAGCGATCACATGATCGAAACGACCGGTTGGGGCGTCGTGATCAACGCGCTCGAAATCGGGCTCGGCCTGAGCGTCCTCTATTTTGGCGACCTTTTGCCGATGCGCAACTTCGGCGTGCTCACGGGCGTGGCCATGATCATCAGCGCGGCTGCCTCACTGCTGCTCCTGAGCGGCCTGATGCGCTGGGCTCGCATGCATTCCTCGCGCAAAGATGTCATGCTTGGAGAAGGCATGAAGTCTGAAGAAAAAGCGGAAGAAGCGCCGGCTACCTAATCCCGGCAACACGCACATCAAAGACGCGGCCCTGTGCCGCGTTTTTTTTGCACAAGCCTATGCACTGCGTGCATACGGCCTGTATGCCGGGCTATCGCGACGCGATACGCCCTTGCATCCCCCTCTCATTTTGGCACGGCCTATGCATTGCATACGGCCCGTGCGCCGGGCTATCGCGACGCGATACGCCCGGCATTTTTTTTTGAATAAGATCCGACAGTTATCGTTTCAGCCCCCGAGTTTTATCGCTATTCAGGATGAATAGCTTCTCGGGAATCCAACAAAAGGAGATTGATTCCATGCATCTGAATAAATTTGCTCTCGCGTTTGCCGGTCTCATGTTCTGCACCTCAGCATCCTTCATGATGGCTCCCGAGCCTGCACAGGCACAGACGCCTGCCGCCGGCAACTACATCAAAGACGTCAACGACCTCGCGGGCGCCACTGAAATGCTCAAGGCCGTCGACAAGAACCACAACCCGTTCAAAGATCAGTGGATCAAGACCTCCATGGTGCTCAATGGCGGCGTCCACAAAGATGTCACCTACAAATTCGACACCTATACCAAGGGCGCTAACCGCCGCGCCGTCCGCTTCTTTGAACCCGCAGACATGCGCGGCATGGGCGTCGTCACAAAAGGCCGCTCCGATGTGTATGCGCGTCTGCCAGATTCGCAGAAAGTCCGCCGCGTCGGCGCTCACGCAAAACGCCAGAGCTTCTACGGCTCAGACTGGTCCATGGATGATATGTCCATGATCTACATGGCCGATGACTACGATGTCGTCAAAATTCTCGACCTCAACGCAGACAACGGCTCGCATGTCAAGCTCGAGCTCAAGATCAAGACCGTCAAAGACGGAAAAGAGCTCTCCGCAGACGACCTGCTCCCCTATCCGAAACTCGTCATCAAGCTCGATAAAAAACTCATGTTCATGGATTACATCGAGTATTATGACGAAGGCGGCAAGCTCCTCAAGACGCAGGAACGCTTCGAACCCAAAGACCTCGGCAACGGCCACCTGCTCTACACGCACGTCAAAGTCACAAATGCGGCGACCAAACACATCACCGAGAACTTCGTGTCCGAAGAAAAATGCGACACCAACATTCCCGACGACACGTTCACCAGCCGCTGGCTCACTCGCGGCCTCTGATCTTTCGAGTATCGCTACGGTTTCCTCAAAAGCGCGCCAAATGGCGCGCTTTTTTTGTACCTGTATCAAATCTTTTTCATTTACCGCGAGCTCATGATAAAATCGCCGGCGTATGAAATAGACGGCGCTACCCCGGCGTATCGGCGAACAGCCGATAGCCGAGGCAAATGATTCGCGCCGGCGTATGAAATAGACGGCGCTGCCCAGGCGTATCGGCAAACAGCCGATAGCCGGGCGCTTTGAAAATAAAAAATGTGATGGGTGAAGAAATTTTAAAAACGCCGCAGCTGCTCATGCTCAAATACCGCTATGAACAGCTGCTGGGCGAAGGCACAAACGGCAAGACTTACCTTGCAACAGACCTCCGCACAGGCGACAAGCTCGCAATCAAAGCGCTCAAGCTCAACCAGAACGACAGCTTCAAAAGCTTCGAGCTGTTCAAACGCGAAGCCGAGACGCTCGCGAGCCTCAATGTCGCCGGCATCCCCAAATTTTACGAAAGCATACTCTCGGAAGAAATTGGCGGCGAATGCTATATCGTCCAAGAATATATCGACGCGCCATCCATTCAGAGCCTGCTCGCGCAAGGACGCAAGTTCTCTGAAGATGAAACGCTCACAATCATGAAAAAAGCTGCCGAAATCTTGCATATCTTACACACTCAGTATGCGCCCCCCATCATCCATCGCGACATCAAACCCTCAAATATCCTGATCAATCTGGCGGACAAATCACATCTGGCGGACAAACAGCTCTATCTGATCGATTTCGGCGCTGTCGCAAATGCACACTCGAACACCGACAAATCGACCATCGCTGGCACCATCGGCTATATGGCCCCCGAACAGAATTTTGGCGAATGCCTGCCACAGACAGACCTCTATGCTCTTGGCGCGACCGCGCTCCACATGCTCACTGGCGTGCCGCCATACGAAATGGCTTTCGAGACATTCTCGATCAAATATAACGATGCGCTCGACAAATATGCACCCAACACATCCAAGAAAATGCGCAAGCTTCTGGGAATGCTCCTCAACTACGCTTACGACAAACGACCGGCAAGCGCAGAAGCACTGCTGCAGATGATCAAAAACATCCGCACAGATTCAACCGAACTCCCCGCTTTGAACAACGCGCAAAAAAAAGCAGTTCAGCTACTCAACACAGGCATACATCTCGTCAATATCCTGTGCCTGCTGCCCAACCTTCTGATCAAAGGCATCAACCGCATCACCGGGGACAGACACAAGCTCTCCATGCTCAAGCTTGAAGATGTGCGCACAATCAAACTCTCCGCAGGCATGACGAAGGTCTTCGAAAAACTCTCGAAAATGGACAGTTTTTTCTCGACAGACTCAGACAAATTTCAATATTGCGAATCACTCCTATTTTTAGAAATACCCGGCAAAGAGATTCGCTACGCCATCGGCACTGCTTTCCCCCCCAGGGTGATCCACGTGCCTGACACATTCTGGTTCTCGACTAAGCCATACAATGCCACTTACGAATGCACAGACTTCACATTCAATCATACGGACGGCAGCACCTGGTGCGGCATAAGCCGCGGCGAAAAGCCAATTTTCCTCATCGATAAATATCCAAAAGATATTTTCAAAACGCCAAGCTCTCCAGATGAAACAGATAAATGGGTTCAGGAAAGGACACGACGAGCCGCTTCAGACGAATATAAACAGCTCACTTATCCGATGAAATGCCTCGTGCAATACAAAGCGGACGACCCGAGCTACTGCTCTATCGTCTATCTCATCCCTGTCCCCCCGGCGACACGCATGCCGGGATAGATGTCACTGCACAATAGGGGTGTGATCTCCATCAGCTTTTTCCTCCGCAACAAACAAGGACAAGACAGTCATGGACGAGGTCCAGAGCATACCGCAACAAACAGCATCCACCCAAATGGCAGAAACTGAACTGCCTCAAGGAAATGCGCGCACTGCTGACACGGCACAGGCCCCTGAAGCATCAACCGGCGAATATCCAGCTGACACAGCACAGGCCCCAGATGCATCAACCGGCGAACATCCAGCTGACACGGCACAGGCCCCTGAAGCATCAACGCCCGAAATCACCACGCCCGCAGGCATGGGGAACGACTACCGTTTCATCCGCGCGCTCGGCCAAGGCGCGCAATCAAAAGTCTTTCTCGCGGAACGCCTTTCGGATCACCAGAAAGTCGCCATCAAACAGCTGCGCATCGACTCGATCAAAACATGGAAAGAATATACGCTCTTTCACCGCGAAGCCGAAGTGCTCGCGACACTCGATATCCCTGGCGTCGTCAAACTGTATGAGGCGCGCGACTGCATTGAAGATGAACCGCCATGCTCATACATCGTTCAGGAATATATCGAAGGCCCGACGCTCAAACAGATCCTGAGCTCAGGCTATCGCTTTTCCCTGACACAGATCTTTGACCTCATCCTTCAGCTCATCCAGATCCTAAAAAAACTTCACTGCCATGAGCCACCGGTCATCCACCGAGACATCAAGCCCTCAAATATCATCCTGCGACATTGGGAAGGCGGAAACTTCAAGGCTAGCCTGCTCGACTTCGGCGCAGTCTCAAACCCGCAGGTGCAGAGCGGCGGCTCGACAATCGCAGGCACTTTCGGCTATATGTCGCCCGAACAGCTCATCGGACGCGCAGAACCCGCAAGCGACACATACGCGCTCGCGGCGCTGTTGGCCTATCTGCTCAGCGGCGTCGATCCCGCCGAAATGACTGTCATCGATCTCCGGCTCATCATCGACCCATACGTCGAAAGCCAGCCGCGCGCGCTCGTACAGATGCTCCGGCAGATGCTCGAACCCTCGCTTGACAAACGCCTCTCGGACCTCGACAAAATTCAAAGCCGCATCCTGAACTTCCAAGATAATCACTACGAACTCGACCTGGATCAGGACAATGCCCCGAATCCTCAGGCCTTTAAAGAACAGCTCCTGGAAGTGCGTCATCTCTGCCAGCCGCATAATATGGCGCTATGGCAATCTCTCCCGGACGATCCTGCAAAACGTCCGGATCTCAAGAATCTCTTTGTCACACAGCCAAGGTTTAAGGACTATCCAGCCGCCATACCTTCTGAATCGCTCACGCCGTTAATCATCGAAATCTTCGCGATTCTGATTTTTATTGGCATAACAGCTCTGGTCATCCAGACAGGCGATTCGGCATTCATCGGCATTGTTATCGTAGCACTCGTGTTGACATGGCCTTTCCTTTACTATCCGGGCTTGTGGTTGCGAAATTGTATCAGCAAACCAAAGCTCAGCAGCATCCGCAGCGAATATCGTAAAAGCCCCCAAAGCAGCCCAGACCACCTCAGCCTCTACAACTCAGGGCACAAGGCCATTGCGATCATCACAAATATCCGCTTTATCAAATGCGAATCCTGGGAGGTAAACACCGAATTCCACTACGAACACCCAAGGGTCGAAATCCCCCCTACTTATGTACTCACCTATAAATTCAATCCGCCAGATGATGACAAAACACAAGACATCTTCCACAGCATCACGATCCATACAGATCCCGAAAAGCTGTTCAAACGCGGCGACCCTCTGCCCATTCTATATCAGACCCGTCCGGGCACATTTGACCGCCCGCCACATGTCACGCGGAGCATGCCGTTCCCCTTCCCGCTCTGCGATCTGAATGAACCTACTGACTATATTTCAAATAAACTCAATCCCTAGCGAACCTCTGAACAATTCGAAAACCTCCTGGGGATGCGGGCGTCTCGCCCGCACAAAACTTATGTTCCAGAAATACTATTGTCCAAAAGCCAGCAATTGTTCAGACCTCCCTAGGCGACAGATGCTTATGAAAGCCGACTGTTCCCTATAATAATGGATATAAGCTGGCGAATTTCAACGCCCCAAATACAGCGCTTTACAAGACCACACGACAAGGCAACCGAATGACAAGCAACACACTTCAAACGCCGCAACTGCTCATGCTCAAATACCGCTACGAGCGGCTTTTGGGCGAAGGCACGAACGGCAAAACTTATCTCGCGACAGACCTGAACACGGGCGACAAGCTCGCAATCAAAGCGCTCAAGCTCAACCAGAACGACAGCTTCAAAAGCTTCGAACTGTTCAAACGCGAAGCCGAGACGCTCGCAAGCCTCAATGTCGCCGGCGTCCCCAAGTTTTATGAAAGCATTCTCTCTGACGAAATCAACGGAGAAAGCTACATCGTTCAGGAATACATCAAAGCACCGTCGATTCAGGTCTATCTCGATAACAAACGCAAGTTTTCCGAAGAAGAGACACTGATCCTCATGCAAAAAACTGCAGAAATACTGCACACTCTGCATTCACAATACAGCCCGCCCGTCATTCACCGCGACATCAAGCCGTCCAATATCCTCTGCGAACTCCCCACTGACGGCAACTGGAAAAACATTCAGCCCTATCTGATCGACTTCGGCGCTGTCGCAAATGCGCACTCCAATACCGACAAATCAACCATCGCCGGCACCATCGGCTATATGGCCCCTGAACAGAATTTTGGCGAATGCCTGCCCCAGACAGACCTCTATGCCCTGGGCGCCACCGCCCTGCACATGCTCACAGGACAACCGCCATACGAAATGGACTTCGACACGTTTTCGCTCAAATACGAAACTGCCTTGGACAAATATGCCCCGGACACATCCCCGAAAATGCGCGAACTGCTCGGCAAACTGCTCGATTACTCCTACGACAACCGCCCACCTTCGGCAAATGCGCTCATCGAGGAAATCAACAAAATCCTCATCCCCGAAACCCAAGAAGTGCAAAAACCAAAAGGCAAACTGCGCGCTTTCGCTGAATGGCTCGAAAAAAAACGCAACACAACAGACTTGCAAATGCCCCCACCTGAACAAATGCCTCAATTCTTTTTCACACAGGTCGCGAACGCAATCGATATTGTCACAAAAATGGCCATCGGCGATGTCTGGATCTGTGATTACTTTCATACAGAATATACATTTGAAGCAGAAGGCATTTCATGGGCAGGCGTCCAAAAACTTCAAAACCTACATAAATACTGCGATAAGTTCACACTCGAAACATTAAAAAAAGATCATCCCAACCTCAATCCGATCTCCCCAACCTCTGTGCAAATGGCAATCGCAGTCTATCAGGCGATCACTTCCGATACCCAAATTTATGATTATCGCAACAGGCTGCGCAATCCAGCCAAAGGCATCATCCTTTACCATGCAGACGACCCGAGCTGTAACCGCCTGCTCTATATCATCCCAGACAAAAGCGATGATCAACAAGCATGCTCGAATGAATAACAAAATCTAATCACATGAATCTGGAAGGGATAAGACCTCCGCCTTCGTGGCGATTTGCAAGCCGCTTCCCCGCGTCAAATCAAAATTAAACATACAACATCACATCAGGTCCCATGAATCACAGCGAGTTCAAAGACATAGCCCACGACCCCACGCAACCGGAACTGCGCCACAATACAGAATCATCGCCACAAAACGCAGACAACGCCCCTCCCATCCAGACAGCGCCAGACCTCAAGGACAGATATCGCTTTATCCGACGCTTGGGCGTCGGCTCACAAGCCCATGTCTATCTCGCAGAACGCCTCTCTGACGGCAAACAAGTGGCCATCAAACAGCTCAATATCGACTCGGTCAAAACCTGGAAGGAATACACGCTCTTTCATCGCGAAGCCGAAGTGCTCTCAAAACTCGACATCCACGGTGTCGTCAAATTCTATGAAGCCTGCGACTGCCTCGAAGCAGAACCGCCATGCTCCTATATCGTCCAGGAATATATCGAAGGCCCCACGCTCAAAGAAGTCCTCAAATCCGGATACCGTTTTTCGCTCAGCCAGATCTGCGATCTCGCGCTCCAGCTCTTCGATATCATCGAAAAACTTCAAAACAATGATCCGCCCGTCATTCACCGCGACATCAAGCCCTCGAACATCATCCTCAAAACAAATGACCTCCTCAATTTCGAAGTCTATCTGATCGACTTCGGCGCCGTATCCAACCCACAGGTGCAGAGCGGCGGCTCGACGATTGCCGGCACTTATGGCTATATGTCGCCCGAACAAAACATCGGACGCGCTGTGCCAGCAAGCGACACCTACGCCATCGGCGTCCTCGTCGCCTACCTCCTCAGCGGCGTCGAACCGCTCGAAATGGTCGTCAAAGACCTCCGGCTCATCATCGATCCATACCTCGAAAATCACCCGACCGCACTCGTACAAACACTCCGGCGCATGATCGAGCCCGATATCAAAGCCAGGCTCTCTGATATCTCCATCCTCAAAAAACAATTCACAGCTTTCAAAAATGGCATCTTCAGACTCGATGACAAAAATTCGAGCCCCGCCATGCCTGATGAAGAACTCCTCAAACGCATGCAGGATGTCAAATACCTCTGTCAGCCGAGAAATCTCGAACTCTGGCAAGCACTCCCTGACAATCCAGAACTTCGCTCCCCTGCGCCAAAGCAGCTTTTCAAAACCTCCCCTACCTTTGCAAACTATCCGATCTATAAAGTCAAAGACACTAACAGCGATATTATAGACATCATCGTCCTTCCCCTTGCCATCCTGCGCGTCGCACTCGTCTTCATCTTTTTATTTGCCGCACTCATGTTGCCTATCATTTTCCTTTGGTTCAACAACGCCTTTGATCATACCAACTCAGTCGCCAATCTGGGGTGTATCATCTATACCGTAATCTGCCTCATCATCACCGTCATTCTGTTCCAAAAGCTCACAAACGTGCGAGACATCATCGGCCCCAAAACCAATAATGACCTAAACTCTAAGCGCGCACGCATCCACTACACCAACAGAATCCTGCCTCAAAAATGCCCTGAACACTTTGAAATCTATCAAACAGGCTTCAAAACAATCGCAACAATCACCCAAATCAAATACATCCCTGCCACAGACAAATCTCGCCAATACCCGAATATCTCTTGGAACAGCTATTACTTATCAGTTGACCGTGTGGAAGCACCCCCGACTTTCCGCATCTGGTACAAATTCAACCCCCCGGACGATGACAATAAATACGATATCATTCATCACATCGATACCCACATCATTCCGACTGGCAGATTCAAAGTCGGCGATCCGCTTCCCATTCTCTATACCGGCATACGGTCATTAGCGAGATCCCCGCTCCATATCACCCAAAGCATGCCGTTTCCCATTCCGATTGGAGATTTGAACGAACCCTCCGATTACATCGGAACCTCGAACAACTAAACCGCATTGAACTGTTTTTCACCAACAAATTAAAATTTGCAAATCAAGATGACTGACACAACTCAAACACTCCAAACACCTCAGCAGCTCATGCTCAAATACCGCTACGAGCGGCTTTTAGGGGAGGGCAGCAACGGCAAAACTTATCTCGCGACAGACTTGAACAGCGGAAAATACGTCGCGATCAAGGCGCTTAAACTCAACCTTAATGACAGCTTCAAAAGCTTCGAACTGTTCAAACGCGAAGCAGAAACGCTCTCCAGCCTGAATGTTCAAGGCGTGCCCAAATTTTATGAAAGCATCCTCTCCGACAAGCTCGGCGGCGAATGCTATATCGTTCAGGAATATATCAATGCCCCATCCATACTCAGCACAATCTCTAAGGGGCGCAAGTTCAGCGAAGCTGAAACCCTGACAATCATGCAAAAAATCGCCGAAATCTTGCATATCCTGCACACTCAATACACGCCTCCAATCATCCATCGCGACATCAAGCCGTCCAATATTTTATGCAACCTGCCTAAAACAGATGACTGCGCCGATTGGCAAGCGATGCGGCTCTATCTGATCGACTTCGGCGCTGTCGCCAATGCGCGCTCAAATACAGACAAATCGACCATCGCAGGCACCATCGGTTATATGGCACCCGAACAAATTTTTGGCGAATGCCTGCCTCAGACAGACATCTATGCCCTCGGTGCCACCGCGCTGCACATGCTCACGGGTGACGCTCCATACGACATGGATTTCGACACATTCTCGATCAACCACAGCAAAGCGCTCGATACATACGCACCCAAAACCTCCAAAGGCATGCGCGATCTTCTGGCCAGAATGCTCCATTATGCGAGCGACAAACGCCCCGCAAGCGCCAGCGAACTGCTCGGCATGATCGAAAATGTCCGCGCTGGAAAAATGCCTGCAGCCTCTGAACATCAAAGCCTCCTCGCGCGCATCCGCCAATTCCTCATCAAACACTTCAAACGCATCGAGTTCCGAAGATCAGTCTTCTACTTCGAGAAAAAAAATGCAGACCATATTCGCTATGCATTCGGAACCATCCAAGCCATCCACGAGCTTCCAATCCCTCCAAACACTTGGTTTAAAGACCGCGTCTCTTTGCCACGCTCCATGCCAACAGTCATGCACGCGCTCGAATATACATTTGAAGCCGATGGCGTCACATGGTGCGGCCTGGAACGTGAACCCATACATGCTTTGACCAACACCTACTCCCCTCAAGCAATGACAAGACTGCCGAAAGGACCGAATGAACTTCAGCTCTGGCTCCAACAAGAAGTCCCTTGCCCGACGATCTCTTCAGGAATTTTACAAAAAAAGTGTCTCGTGCAGTACAAAGACAACGATCCAAGCTACTGCACACTCGCGTATGTCTTGTACTAAAATCCTCGAAGTTCAAGGATATTGATGACATTGAGTAAATTGAAAAAATCTCCACATCCTCCACATCCGCTAATGCCCCCCAAAATAAAAAAGCGCCCCGACGGGGCGCTTGATATTAGCCCGGGGTTAGCCCTACGGGCGTAACCCCGGGGAGCAAATCACAACCACGGGGCGTAATTCGTAACCACGGGGCGTAATTCGTAACCAGGGGAAAAACGATGCAACCACAGCCATTGCACACAATGAAAAATATGATGAATAACGCAGAACTCAAACATACAGTCATCCCCGCTTCAACGCATGAAGTGCCAGAAGACACTCAAGCCCTCAATGCGCTCCCAATGCCAGAGCCAAAGGTGTTGGAAGATGCCCTGCAAATCGACACGCCGGCCGGCATGGATGCGCATTATCAGTTCATCCGCGAACTCGGCTCTGGCGCCCAAGGCAAAGTCTTCCTCGCTAAACGACGCTCTGACGGCAAACAAGTCGCCATCAAACAGCTCCGCATCGACTCCATCAAGAACTGGAAAGAATACACCCTCTTTCACCGCGAAGCTGAAGTCCTCGCGACGCTCGATATCCCTGGCGTCGTCAAATTTTACGAGGCATGCGACTGCCTCGATACAGAACCGCCCTGTTCATACATCGTACAGGAATACATCGAAGGACAGACGCTCAAAGATGTCCTCAAATCGGGCTACCGCTTTTCACTCGCTCAGACATACGAACTGGTGCTTCAGCTCACTGAAATCTTAAAACAGCTTCATGCCCATGACCCCCAAGTCATCCACCGCGACATCAAGCCCTCAAACATCATCCTGCAGCGCAACGGCAACGACAAATTTCAAATCTGCCTCCTCGACTTCGGCGCCGTCTCCAACCCACAGGTGCAAAGCGGCGGTTCGACCATCGCTGGCACTTTTGGCTATATGTCGCCCGAACAGAACATCGGCCGCGCAGTCCCCGCAAGCGACACCTATGCTGTCGCCGCACTCATGGCATACATGCTCAGCGGCGTCGATCCCGCTGATATGACCATCAAAGACCTGCGGCTCATCATCGACCCCTATCTGGAAAGCCAGCCGCGCGCACTCGTGCAGATGCTCCGGCAGATGCTCGAACCAAACCTCGACACACGCCTCTCCGATATCGACAAAATTCAGTCCCGCATACAGGACTTTAAAAATAACCGTTATATCCTCGACACCTCTCAAGACATCACGCTCTCCCCTGCGCAAGTCAAAAAAAATCTGCAAGACGTTCATCATCTCTGCCAGCAGAATAACATCGAACTCTGGCAGGCCATTCCTGATGATCCCGACAAACGCCCAGAGCTCAAGCACTGCTTTGTCACTCAGCCGCGCTTTAAAGATTATCCCGTTGCCTCCCCATCCAAGACCGACCCTGATCAAGACCGTTTTTTTGGCCTTTTCTGCGCACTCATTGGTGGATTGATTGTATTCGCGCTTGGAGCCTCTATCAGCATCGCCGGCGCGATATTTTTAGGCGTCGCAAGTGCAACACTCATCTTCTTCATCGCAAGTTCTTTGTCGGCTGGCATCGCATACCACAAAAGTCCAAAGCTCAACAGCATTCGTGAAACACACCATAAAACCGCAGAAGTCTCCCCGGAGCATCAACAGATTTACCGCAAGGGGCTCAAAACCATTGCCACGATCACCAACATCACTTACATCAAATGCAACCAGGATGATATCAATCTATTCAGCAGCTACAAACATCCCCGCATCGAAACGCCGCCAACTTTCAAAATCACATACAAATTTAATCCACCGGATGATGACACTGCAGACGATATCTTCCATTCGATCCACACACATATCAATCCAGAAAACCGCATCAAAGTCGGCGACCCGCTGCCTATCTTATATCTCACTGAACCAGGCCCGCGCGGAACGCACGTCACCAAAAGCATGCCATTTCCTTTCCCGCTCCATGACTTGAACGATCCTTTAGATTATCTCAAGGTGAACTGACCCCCAAAAATCAAACGCGCCCCGACGGGGCGCATACATTCAGCGCCCCGTCGGGGCGCTTGATATTAGCCCGGGGTTAGCCCTACGGGCGCAACCCCGGGGCGTAATTCGTAACCACGGGGCGTAATTCGTAACCACGGGGCATAAATCGAAATCACGGGATGTAATTCGAAATCACGGCCCCCAAAAACCTCACGCGGTTGACATTCCTCGGAGACAAGCACATAAAAAGCACCGGCGTATGAAATAGACGGTGCAATGCATGGCGTATCGGCCAAAGGCCGATAGCCATGATACAAAAAGGCTTCAGAACATCCATGCACGATCCGGCAGCAGCAGAATTTCCCTCACAGCTCTCATTCCGATATCGATATGAAAAACTCCTCGGCGAAGGCAGCAACGGCAAAACCTTTCTCGCGACCAGCCTGATCACCGGCCAGCCCGTGGCGATCAAAGCCCTCAAGCTCAACCAGAACGACAGCTTCAAAAGCTTTGAACTTTTCAAACGCGAAGCCGAAACGCTCTCCTCCATACGAGTGCCGGGCGTCCCAAAATTCTACGAAAGCCTCCTCGCGGATACCCCGGACGGCGAAAGCTTCATCATTCAGGAATACATCAACGCACCGTCGCTGCAGACCTATCTGGACAAAGGCCGCATCTTCTCTGAACATGAAACGATGCTGATCATGGTCAAGATACTGGCTATCCTGCACAGCCTTCACACGCAGTACAGCCCGCCGATCATTCATCGCGACATCAAGCCCTCAAATATCCTCTTCGACATCCCGGCGCCCGGTCTGCCGTGGGACACAGCCCCGCTCTTCCTGATCGACTTCGGCGCCGTCGCAAATGCGCATTCAAATTCGGACAAATCGACCATCGCGGGCACTGTCGGCTATATGGCGCCCGAACAGAATTTCGGCGAATGCCTGCCACAGACCGATCTCTATGCCCTCGGCGCAACCGCCCTCCACATGCTCACAGGCATCGCGCCGTTCGACATGCCGTTCGACACCTATTCGATCAGGTTTCAAGAAGTCCTCGATGCGCATGCACCCAAAACCTCAAAGGAAATGCGCACGCTTCTGGGCGAACTGCTCTGCTATTCCTACGATAAACGCCCAGCATCCGCCAGCGATGTCCTCGATACCCTCCAGGCAATTCTCCTCGGCCGCAAGCCAAAGTCAAAAACTCCCCCGAAACCATCTCTTTTCGTCAGAATGCTGCGCCATATCAAAGGGACGCTCAGCAAAGCATTGATGAATGCCGCCCCAAAAGAAAATGACTACAGAGACGAAATCACCCCAAAATCAGTCACCTTCAATCGACGCAAGGCGCGCTTTGCGCTCGGCACCATTCACGCGACCACTGTGATCTCCTCATCCGCGCAACAATATACCTGGGAATACACGTTCGCATGCGAAGGCAAATTCTGGCTAGGCCTGGCAAAATTCCCGCTCCCGTGCGCGCCTTTCCTGCCAGATCCGCTGAACCTCGCAAAACAATGCGAAGACGCACACTTTGAACACATCACCACCGTTTCGCCACAAAACCTTCAGCTCCCGGCAAAATGCATCGTCATCTATCACGCCAGCGATCCGAGCATCAGCACATCGCTCTACGTCGTCCACTCGCCGCACGCTCCCCCCAATTGACTCCCCCAAGACCCACGGTGTACGCAAAGCCAAAACAACAATAAAAACATTCCTCTAGCACCCCGGAGGGGTGCCAGATATGTAGCCCGGGGTAAGCCTGAAAGGCGCAACCCCGGGCTGGGCGTTAGGGGCCAATTAATCAGATATTCCTTAAGGAAACTCGGAACAATTGCATAATCTTCAATCATGATATCGCGCAAATCCGCTCCCCTTGCCCCATCGGGGAAAGGGGCCGGGCGTTAGGGGCCAATTAATCAAACCTTCCTTAACGCGACATCCCATTGACGAACGTCCCCAAAAATCCTCGCTCATGCCGCCATCAACCATGAACCTATCCAATCTTAAACCCGAAATTCCCAGCTTGCACACAGCCGATGCGACGTATGGCAAATACAATGATGCGCCCCCAAAAAGCGCCACGCCTTCAGCCGCCCAAAGCACCGTTTTCGAGCTCCCAAACGAACTTTCAGGCCGATATGAAATCCTGCGCAATATCGGCTCGGGCACGCAGGGCAAAGTCTTTCAGGCCAAACGCCTCAAAGACGGATGCCTCGTCGCCATCAAAATCCTCCGCATAGATTCCATACATTCCTGGAAAGAATACACGCTCTTCCATCGCGAAGCCGAAGTCCTCGCGTCACTCGACATCCCGGGAATCGCCAAATTTTACGAGGCTTGCGACTGCCTGGGGCACACACCGCCCTGCGCCTGCATCGTCCAGGAATTCATCGAAGGCACAACACTCAAGCAGATCCTCCATTCCGGCTACCGCTTCTCGCTCGCGCAGGTCTGCGAACTCGCGCTCCAGCTCATCGATATCCTCGAAAAACTACACACCCATACGCCCTCTGTCATCCACCGCGACATCAAGCCGTCCAACCTCATCATCCAGCAGAACAACGGCACATTCAAAGTCTTCCTGATCGACTTCGGCGCCGTCGCAAACCCGCAAATCCAGAGCGGCGGCTCCACCATCGCAGGCACCTATGGCTATATGTCACCTGAACAGCATATCGGCCGATCCACACCGCAAAGCGACACCTACGCCCTCGGCGCCCTGCTCGCTTATATGCTCAGCGGCGTCGATCCCGCTGATATGAAGACTCAAAACCTCCGGCTCATCATCGACCCTTATGTCGAAAATCATCCCCCGGCACTCGTCCAGACGCTCAGGCGCATGCTCGACCCAGACCTCGGCAACCGGCTCTCCGATCTCAGCGAACTCAGAAAACGATTCCTGAACTTCAGCCACGGCGATTACTTTCTCGAAAATGAAACCTATCAGCCTTTCGACAAAAAGGAATTCAAATCCAGGCTACTCTCCGTCAAAGACCTCTGCGCCCCCCAAAACCTCGAGCTCTGGCAAAATCTCTCAGACTTGCCGGAAAATCGCCCCGCCTTCCCCATCCCTCTCTGCACACACCCGCAATTCGCCAGCTACCTGGTTGAAGACGATACACGCCTGCCGATTTTTCAGACCTTTCTCTTCATCGTTCTCATCCTCGTCATAATCATGTCATTCTCGTGCATCTTTACCGAAAGCGGCCTGGACAGAATCATCGCAATCGTTGGCTTTATCCTGAGCTCGATGCTCTTCATATACTATATCCTGCATTCGCACGAACACACACTCAAACGCCAACGCCTCTTTCAGCGCATTCACTGGGATCGACCACCCATCCAGAAAAAACATAAAATCAAAAAAGCGCCTTGCCCCGACCATCTCAATATCTATCAGCACGGACGGAAGACAATCGCCACAATCACGAAAATCGAATTCATTCCAGACACCGTCCCCCCCATCAAGCTCGATGATGACACAACGCAATACCGGTCACTCCCAGCCCAGCCTCGCCTCGAAAATGCCCCTGCCTTTTGGATCTATTATAAATTCAATCCCCCTGACGACGACACGGCAAAGGATATCATCCACTGCATTCAAATACACCGCGATCCGCAAGGCCTGTTCAAACCCGGTGACCCTCTCCCCATCCTCTACCTGCTCGCTGCACGAAAGCCCCCAAATGACCATAAACTGTTCGTCACCCAAAGCATGCCCTATCCCTTCCCGCTCGACGATCTCGAACGCCCAACCGATTATCTCGGTCACTGCCCTTATCTGAATCTGTAAGGGGGCAAGCCCCCTGCGGCGCTATCGGGCCAGCCCGATACGCGCCTACCCCCTGCGGCGCTATCGGGCCAGCCCGATACGCGCCGCCATCGCTCGCGCAAAGCCAAAGCAACACCACATTGAGCCTCGCAAAACCACTTGAACATGAACTCAGAACTACAACAAATCAAAACATCCCCAACGCTTTCCGCCGTTTCTGAAGCGCCCTCAACAAACCACTGCTCAAAACCGCTCCTCACACACAATCCCGCTACGCCGCCTGAACTCTCCGACAAATACACCATCCTCTGCGAACTCGGCTCCGGCGCTCAGGGCAAAGTCTTCCTCGCAACACGCCATGCCGACGGACAAGAAGTCGCCATCAAACAACTGCGCATCGACTCCATCAAAAACTGGAAAGAATACACGCTCTTTCACCGCGAAGCAGATGTCCTCGCGACGCTCGACATCCCTGGCGTCGTCAAATTCTACGAAGCACGCGACTGCCTCGATGCAAAACCGCCATGCTCCTATATTGTCCAGGAATACATCGAAGGACCGACGCTCAAAGAAATCCTCAAATCGGGTTACCGCTTCACGCTCAATCGCGTGTTCGATATCGTCCTGCAGCTCATCGACATCCTCGAAAAGCTTCACGCTCATGAACCGCCGATCATTCACCGCGACATCAAGCCATCAAACATCATCCTGCAGCAAGACAGCTTCAGCGATGACTTTCAGGTCTATCTGATCGACTTCGGCGCCGTCGCAAACCCGCAAATCCAAAGCGGCGGCTCCACCATCGCAGGCACCTATGGCTATATGTCGCCAGAACAGAACCTCGGCAGGCCAACCCCGCAAAGCGACACCTACGCGCTCGCGGCACTCACGGCCTATATGCTCAGCGGCGTCGAGCCCGCCGCGATGAAAACTCAAGACCTGCGCCTCATCATCGACCCTTATGTCGAGAATCACCCCACCGCGCTCGTTCAGACACTCCGCCGAATGCTCGAGCCAAACATTCAGGACAGGCTCGCAGATCTCTCCGAACTCAGGCAACGCTTCACAAAATTCAAAGCTGGCATCTATACCCTCCCAAATGAGCATTATACGCCATACTCCCCCGATGAGTTTCGCAAACGCATGCTCAACGTCAAGGCGCTCTGCCAGCCACAAAACCTCGAGCTCTGGCTAAATCTACCAGACCACCCCCTAAAACGTCCCGCATTTCCAGTCAACCTCACCACGCATCCTCGATTTGAACACTATCCCGTATTTTCGTCTAAACAAAAGGATGCATTTGAAAACCTCAACTCCTTAGATAGTGAAACATATATAATATGGATCATTGTGAGCCTCCTCATTTCCCCCTTTGCATGGAGCTTCTTATGGATAATTTGTATATTTCTGGATATTTCATCATCCATTCTCCCGATTCTCCTCGCCCCGGTCATCAGCTTGTTGTTTATTGCGGAGCTTTATTGCATCAAGTATCAGCATTGCTCATTTCTCTGGATGCTCCTCATGCGCAAACATGACAAACAAGCTTATGCGCCGCATGGTGGCGGACGAATCCCATGGATCGACAATATCAATCATATCTCCCCACAAAACTGTACAGAGCACTTGATCATGTTCCAAAAGGGCAGAAAAACAATCGCCACGGTCACCCAAATCGAATACAAGCCCCTAAAGCCCTACAGATTCATCACACAAAACGATTACATGCGCGCGGAACGCGTGCCGACGTTCCGCATTTACTATAAATTCAATCCCCCCGATGACGACTCAGAATACGATCTCATCCATTTCGTGACCGTACACACAGATCCCACCGGCTGGATCAAAGAAGGCGATCCCCTCCCCATTCTCTATATCGGCACCGGCTCTCCCATGCATGTCACTCAAAGCATGCCATACCCATTCCCCATCGGCGATCTCGAAACCCCAGATGATTACATCGGCCGTCCGCGCGCATAACCTCAGCGGCACCGCCCCCCCCAAAAAAAAACACAAACAAAATCGCCCAAAATGAAACAGGCACCGCTCCCAAAACCTCAAGAAAAACACATCTCATCGCACTTCAGCCCCCCCTCAATCACACAAAAAACCTCTTTACAGCCGACACGATGTCGGCTGCCCGAACGCCGACCCACGGACGGGGAGACGTTCGGGACAGATCGAGGACGCTAAAAAAGCGTGCGGGGGTTGTAGGGGGCGTTCACAATCGAACGCCCCCTGCCGCGCGCCGCGCAGGCGAACGGGCGTAGCGGAAAAGGTACCGCTCCAAAAAACACAAACAAAAACGATAGCCGCGAAAATGGCACCGCTCCAAAAAACACAAACAAAAACGATAGCCGCGAAAATGGCACCGCTCAAAAACATACGATACACACCATGAACAACATCCCAACCACAGCCCCCGAAACCGCCCAAAGCCTCATGACGCCACAACCCCTCATGCTCAGATACCGATACCAATCGTTGCTCGGAGAAGGCTCAAACGGCAAAACCTATCTGGCCATAGACAAGCGCAACGGCGCCAAAGTCGCCATCAAGGCGCTCAAAATCTTCCAAAATGACTCCTACAAGAGCTACGAGCTCTTCAAGCGCGAAGCCGAAACGCTCTCCTCCATACAAGTCAGAGGCGTCCCCAAATTCTACGAGCGCATACTCTCCCCCATGCCCGGCTCAGAGAGCTATCTCATTCAGGAATATATCGACGCGCCTTCCATTCAGACCTATCTGGAACAAGGCCGGCGCTTCACAGAGGACGAAACGCGCGCGCTCATGCTCAAAATCTGCGACATCCTCAACGACCTTCACACGCAATACAGCCCGCCGCTCATCCACCGCGACATCAAGCCCTCCAACATCCTCTGCAAACTCCCCGAAACAGACGATCCCAAAGCTTGGCAAGAACTTCAGCCCTATCTGATCGACTTCGGCGCCGTCGCGAACGCAAGCTCTAATTCAGACAAATCGACCATTGCAGGCACTGTCGGATATATGGCGCCCGAACAGAATTTCGGCGAATGCCTGCCGCAGACCGATCTCTATGCACTCGGCGCAACCGCCCTGCACATGCTCACGGGCAAACCGCCTTACGATATGGATTACGAGACATATTCCCTCAAATTTGAGCCCTATCTGGATGAACTCGCGCCCGACACTTCCCCACAGATGCGCGAACTCCTCCGCGCGCTGCTCAGCTATACCACCAACGAGCGCCCGGCAAGCGCGGCCGAGCTCAAGCAAAAACTCACAGATATCTCCGATCCCCAAGACGATTCGCTCGAAACAGCCAGCACGCCTGTTTCCCTGCCCAGGCGCATCTATCAAGCCATCCGAAACATCACCCAAAAGGCCTTACGCACTCCAGATCCTCGCACATACATGAATGAGCTGAATGCAGTTCAAGCCACTTGCAGCGCTCTTCCAAGCAATATGAAACTCGCGTATGGCATCTTTTGGGCTAAAGCCTTAGACTCTGAATATGCCGAATACACCTTTAACGCAAACGGAAAGACTTGGGCCGGATACTCCCCATACCCGCTCCTGGTGTCCTCTGCGCCTGCGCCCTTGCCGCCTTTTACCGCCTGCCCGCCTCCACAAATCGGCGGCAAATACAACATACGCACCCAGTTTTTTATTCAGCAAAAAGAGACGACTTACACGCCCTGTGTCGTCCTCTATCACTCAGCTGATCCCAGCTGCAACAGGCTGCTCTATATCTTTCAGCCGCCGAAAGACGCCATACCGCCCCAAACATCGTCAGAAGACGCTTCGACAATCGAAAAACAGATAAAAGACAATTCGACAATCGAAATGATAAATGAGTTGTCGCAAAACCTCGACGCTGTGTCTCAATACTACACTGCAAAAATCAGGGATATCAAACAGAAATTGAACAAATCATTCAGGCATTGAAAACATCCCAAACCATGTGACAGCAATGATTTCAAGCTCGATATAACGCCTCACGCGCATGCATCCGTCAGGCCCCATCAGCCTCTTTCCGCATATCGCGCGCCTCTCTCGCGATGGCTCGATACGGCGCGCTTTGTCGGGCTATTTGCAAAAAAGGACGTGCGAACCGCACGTCCTTCTTTGCAAATACGCCCTCTTGCGCGCGGCTATTGGCAGGGGCAAGCTCCTTGTGCCAATACGCCGCGCGACGTATGCCGCGCCTACACGGATGCCTCCCTCTCTGAGTCTGCCGGTCCCCGGTTGCGACGTTTCGCAACGGTCTGATTTGCCCGAGTAATCTCGTTTTCGACTTTGGAAATAAATTCGCCATAAATCGCGGGTTTCACGAGATTCATGGCGGTCAGATACGGCACAAGGGTATCGTTGATACAAGCGAGCAACGGCTTTTTGAGGCTCGACGCGCTTTCTGTTTTCAGTGCAGTTGCCGCATTGAAAGCGTCATTTACCTGATCGAATTCGTTCTGGGCAGCCGTGAGGGCGCTCACAAGCTCCCCGATGCCCTGCAGCGCCGAGATAGCATTCTTCGCGTCAGGGGCGCTCAAGTCTTCGAGCAGGCTTTTGATCAGCGACGACTCGCGGGCATAGCTTTCGCTCGTAATCCCCTTGTATTTCGTCAAAATATCGAGAAGCAGTGTCGCCGCATTTTGAAGCGAGGGAAGCGGAAGATTGGCATATCCCGTCACTGCTGCATTGAGCTGTCGGATAATCTCATCGCGTTTGGTGTCCGCAATGTCCAGATTGCTCGACGCCTTGTCGGCTTTGATGGCTGTCGTGAGTGCTGCGGAATACTTGTCAACCGCCGCAATCATATCCATTAAATAGGCATCGCCGCCTACATCGCTCTTTGCCTCCACTTCGGCTTTAAACAGCCGAACGATGACAGTTGAAAGATTGCCGGCCTCTGTGACACGGATAATCACATTGATCTTCTTCATGGTGTGTACTCCTCGCTCAGTAATTGGGTGAGATACGAATGAAAACCATTTTTCATTCGCTTGCTTACGCCTGAAAAGCTCTCTTAAAAATGCTCACAATGGAAATGCCCTAAAAGCTCTCGCTACTGTATTGGAATCGTCATGAATCGTCAATCTCAAGATTATCTCGAAAGCCCCAAAACTGCAAAATTCATCCTTCGAGAAATTCTCGAAGCCCCAAAACTGCAAAATTCACCCTTCGAGAAAGTCTCGAAAGCCCAAAACTGAAAAATTCACCCTTCGAGAAATTCTCGAAGCCCCAAAACTGAAAAATTCACCCATCGAGAAATTCTCGAAGCCCCAAAACTGCAAAATTCACCCTTCGAGAAATTCTCGAAGCTCCAACCGAAAATC
>JAFUEE010000176.1 GCA_017464085.1 Pseudomonadota bacterium
ATGCCGTCTTCTGCTTCATCGACCTGTTCATCGTCGAAGTCAAGAACATGCGACTGTTCACGCGCGTCGCAAGCGGCACATACACGACGATGCTCGCGCTCATCCCGTTCCTCATCGTGGGCGCCAGCCTCATCATCACATTCAACAAAGAGGCGAACATCCCGGAGCTCGTCAAGCGAATCAACGAATTCGTCATCCCGATTGCCGGCGATATGATCGCGAATTTCCTCACGGACAGCCTCACGCGCGCCTATGAGCTCGGCCTCGGACCTGTCGGCCTCATCTCGCTCATCGTCACCACAGTCATGCTGTTCGTGCACATCGAAGACGCCTTCAACGATATCTGGCACGTCGCAAAACCTCGCGCACTCTGGCTGCGCTTTCTTCTATTCTATGCCGTCGTCACGCTCGGCCCGCTCCTCATCTCATACTCGATTTTCCAGGCCACGCAGTTCATCCCCAGCGAGCTCACCGACAACCAGTTCTCGACGGTCATCACCGAAGTGATCATGCTCGCGGTCGCGTGCTTCGTCGTCTTCAAGTTCCTGCCGAACACCCGCGTGCACCTGCGCAACGCGATCATCCCCGCCGCGATCGCGGCCGTTCTCATCGAAGTCGCCAAATTCGGCTTCGGCCTCTACGTCAACATCGCGTTCAAATCGACCTCCAATTACAGCATCCTTTACGGAACGCTCGGCATCCTGCCCGTCACACTCCTGTGGCTCTACCTGACATGGATGATGCTGCTCTTCGGCGTCGAGGCGGGCTATATCATGCAGAACATGCACGCGCTCAAGCTCCAGCGATGTCTCGACCAGACCCCTGGCTCGCAGAGCGAATGGGTGTTCATCGGCGAATATGCCCCCATCGAAATCCTCGCTGCACTCGTGCGGAACCTCTGCGCCGGCAATCCGCCGCTCACCGCAGAAGCGCTCGCGATCCAGTGCATCTACCCCGTCCCCGCCGTCCAAGCCATACTCGCGAGGCTCGAAAATATCCATGTCGTCAACCGCATCGACGGGGAATTTGCCGCCACATACATCCTCGCTCGACCACTCGACGCCATCCAGCTCCGGGATGTCATGAACGCTTTCGACGAATCCTCCCCGCGCGTCAAAAAACACGCAAAACTTGAGGCAATCATCACGCAGCTTCAGGCGGCACAGGCACATATCTGGACGGACAGCAATGCCAATATCCTGCGCGAGGACGGTGTCACGCTCAAGGATGTCTCCACACATCCGACGATGAATCTGCACGTCGTCGCACAGGAAGACCAGGATCCGGACGGGAACGACACGAAACTCTCCTGATCACAGGCGTCCGCAGAGCCGCATCGCGGCATCCTTCAGCGCCTCATACAGTTCCAGAAGGTCCGGATGTTCCGAAAGCGCAGCCTCGTGCTTCCGGACCGTCTCCATATCCCCTCGCTTGACCGGCCCCGTCAGAGCCTCGGACGCAGGCGCGCGATCGAGCGCATCCAGACACTGACGGCACATCCTACGAGATGCCTCAAGCGCCTGGCCATATTCAAAGCCGCACGACATCAGCAAGCGGATCGAGGCATCCATCAGAACGAGCGGATAATTGGACGCAAAGACAGCGCCAGCATGATAGAGCGGCTTCGTCCCCTTTCGGATTTCCACGCATTCCGCATCAAGCCTCGACACGAGCGCCCGGGCAAGCGCGACAGCAGGCGAATCGCCTTCCACCGTGTGCACCACGCCCCGATAGGCCGCCAAAACCGCGTCATCTGTCGCGGACTGAAGCGGACACGAGATCAGCGGGTGCAGCGATGCGCAAGCATATTCCGGCAGGCGCGCGCAGATCTCCGATGCGGGCAGCGCGCCGCTCGTATGAAATACGACGCAAGACGGCTTCAGCCGCCCTCTGAGCGACTCCGCCGCAGCCCCGATATGCCCGTCACTCACCGTCAGCCAAACGAGATCAGCCTCGCGAAGATCAAGCGCCGCACTATCCGCAGCACATGCCACGCCAAATTCCGCGCCAAAAGCTGCGCGCGCCGCTTCTGAACAGTCGGCCGCTCCAACCAGCCGATCCCCAAACACACGCCCGAGACGCGCCTGCACAAATCCCATGCGCCCCGTCCCAATGATGACCGTGTTCATCATAATCCTCCATCAGATATTCCGCATTCCAGAATGCCCCGTTATCCCATACGCCCCACGCGAGTTTGCAGCGCCCGGCGCCGCCGGTCATCCGCAGATGTGATCCGAGATGCCCCCCGTGTTCGCAACGCCTAGTATAAACAAATTTAAATGACTGCATATATCAAAGTCCCCTCTCCATTTGCGAAGGGGAATTAGAGAACATTCAGACGAGTCGTTTAACGCCCCTTAAATCCCACAACATCAGTCATCAGCGCCTGCGTTTCAAACATATAAACAAATACTCACCATTATTTATATTTTAATGTATTATCCACACCACTGCTGTCCCACAACTTTTCAGAACAGCGCAAGCTGAGGATTCACAATAGGTTCAGTCATCTTAGGTATGAGGTAATCGTCGAGAATTTCGTTTGAGAACAAATTAATACGTATCCAATTCAGAATTTCACGCAT
>JAFUEE010000177.1 GCA_017464085.1 Pseudomonadota bacterium
ATGCGTCCGGTGAAAGCGGTGCGGCGCCTGCGTCTGATGTGGCTTCTGTTGCGGATGCGTCTGGGGAAAGCGGTGCGGCGCCAGCGTCTGATGCGGCACCTGTTGCGGATGCGTCCGGGGAAAGCGGTGCGGCGCCAGCGTCTGATGCGGCACCTGTTGCGGATGCGTCCGGTGAAAGCGGTGCGGCGCCTGTTGCGGAAAGCGGCGATACAGCGAATGCTGGCGCGTCTGCGGAGACAGGCGAAGGCGGCGCGAGCGGTGTCTCTCCAGAGGGCGCGATTATGACGGCGGCGCGGCTTGACAAGCAGCTCAGGGAAGTGAGCACGAATCTTGACACCTTGAAGGAAGACACGTTTGCGACGAAGAGCCGTCTGCTCTTGTTGCGTGAGGAGGTGCTTCAGAGAGCGGTGAGTGGTGCGCGCATCCAGCTTCGTTATGAAGATGATATGGGCGGTCAGTATGACCTGACGCAGGTGTATTATGCGATTGACCGCGAGACGGTGTTTTCGGGGACCGGGGAGAGCCTGAAGAAACTTGACGGGGAGCTGATTTATGACAGGATGCTCGCGCCGGGAGCGCATCAGCTGACGGTGGTGTATGTGTACAAGGGGCGTCCGTGGGGCGTGTTCCGCTATATGACGGATTACACGTTCCGCGTGGAGTCTGGATATGATTTCGTAGTGGATGAAGGCAAGTCAGCCGAGCTCGTCGTAGTGGCGACGGAGCAGGGGGATGCGTTCACGGCATACGAGGAGCGTCCGGACATCAAGTTCAAATATCAGCAGTATGACCTGGTTGCAGGCAGTAAGGAAAACCAATGAAACGGGGTCTTGCGGCATTAGGCGTTGCGGCATCGTTGCTCGTATCATTTCAGGTGGAGGGATCGCCATCGTCGTATGGGGTGGTGCTGTCCGGGATCGAGAGCGAAGTGAAGCAGGTGTCGAACGAGTTCGGGGCGCGTGGCGGTATGAATCGCCGTCCGACGCTTGACGAGCGTCTGGAGGATGGCATCGTGCTGCAGGCGGCGGGCGATCACCAGCGCGCGAGCTATATATTTATGGATATCGTGTCGCACAGCGAGTGGCGTGGCAAGCCGGGGTATCAGGCGGCGCAGCTCCAGCTGGCGCGCTCGCTGTATGAGAACGGTTATTACCGTTTGAGCCAGAGGCATCTTCTGGACCTGATACAGACGGGTGTGGGCAGCGAGCGAACGGAGGGCGTGAAGCTTTTGCTTCAGGTTGCGCAGCATACGGGTGACTGGGCCGAGGTGAACATGGCTCTTTCGAATGCGACGAATTACTCGGAGACGACGGCGTATCTCTATCTGATGGGGCGCGCGATGTTTCTGCAGGAGTCGTACGATGCAGCGCGCGAAGGGCTTGAGCGTCTGAGCGGCGATGACGAATGGGCCGTGAAGGGCGCGTATCTGCTGGGCGTTCTTGACTTGAAGGCCGGCGATCTGGATGCGGCGTCGCGCCATTTCGCACGAGCGTCGGAGAGCACGCTGAAGTTCCGCGGGAGCGACGAGGTGCGGGATCTTGCGATTCTTGCGCAGGCGCGTATCGCATACGAGAAGCGGGACTGGAGCACAGCGAACGATTTTTATCAGCGGATATCGGAGACGAGCAAGTATTTTCCTGCGGTGCTTTATGAGATGGGCTGGACGCATATCCAGCGCGAGCAGTATGTGGCGGCGCAGCAGAAATTCGAGCTGCTTCTGCTTTCGTATCCAGAGGACAGCCATGCGCTTGAGACGCGCCGCATCATCGCGAACCTGAAGCGTGAGCTTCGAGATTATGATGAAGCGACGGCATCTTATCAGCAGATTGTCAACGAGTTCGAGCCGATCATGACGGAGATGGAGTCTGAGGCAGGCGATGCGTCGAAGCGGAAAGCGGATATGAAGCGCCGCATCGAGGCGGAGCAGTATGATACGGTGCAGATTGTGCCGAAGCGTGCCAAGGGTGTCGTGGCCGTGGGTTCGGATGTGAATCGTGTGGAGACGATGCTTGATTCTCTTTCGGAGAGCGATGCGAACACGCTTGCATCTGAGAACATCATGGCGGAGATCAATGCGCTGCTTCAGTCGGATACGAATATCCGCAATCTTCCGGAGTTCCAGCATTTCACGCAGCGTAGCCGTGATTTCAGGGTGAATGCGCTTCTGACGGGGTATGATTTCACGCAGGAATTCGAGGATGTGTCGGAGCTGGACACGCTCGTGGACGAGGTGGCGAAGCTTCCGCGCACGACGCAGGAGCGAGAGATTCTTGCGGCGATGGAGACATCCGAGCGCGAGGAGCGCGAGGCTCGTTTCCATCGTCTGAAGCTTCAGAGCGACAGCTTGCGTCATCGCACGAAGATATTGCGTTCGTGGGTTGACAGCGGGAAGGCTGCGTCTTTGAGCGCGAGCGAGCGTGAGACGCTGTTGTCCGATCTTGACCGTTTTGACAACGAGCTTCAGGAATTGAAGGATTTTCAGGAGAGCGTGGATGCGCGCATTGTGAGCCTGCGGAGTTCGCAGAGCCTTGACCGCAGCGCGGACGGGGATGTGAACACGCTGATCACGGAGCTGGGCAGCCGCCTGGAGGATCGTTGGAACCGTTCGCTTTCGACGGGGAAGGCATCGGGGGAATACCGCGTGCTGATCGAGCAGGATCGCCGTGTGCTCTCGCAGCTTGACGATCTGGATGCGCGCATCCAGGTGAGTCTTGACGAGCGTGCCAATGAGTTCCGTTCGCGTCTTGAGCGCGAGGCCCGGAACGTGTCGGACGAGAAAGCGCGTTTTGCGGTGATGAAGTCCGAGGTTGGGGAGGCAGCCGGAGAGATTTCCGCGCGCTATTGGCAGACAGTGTATGAACAGATACGCGACATGGTGCTGAATGCGGATCTGGGCATGGTCGATATCGCATGGCTCAAGAAGGATGAACGCAGCAAGGCATTGGCGCAGGCCATGGAAGAGCGCAAGAAGGAACGAGATGTTCTTGAGCAGGATTTCCGTCAGTTTTTGAAGGAATCGGGTCAGGAATGATCGCAATTTAGGGGCAAGAAGCTCCATAGGCCACGAAAGCAGTCGCGCCCGGACTGGGTGCGTTCGCATTCGTGCATGCAAGCATTAAGGAAATCGGCGTGATTCAAGAGATAAATAAAGCGAAGCGCAGGTTCGCGCAGATATGTCTTGGGGGGCTTCTTTTAATGTATCCGCATTTGGAAGCCTATGCGCAGGACGGATCAGGCGGCGCCGGGGTGTCGAAGATAGAGACTGTGGATGCGAAGACGCTGGATGCATATCAGAGCTATCGTGCGGCAGCGGCGCGCTATAAGTCGGAGATGAATGCCTACCGCATCGATCTTCGCCGCTCTCTGATGACGGATTACCAGAACCGTCTCTCGAGCGTGGACAACGCGTATGCGGAGCGGATATCGACGCTGAGGGCAGAAGAGTCTAGCATGCGCCGGAACGTGATCGAGCGCATGGAGGCCTATCTGGCGCGTTATGGGGAGACGCATCCCAGCTCGGCGGACATTCTCTATCGTCTCGCTCGCTTGCACTACGAGCGCGCGGATGAGGAGTTTCTGGCAGATGCGGAGGGGACGCAGGAATATCCGGATTTCAGCGTATCCCTGAATTATCTGGCAAAGCTGGAGAAGAATTTCCCGCAATACGAGCAGATGGACGGCGCGCTTTATCTGAAGGGTTACTGCCTTTCTCAGATGGGGCGATCCGAGGAGGCGCGTGACGCATTTCTGGCCCTGATAGAGAAATACCCGAACAGCACGCGCCGGGCAGAGGTGCTGACGCGAATCGGGGAGTATTATTTCTCACGTTCGCAGGACGCGATTCTCGGCCTTGGCGGGGAGATCATGTGGGATGAGGCGCTGAAGTATTATGCGGAGGCGGTGTCGCTGGGATCGGATACGTCGGTGTATGACCGCGCGCTTTATCGCAAGGCGTGGACGGAATATTATACGGAAGACTACGACGGCATGATTCACGACTTTATCGATCTCGTGGGATATGCGGACAATGTGGCGAACGGGAGCGCGCTCCGCACCGAGGCGATCGACTTCATGGCGGCAGCGCTGGCCGAAGAGGACTGGGATCTGACGGACGAGATTGCGATCGATCCGGATTTCGGCATGAAGCGTTTCAACAAGTATCTGAACACAGGTGCGCCGTTTGAGGCGGAGGTGCTGAGAAAGTTCGCGGATACGCTGATGGAGCAGACGCGCTATGAGCATGCAGCCGACGCCTATGAGGCATATATCAACCGCGCGAACTGCGTGGAAGACCTTCCGGAAGTGATTCGTATCTATGTGGCGGCGCTGAATTTTGCGGGTCGCTTCGAGCAGGCAGCCGTGGAGCAGAGCCGCATCGAGCAGCGCATCGGGGAAGAGTCCGAGTGGTACAAGTGCCAGGAACGCGAGGGCAATCTTGAGGCGATGGCAGTCGCGAATCAGGCGACACAGCAGGCGCTCAAGAACTCGATCATGGCGTATCATGACAAGGTGACGAAGGCGGATGACAAGGTGAGTCTCGCGAAAGAATACCTTGAGAATCCGAAGCTTTCGCCGGATGAGCGCACGCTCGGCACGATTCGCCTCGAAGAGGCGCAGGCGGAGCTGATTGCCGCAAACCGCGACCTGGCGGAGATTACGGCGTCTTTTGTCCGGCGGTATCCGAACGACGAGGAGGGCTACAACTATCGCTATCTGCTCGGTCAGGCGTATTTCTATTCCAATCAGTATGAGGCGTCGATCGAGGCGTTCATGGCGATCCGCGATATCGAGAACACGCGCTATCAGGCGGATGCGGCTCGCTATGTGGCGGACGCTTACGAATATATCATTACGGATCGCGCGAAGCAGGATAACGACTATGTGTATGCGCTGCCTCTGGATCAGCTTGTCGAGCGTGTGAACGAGCGGAAGATGTCGCTTGAGGATGCGCCGACGAGCATCCTGCTGTCGCAGGCCGTGACGGTCGCGTCCAAGGAAGAAATCGATGCGGAGCTGGAGAAGCGCCGTGGCGGCTCGAAGGTCCGGCCTATGCCTGAAGATGTCCAGAACCTGATCGATGCGCGCGAGGTGTTCAGCGATATCGAGATGAAGATCGGACAGACAGAAGCGGCGGACGCGCTTGCGCCGCAGTACCGCTATGACAACGCGATGATCTACTACAACTATGGCAATTTCGAGGAAGCCGAGAAGCGCTTCTCCGAGATCATCGAGAAGTCGCCGACATCTCAGCATGCGTCCAGCGCGGCCGATATCATCATTGCGGAATACGATCTTCGCGGCGATCTCGACAAGGTCGCGGAACTCTCGGACATGTACTCGACGATGCAGCTCGGCAGCGAGGGCGGCGCCTCGGACGATATCGTCAATTCCCGTTTCAAGGACAAGAAATACAACGCCCTGTTCAAAAAGGCGTTCAATCTCTTCGACAACCATCAGTATCTGGAAGCGGCGGCGGAGTTCATCCGCATCATCGACGAAAACCCGACGTTCGAACACAACAACCGCGCGATGTACAACGCGGCGTATGCGTATGAGCAGATGAAGTACTACGACAGCGCGATGCGTCTGTATCGCCGTGTCCTGAACGAATATAAGGATACGGAAGAGGCGGTGAACGCGCTCTACCGCATCGGCGTCAATGCTGAGAAATTCTTCGATTTCGAGACGGCCGTCGACAGCTTCCTCTCGCTCTACAACAACAAGGCGCCGCTGTATCAGGGCTTCAAATACCGCGTGAATGCGCTCAGGAACGCGGCGAAGATCAAGCTCCTGATCGAGGACAACAAAGGCGCTGCGCAGCTTCTGGAACGCTATCACAAGGACTTCCCCGGCCAGCCGGATGCACCTCAGTTCCTGTATGAGGCAGGTCGTTCGTATGCCGAGCTTGGCATGGACAAAGAGGCGACTCGCCTGTTTACGGAGTTCCGCAAGAAGTACTCGTCAGATCCGACGATGCGCGCCTATGTGATCGCATCCTACGTCGTGGAGGCGGACAAGCTCCGCGAGAAACGGCGCATCGCGGATGCGCGGTCGTATTATGAGACAGCGCGCACGCTCTATCAGAACGCGCCTGCGGCGTCCGGCGCGATCGGGCGTGACAATGCGGCAAAGGCCGCGTTTGCATTGAGCGAATTGAACTATGAGACCTGGAAGGCGGTCAAGTTCAAGGGCAAGATGCAGCAGATGATGACTCAGCTGAAGGATCACATGGCAGAGATGAAGCGCATCTATGGCGAATTCTCTCAGGTCATGACATACAACAGCCCGATCTGGGGTATTGCGGCGCGCTATGCGATTGCCCGCATGATGCATGAGCTCGTGGAAGAGCTCGAGAACGTGCCGCGTCCGAGCGATATCAAGGAAGGCAGCGACAACCACCTCGCGTTCCTTGCGTCTATGAGCGATATGGCGACGGGCACGCGCGATGAAGCGATCAAGATGTACCAGAATGCGATCGAGGCTTCTCGTCTTGCCGGCATCAGCATGGAATGGACGAAGAAGAGCCTTGACGGCCTGAAACAGCTCGACCGTACCGCGAACAGCCAGGAACGCCTTGCGCCGATGCAGGATATGCATAGCTCTCAGCCGCTGGTCCAGCCTTCGAAGTTTAAGGAAAGCGAGATCGAGAAGGCAGAGGCCGAAGCGAGGGCAAAGGCTGCCGCAGAGGCGGCCATCAGAGCCGCCGAGGAAGCAGATGGAGGTGCTCGATGAGCAGATCATTTTTTAAATATCTGATAGCAGCTGCCGTGTCTGTCGGCGTTGCGGCCGGATGCGCCGGGAGCAATCAGGAGGCGAAGACGGCCGCGAATGCTCAGGCTGACTCGGCACAGAAAGTCACCAGGACCGGCAAGACCGGCGCGTCATCCGCCAATGCAGGCAAGTCGTCCGCAGATGCGCAGGAGAGCTATGCGCCTGCGCCCAAAGTCGAGCGTATCGTCTATAATTTCTCGAAAGTCGACGGCACCGCGAACGATGTCGAGATGGCGGTTCGCGCGGCGGATAACGGAAACATCGACACGGCCGTGTCGATGCTCCAGCGGACATCCGAAAAGTCGTCCGATGCATTTCTCGCGCACTATAACCTCGGCGTCATGTATGAACGCCAGCTCAAGACGGATGAGGCTCGCAGGGCGTATGAAAAAGCGCTTCAGGCAGAGCCCAAGTTCACGCCGGCGCTGATTCAGCTCGTCCGTCTCGATATCCGTGAGGGCAATCCGGCTGCGGGCATCAGCAAGGCGAATACATATATCACCTCGAATCCCGATGTTTTTGAGCATAATTATGCCAAGCTCGAAGGGATGATCGCAGCCAAGCAGTATGATGAGGCGATTTCCCTGATCAGCGCGCTGCTCAAGCGCGATGAGGCGAACGGCAAGCTGCGCTATTATCTCGCGATGACGGAGTTTTCTCGCGGGCGTTACCGCCTTGCTGAGTTCATCGTCGGGGAGGCGCTTGAGATCATCCCGGATGATGCGGATGCGCTGTTTTTGCGCGCGCGTATCCATGAGGCGCTGAGCGAGGATGACGTGAGCCTTATTCCCGGCATCGCCGCGACGCTCGACCGCGTGATCGAACTCAACCCGGATCATCTGGAAGCGCTGTGGATGCGCGGCGTGATCTATTATGAAGCGAGCAACTATACGAAGGCGGAGGAGTACTTCAAGCACGTGCTTGAGCTGAATCCATCGACAGTCGGCGCCTATGTCAATCTGGCCAATACATACAAGACGGTTGACCGCGGTCCCGAGGCGGAGACGCTTCTGAAAAAGGCCAAGGCGCTTGACCCGCACGACGGCCTTGTGGACTTTGCGCTTGGCACGCTCTATCTGAACACCGAGCTGATCAAGCTGCCCGATATGAAGGACATGGATCGCCTGCGCCTCGCGCGCACGCAGTTCGAAAATGCCCAGAAAAATTGGACATCGAAGGATGATATCGCGCTCGCGAAGGGCTATATCAAGACGACGGACGATGCAATCGAGACACTTCAGGCCATGCTTGATGCCGAGGCGCTTTTCGGCAGTTCGTCGGATGAAACCGCAGCGGAACCTGCGCCTGAAGAGGTTTCGGAATAAGGGGGAGATGTTATGAAACGCGCATTATTATTGACCTTTGCATTCTGTCTGTTGCCTGTTGGCGGATATGCTCAGGACGAACACAAGGCATCTCCCGTTTCTTTTGAACTGGACGAGGAAAAGCTCGAGATCGAGGCGGATATCCCGTCGGTCGATCTCATCATTTCGTTCCGCGAGATTCAGGAGCGGAACAGCGCGATGAAGGCCTCATTTTTAGATGAGATTGTCGAGAGCGCCAAAGATGAGCCGTTCTGAGGAAGTTCTGGCTATGTAAATTTGGGACTGGCCATGTGTGTCAAGGCTGTCCCTATGTGATATTTCATATTTTTGGCAGGGGGATGACTCCCCCTTCACGGCTATTTCGCGTCAGCCAAGGATGCCCTTGTCTGACGCGAAATACGCCGCTACCCCCTCGACGGATTTGAATTATGGGGGTCCGTTGCGGGGGGTAGTTTGTTTTTATCAATGGATCACATGATATGTGGGGGAGATGGTAATATGGACCGGCACGAAGATTTGTTTGCGGCAGCGCTGAATGCCATAGAGACTCTTGGAGACAAAAAAACAGGGACTTCATCAGCTCAGTCATCGGCACCAGAGGCTGCCGCGATGCCGGATGGCACGAATGCGCCAGCGGCTGTTCAAGCGAGGCCTGCAATTCAGCCTGTGTCCCAGGCCAGGCCTGTTGTTCAGCCGGCAGCGGTTCAGGCCAAGCCTGTTGTTCAGCCAGCGGCCCCAAGACCCGCAATTCAGCCGGCAGCGGTTCAGGGGAGGCCCGCAGGGCAGCCGGCGGCATCTCAGCCAGCCCAGCCGGCGGCATCTGCGCCGGCGGAGGCGGCAGAACATAAGGGGCTGTTCGGTTCAAAGTTCGGCTTTTCTCATGGCAATCCGAAAGATCCGATGTCGATTCTCGGAAACCTTCTCGCGGGCGGCCGCAAGATTGTCGGAGGCGGCAAAGCCGCAGAAACGCCGGCGCCGGAGTCCGTCAGGCCGGCAAAGCTGGTTCGTCCTGCACAGGTCATGGATATTTCGATGCCTGCGGACTGGGATGGCAAAAAGCCAGTGTCAGCGCCTTCTGAAGAGCCGGCGGCATCAGGGCTGATGGCTGAAACGCTCAAAAAACGCGAGCTCAGCGGCGGCCCGTTGCGGATGTCGGACATCATTTCTCAGCGCATGCATGAGGCGGAAGCGGCAGAGGCTGAGGCGGATGTGATTGCGGATGGCGCGTCTGGCGAATGCGTTGAGCCTTCAGAAGAGGCGGGTGATGCGTCTGCTGTTGTGGCGGATGTGCCTGCCGGGGGCGATCTCGCAGGGGAGCCTGTGGCCGAGTCGGTGCCTGAGGTCGCAGAGCCTGTGATGCCTGAGGAAACCGCGAGACCGGTGCGGCAGAATTTTTCAGCTGCGGCGCAAGCCATTGAACGGCCTGTGGCATCAAATGATGTGGCCACGCCCATGTCAGCGCCTGTCGCGATTGAAAAGCCAGCGGCGGAGGATACGCCGCAGCCGCAAGTCGCTTCAGGGGATATGGCGCAGCAGATTTCGGCACTTCAGGCCGAGTATCGCATGAAATGCAAGGCCAAGCTTCTGGAGATGAAGTCGTTTTATGAGGCGCAGCTCAATGATGTGTGCGCGCAGCTCGATGAGATGACCGAGCGTGCGAATGCTTCCTGGCAGGATGCTGAGCAGCTCGGTCAGGAAAATGCGGCGCTGAGGCAGGAAAATGCCCAGCTTCGCGCGCATGCGGCAGCGCTTTCGGATAAGCTTGGCCGCGCGTCGAGCGAGTTTGACAATTATCGCAAGCGCGTCGCGCGCGATCAGGAACAGTTTAAGAAACAGGCGGAAGAGCGCATTATATCCGGATTTCTTCCCGTGATGGACAATCTTGAACGCGCGCTTGCGCATGCACGCCAGGCAAGCGATTACAACCAGCTGCTTCAGGGCGTGGAGCTGACGGGCAAGATGTATCTCGCAGCGCTGGGCAAATATGGCTGCGTGCCGTTTGACAGTCTTGGGGAAGTGTGTGATCCGAATTATCACGATGTGCTTCAGCGCGTGATCGATCCGGATGTGGCGCATAATACTGTCGTACAGGAACACCTCAAGGGGTATTTGATGCATGACCGTGTGCTGCGGCCGGCGCTTGTCGTCGTGGCACAGCATGAAGGTGAAGAGGGAGGAGAGTGATTTTATGTCGAGAGTAATCGGTATCGATCTGGGAACAACGAATTCATGCGTGTCCGTGATGGAAGGCAATGAGGTGGTGGTGATCTCCAATCGCGAGGGATCGCGCACGACGCCTTCGATCGTCGCTTTCACGCAGGGCGGGGAACGCCTTGTGGGCCAGATGGCTCGCCGGCAGGCTGCGAAGAATCCGAAGATGACTGTTTATGCGGTGAAGCGCCTGATCGGCCGGACGATGGATGATCCGGAAGTCGAGCGTATCAAGGAACTCGTGCCCTATGAGATCGTGCCGATGGGAAACGGAGAGCGCAAGACGCCTGGTGTCCGCATTGGTGACAAGGATTACAGCCCTCAGGAGATTTCGGCCATGATTTTGGCGCAGATGCGCGAAGTGGCGGAAGATTTCCTCGGGGAGAAAGTGGATCAGGCCGTGATCACGGTGCCTGCGAATTTTAACGATTCGCAGCGTCAGGCGACGCGCGATGCGGGGCGCATCGCGGGGCTTGATGTCCTTCGTGTTCTGAACGAGCCGACGGCGGCCTCTCTCGGCTATGGTTTCGGGGAGGATCGCCATGAGACGATTGTCGTGTATGACTTGGGCGGCGGCACGTTCGATATCTCGATTCTGCGCCTTGGCGATGGCATGTATGAAGTGCTCTCGACGCTGGGCGATCCGTTCTTGGGTGGCGAGGATTTTGACAACGCGATTGTCGAGCTTTTGCTGAAGGAATTCAAGGAAGAGAACGGCATTGACCTTCATGACGACGTGGCGGCGCTTTACCGCGTGAAAGAAGCGGCAGAGATGGCCAAGCAGGAACTGAGCGTGGCGATGATGACAGAGATCAGCCTGCCGTTTATCGCGCTCAAGGACGGGGTGCCCGTTCATCTTTCGCGTTCGCTGACGCGCGCGGAATTTGAGAATCTGACGCGCGATCTTGTCGAAAAGACGATACCGCTTTGCGAGCAGGCGATGTCCGATGCTGAACTGGAAGCGAAAGACATCACGCAGATCGTGCTTGTGGGCGGCATGACACGGATGCCGCTTGTCCGCCAGCGCGTGAGCGATTTCTTCAATCTTCCGATCAACACCCAGGTCAATCCGGATGAGATTGTGAGCGTTGGCGCGTCGATTCAGGGCGGTGTCCTGAACGGCGACCTTCAGGAAGTGATGCTGATGGACGTGACGCCGCTTTCGCTCGGCATAGAGACGATGGGCGGTGTGTTTATGCCGCTGATTCCGAGGAATACGCCGATTCCATGCGAGGCGTCGGAGGTATTTTCGACGACGGTCGATTTTCAGGAGATGGTGAACGTTCACGTGCTTCAGGGGGAGCGCGCGATGGCGGACGAGAACCACTCGCTGGCGCGCTTTGAGCTGTGGGGGCTTCCGCCGCTTCTGAGGGGTATGCCTCAGATCGAGGTGAGCTTTAAGATCGATGCCTCCGGCATCGTATCGGTCTCTGCGGTAGAGAAGACGACCGGGCGAGAGGCGAATGTCAGGATAGAGGCATCTGGCGGCTTGTCGGAAGACGAGATCAGTCAGATGATCGACGATGCAGAGGCGCAGCGCAACGCGGACTCTGAGAAGCATCTGAAAGTCGAGAAGATCAACGAGGCAAAGGGGCTTGTGTATATGGCTGAGCGTTCGCTCAAGCAGCTCAAGGATTATCTGAAAGATGAGGATATGGCGGAGATCCGTGAGGAGCTTGACAACCATCAGTCGTATCTCGAGAACGATCCTGCCCAGATGCTGATGGAAGATGTGGAAGCGACGAAGGTGGCACTGGAAGCGCTTGCACAGAAGATCGCAGAAATGGCATATAACGCGATGATGTAGCGCGCAGCGCATGCAGCTGACGGCGGCGTATGAAATAGCCGCCGTGCGCCGTCCGTATGCGGCAGAAGCCGCATAGGCGGCGTTTTTTATCAATCAAAAAAGAGAAGCTGGTCAATGTCTCCATTTAATATCTATCGAAAAACGATGATTTTCAGCTGGATGAAGCTTGGTCTTGGCCTGCTGACATTCGTCGCGTGCCTTGCGATCGGCTTTGTGGCCTATTTGACGATCACAAACATGGCATTTGAGCTGATGACATCGATTGCGATTGGCTGCAGTGCATTTTTGATCGCGGTCGCCGTGTATTTTCTGATCATGGCGAAGCTCGGATACAGCATCGAGATGGGGCATCTTGCGATTATCGAGCGTGCGGATCGCGGGGAGGATGTGCCGAGCAATCCGGTCGAATTTTCGAAGACAGTTGTGGCGGAACGTTTTGGGAACAGCCGCAAGTTTTACAAGCAGTCGCGCGATGTTCAGCTGGCATATCGTCAGATGGCGCGAGTGCTCGGGCGAGGATTTTCGCTGGACAAGGATACGCCCGAGCTGGGGATGGGGCGCTGGCTGAAGATGATGCTGAGCCATTCGGCGCTTTCATGCGTGAATGAATGCTGTCTTGCGTATGCGCTGAGGCGGAGCGATTACGAGGTGAATGCTGCGTGCGTGGATGCGCTGACGATATTGGTGCAGGATTGGCGCAGTTTTAACGGGAAGGCGTTGAGCATCAGCCTGGTTCATGTGTTGGTATGCCTTCTGACGTTCGCGCTGTTCTTTGTGCCGGGCTTCCTGGTTTTTAAGGATATGGGGCTGAACATGGTGCCGTGGCTTGGGGTGGCGTTTTTCCTGACGCTGACGGTCAAGGTCGCGTTCTATGATTCGTTTGTGCTTTCGAGGACGGTGTGCGCATTTTTGGAGATGGCGGGCGCGTCGAAGATTGAGGCGCGCAATTATGCGAAGCTCGACAAATGGTCGAAGGAATATGCGAAGCTTCGTGGCAGCGCGGAAAAAGCGGCCGAAAAGGCAGAAGATGAGGCGGATCGCGCGGAACGCGCGGCCAGGAAGGCGGCCTCCAAAACGGCGAAATCTGAAGCGGAAAATGCGGAAGCCGTGGTGGCGGATGCAGAAGCGGTTGAGCGTTCTGATTCGTCGCCTGCTGAGGCGGATGATGGCAAGGCGGCTAAGGCATCTGAAGCGTCGTCCGAGGCGTCCGAAGGCAATGTGCAGGGCGGCGATGATGCTGATGCAAGCGCGGAGCAGGCGTGATGCGTCCGATACAAGTAGCAGCGCTTTGTTCGATACAAGCGGCAGCGTTTTGTTTTTTGTTGCCGGCGTGTGTGCAGGATGCGAGTTTTGAGACGGATGCGCTCTGTGAGCCGTGTGTGCGGAGGGCGTGTTCGGAGGCGATGCCGGGATTTGAGGCGCATGTGCGCGGGCTTGATGCGGGCGATCGCGCGCAGATGATCGCGCAGATGGAGTCACATGCGGGATGTTTTGACCGGAACGCTTGGGCTGTCGAGGTTGCGGATGAGGCGTATGCGGCGCATGGCGCGTCTTTTTGGGCATCGGATCAGCCGTATTATGAGATACGCGCGAAACGCGCGTTTGAGGCGGTCGAGAAGGGCGATGCGGCGCGCGATGCGGCGATATCCTATTTGTCTCGCTATCATGGGAAGTGGCGCGGGACGGCGGCAGGCGGCGAGTTTTTGACGTGGGCATGGGAACACGTCGGGGAGGATGACGGCCTGTTCGGTCTGCTTGTGTTGGTGGCAGATGAAGAGAAGCTGGAGTATTTGTGCGGACTTGAAGCGACGGAAGCGCGCAATGCCGCGCTGATTTATCGCTGGCGCGACTTGGGGGAGGACGTGCGCAGCCGCGCGCTCGGGGCATGGATTTATGCCTCGTGGTCGATGCAGTCGAGCGGTTCATCTCAGCTGCCGCAATATCTGTCGCTCGACTGGCGCAAGCGTCCGTTTCCTGAGGGGGTTCCGGATTTTGTGTCGACGCTTGAAGTCGAGTCGATCAAGATTCAAAACAGCGAAGTGCGCCGTGGGGACTGGCAGGCGGTATCTGAGTTTTCTTGGCCGATGCTCCGCGAGGCGAACACGCGTCATGGGCGTGTCGATCTTCAGCCGTGGCTGACGAGCGCGGACAGCTATCGGATTTCGGCGCGCGCGACGATGAAGATATGGCCTGCGGATGTGCCGGATGACGTGGCCGCGTGCCAGGGCAAGGAAGGCGCATGTGTCTCTCCTGCGCTCGAGGTGCCGGTCGAGCTCGACCGCACATATCGCGTTTTTGTGGGCGTGGAGACTGGCGCGCCGCACCGCGAGAAGAACGACGGGGTGAACAAGGCCGCCGGCAAGCATCTCTCGCTGGACCTGTGCAATGCCGAGACCTGTCTGCCGCTGTGGGCGGATGGCAAGAAGACGGGCGACAGGAAGACTGCGCTGAGCGTTCGACAGGGGCAGGACTTTTACATTCTGGCTCGCTTGCCGGAGATGTCGTTGTCTCTCGCGTCACGGCTGATGGCGCGCACTGGGGAGGGAAAGGTCTGGCAGGAAGTCGCGACGTTTTTCAGTTATGCGCCTCAGATGTATGATGTGCCTGTTCGGGGGGATATTTCGTTGGGCGCGCTGTGCGGCAATATCGGCATGTGCAAGCTGGAGCTTCAGCTTAGGCCGAGTCTGCGCATGGCGCGGCGCGATCCGCGCATTTCAAAATACTGGGGGGCGACGCTCGAACTCGGGCAGGTGTCTCTCGACATCCTCAATCAGACGCCGGAGCAGATGTGATATGGCTTGCAAGCTTGTGGAAACGCTTGAAAAAGTGTTCAAAAATGTGAATGGCGTGTCTCAGATTGAAGGCAAGTATGATGAGGAGGCAGTCCGGAACTGCCCGATGTGCGGCGGCATCCTCGAATTTGAGACGACAGATGCGCAGGGCTATCGGATGCTGTCGCCCTGTCAGGGGCAGTTTGCGCTGCGCCGGATACGTCTGTATAACAACGCCCTTGTGCCTGCGCGCTTTATGCATGCGACGTTTGAGGCATACAATCTCGGCCGTCTGAGCGAAAAGGCCGGCGTCGAGATGTTTATGCGCGAGGTAAAGCGCTATGCGCGCGGCGCGAGCGGCTTTCTGCTCGAAGGCGGCCCGGGCACCGGCAAGACGCATCTGCTCTGTGCGGCGATACGTTACATGACGCTTGAGCTCGGCGTGCCTTGCGTGTATGTAGATTATTCGGATCTGCTCGGGGATATCCGGGCGGCTTACAGCAAAAATATCTCGGAAACGGATGTCATCGAGCCGCTCGTCAGAGCGCCGGTGCTCTTTCTGGACGAGCTCGGCAAGGGGCGCGACAAGCGCAACGATTTTGAGATCCGCATCATCAACGATATCATCAACCGGCGTTACAAAAATCCGGATCTGACGACGTATTTCGCGAGCAACTATCGTGACCGCGATACGAGCGGCTATAACAATTACAAGGCGGCCGGCTACGGCACGCCTGCTTGGGACGACTACGCGCAGAAACGCTGGAAGAGCGAGCGTTTCTCTTCCAAGGATGCATTCGATCGGTATGTCGAGGTCGTGATGAACCAGGAATATATCGAGGACCGCATCTCGGATAGCACGGTGTCGCGCATCATGGAAATGGCGAACCGCCTGTATATCAATGCACCGGACTGCCGCCGGAGCGCGGGCAAATTCTAATCAGGAGAGACGATGAAAATTGGATTATTTTCCGACCTGCACAGCAATCTGAATGCATTTCGAGTCGTGATGGATTTTTACCGCGAGCACCCCTGTGACGAGTATTTTTGCCTTGGCGATGTGGTGGGGTACGGTCCTCAGCCGGATGAATGTTGCAACGAGGTCAAGAAATTCGCGGATCTGACGATTCTTGGCAATCACGACGCGGCAGTCTGCGGCCGCATGAATTACACCTATTATTATGAGGCGGCGCGCAATGTGCTCGATTATCACGCGCGCCTGCTGAGCCAGGAAAATATGGCCTGGCTCAAGGAGATGCCCTACAAGCACAAGCACGACAAGGGTTTTACGATATGTCACGGCTCTCCGATCGACCCGGCCGAGTTCAATTATGTATTTTTTATCGAGCAGGCCAATCAGCTTCTGCCGCATTATGACGAGCTCGATCACATCACGTTCATCGGGCATTCGCATCTGACGAAGTCTTTCGCGCTGACGCCGGACAGTGCCGTGGATATTTCGGCGTCCCGCATCACGTTCGAGGATGACCGCAAATACATCGTGACCGTGGGCAGTGTCGGCCAGCCGCGCGATTATGATAACCGCGCCTGCTGCACGATTTATGACACGGAAACGCGCACGATCGAATACTACCGTATTCCCTATGATATCGAGGATACGGTCAGGAAGCTGTTCGACTCGGAGATTACCTATAATTTCGGCAAACGGCTTTATCTGGGGATTTGACGCTTGTGTGCGCCGCTATGGCTGATGGCCATACGCGGCGCGTGTCCCGCGCTATGGCCTGGGGCCATACGCGCGGATTGCATTTGGGGCGCGCAGGCTTCGGGGAGATGCCCGGCGCGCGCGCCGCTGCGATATCATTTGAACTGGATTTCTTTTGTGAAGACGAGCGTCTTGTCTCTCCAGAAGCGCGCAATGAAGTCTGTCTTGCCGCTCACGAGGAGATCCTGCGCGTTGACATAGAACTGCATGGACTCATTTTCCCAGGTGAAGTCGAAATTCTGGAGGGGGGAGGCGTTATCGTCGCCTTCTGGAACGATATCGATTCTGAAATTATTATATCTGGCAGCTTTGGGCAGAGTGATTTCAATGAGGAGCTGCGGGACATTGACAGAGAACTTTTTGCCCGTGACCCAGCCTTTGTCCGATTCGGCCGCGATCTTCATGACATCGTCCTTGTCGATAGAGAGCGTTTTGCGGATGGGGACGAGCGGCGTGATTGCGCCGTCGGTCATATCGGAGATGGCGCATTTCTGCATGCTATTCTTTGAGCGCAGCTCGTGCGGATGGCCGGCATCGTCATAGCATGATCCCGAGAAATTGGTGCTGAAGATCTGCGTGGCGTCGGAAGCGCGGTAGACGGACATGGACATGGATGCGTCGGCCTCGCGGATGAACCAGGGATAGGGGACTTCTTCATACTCGATATGGTCGAGGATGCGGTTGCCATTTTCATCGAGGACGAAGCGGCCGTTTTCGTCGACGACGAAGACTTTTGTCTCGACAGTCTCATAGCGCGTCTCTTCCCGGTCTGTGACCTCATAGCCGGTGATGGTCGTCATGAGCACGAGGTCAGCTTCATTCGTGGCCTGGACATGTTGCAAGATGGTGTTCTGGTCGGCATTGTCAGCAGAGTGGTCGTAGACCGTGTATGTGCCGTTGCTGGCCAGGTCGTTTGCGAGTGCGCCGCCGACAACGCCTTCGTAAGCACCGCGATCCCAAGGGTTATAGGCGGGGGTGACGGCGATGGACTGATAATTCGTCTCGTAATTCCAGAATGAGGGATATCGCGTGACAGGGAGTTGTGCCTGACTGCAGCCGGCAGCTGCAGTGACCAAGCACGCGAAAAGCAGTGATTTGAAACAGTTGTTGAGAATTTTTTGCGTCATGGCCTGATTTCCTTGCTCAAAAGTATGTCTCGCTGGGGGGGGGGGCGGAAAATCTGATTTTTTATGGAATGAAATGCTCTGGCGCGCGTTTATTTCGTGCGCACTCCGGCGAGCATGATGGTAGACTATAGCTTGAAGTGTGCCAATTAGATAATTTTATTATTAAAGGTGTTGATGGGATACGAGCGGCGCTGAATATCGCCGTTGTGATGTGATCGATCGGAAGAGATTGTCTGTCGCCAAGGACTTTGGGGTACGTGCAGGGATTGGTTTTGCAATAGGGTATTTTTTGATAATTCAGGTGCTGTTTGTCGGATTGTGTTTTGGGAATAATTGCGCGCCTATACGTGTGTTTGATTGTATATGATTGTGTATGTGATATGAAATATGCAGGTGGGTAGTGTCCATAAAAGTTCGCAAAAACCAGAAATCCAGTCTCGGCGAACATCACCTAACATAATTTTGGAGAGAACTTGCATCAATGTATGCCCTCCCCGTGTTTTGCCAATTGTCAGTATACTCGATAATGTAGGCC
>JAFUEE010000178.1 GCA_017464085.1 Pseudomonadota bacterium
ACAGGAAGCTGCTGAGCAGGCAGAACTTGAGGCGCAGGCCTTGGCTGAACAGGAAGCTCAGGAACTAGCTGAACAGGAAGCTGCTGAGCAGGCAGAACTCGAAGCGCAGGCCTTGGCTGAACAAGAAGCTGCTGAGCAGGCAGAACTCGAAGCGCAGGCTTTGGCCGAACAGGAAGCGCAGGAACTTGCCGAACAGGAAGCGCAGGCTTTGGCCGAACAGGAAGCGGCCGAGCAAGCGGAACTCGAAGCGCAGGCTTTGGCCGAACAGGAAGCTCAGGAAATCGCAGAACAGGAAGCAGCTGAGCAAGCAGAACTTGAGGCGCAGGCCTTGGCCGAACAGGAAGCGGCCGAGCAAGCAGAACTTGAGGCGCAGGCTTTGGACGAACAGGAAGCAGCTGAGCAAGCGGAACTCGAAGCGCAGGCCTTGGCCGAACAGGAAGCGGCTGAGCAGGCAGAACTTGAGGCGCAGGCTTTGGCCGAACAGGAAGCGATGCAGGCAGGTGATTTGACTGCTATGGAAATGATCCAGAATGCGGAGCGCGGAAGGGCTGACAATATTCAGGAAAAGCGTTCGCGAGCTGCAAAGAAAGGCGTATCCGAGAGCAAAACAACGCGGGCATCAAAGGCAGCGTCCGGGAGTGCTGGTGCGGCTAAGGAGACTGCGAAAGCAACGCGATCGGCTAAATCTGGGGCATCGAAAGCATCTGGAACGAATGAGGCGACAAATGGTTCAAGGACTGCTCAAGCGTCAGAGGCGAAGGAAACAAAGAGGGGGGCCAGGTCCTCGAAGTCTTCAGGCACAAAGGCTGATTCTGGATTGAAAGCTGGCGATGTCTCTGAGAAGACTGCAGGCAGAGCAGGCAAGCCAGCGAGCGATGTCTCATCAAAAACAAGTAAAGCAGGTAATCGAAAATCATAGGTCCGTGAGGGGGGAGCGCGGGTGTTCCGTAATCTTCTGTGGATAGGGCGCAGGGAGTTTTTTAAGCGAGCATGATGAAGCATATATTTATTGTCAATCCGGCATCTGGCAAAGAGAATTCAACGGACATCATCAAGAGTGAGCTGGAAAAATTAGGATCTGATGTCGATTGGGAAGTGTATGTGACTCAGTCCCCAGGGGATGCGACGCAGTATATCAGGCAGCATTGTGAAGCCCATCGAGAGCCGGTCAGGTTCTATGCATGTGGCGGTGATGGCACGCTTCATGAGGCGGCGAATGGCATTGTGGGCTATGCGTTTGCGTCATTGGGATGTGTGCCGCGAGGATCGGGGAATGATTTTGTAAAATATTATGGCGAAAAAGCGATATTTTTGGATTTGAAAAAGCAGATATCAGGGCGCACGGTATCGATTGATTTGATCCGCGTCGGGGCGCGCTATGCGATCAATGCTGTGCATTTTGGATTTGATTCATGTGTGGCCGATCTGATTCCGAAGCTTAGGCGCAACAAGCTGATCGGGGGCAGGCTGGCGTATCCGATGGCGGTCGCGAAATCGCTGATGACAGGGATGCGCCATCAGTGCTGTGTAGAGGTCGAGGGGGAGCTTTTGAATGAAGCGAAGGAGATGCTTCTGTGCACGATCGCGAACGGTCAGTATGTCGGTGGTTCGTATCGGTGTGCGCCGAAATCTAAAAATGATGATGGTGAACTTGAAGTCTGTGTGATGCAGCCAATATCAGTGCTGAAATTTTTGCATATTGCAGGCGTATATCAGGCTGGCAAGCATTTTGAGGATGCGAGATTTGAATCATTTATGCGTTATAGACGCGGCAAGAAGATTCATGTCATGGCGCCGGAAGGATTTGTCTATTCGATGGATGGCGAAATCATTGAGGGGAATGATTTTGTGGCTGAAGTCGTTCCCGGTGCGATTCATTTTATTGTTCCGGAAGGCTGTTGATTTGGCTCTATTCAACAATCGTGGAAATGCAATACGAGGCAGTAGGCAACAGAAAGTAGGCAGTAGTGAGCATGATAAGTGTTTTAGTTTTATGCGGAGATATTGTCGTAACACGATTGCCAATTGCCGATGATAGATAGACACAATGATTTAATTTTTTTTGTGTATTGGGGATGCAGATATAAAAAAAGTGCGGTCGTATGCGCTACGCGCATAGACCGCACCGCGAGGCCGTATGCGCGTAGCGCATAGGCCGAGCAAATGAAGCATCAGGCTTTGATGCCGAAATCGTATTCGTGAAGTGCGAAGGCGATATTGATGGCGTGGTCAGAGCAGCGTTCGAGGTCGCTTGACATATTTGTGAAAATGACGCCGACGATTGGGTCGCATTGCCTGTCAAAGAGCCTGGCGATGTGATTGGTGAGATTTGCTTTTTCGAGTTCGTCGACGTGCTGTTCTTGTTTTTCGGCTTCGTCGAGCTTGTCGAAGGTTTCGTGTTCGAAGATATCGAGGCAGAAGTCGATAGATTTGAGGACTTCGTCAGCGAGTGTGCGGAGTTCCTGCATGGCTTCCTGTGTGAGCTTATTCTTCTGAGCATTGATCTGAGCGGCGTATTCGGCGATGTTTTCGGCGTGGTCGCTGATGCGTTCGATATCGGAGACGGTGAGTGTCATCTGGGTGATTTTATTTCGCTCGTGGCCGGTCATGTTGAAGGTGCGAATTTTGACGAGCCGCTGAGTGATGGCGTGCGTGAGGAAGTTGACGGTATCTTCATTGTCTTCGACTTCCTGAGCGAGTTTGAGGTCCTGTTCAAAGAAGCACCTGACGGAGAGTTTGAGATTTTCGCTAGCGAGCCTGCCCATGCGTGTGATTTCACGCTGAGCCTGTTGAAGTGCGACGGCTGGCGGCAGATTGCCTTCTTGCATGTAGATGAGTTCGCGGTCTTGAGTCTTGCGAGTTTCTTCAGGGAGTACGGGGATGACTTTTTGAGAGAGTTTGACGAGGATTGGTGCGAATGGGCAGAGCAGGAGGACGGCGATGATCGCGAAAATGGTGTGCGCATTAGCGACTTGTCGGCCGATATTGTCCGGGGAGAGTGAGGCGATGAAGTCGAGGAAAGGTGGGATGATGAGGATAAGCAGGAGAATGATTGCGGCGCGTATGAGGTTGAAGAGCAGGTTGAGTGCTGCGGTACGCTTTCCGTTTCTGTTTGTCGTGAGTGAAGCGAGTATGTTCGGAGTGACGGAGCCGATGGCTGCGCCGATGATGAGGTAGACGGCCATGTGGAAGCTGAGAATGCCCTGGATGGCGAAGGTCTGGAAGATGACGACAGACGAGGAGGAGCTTTGAAGGAGCGCGGTAAAGAGAATGCCGAAGAGGATCGCGAGCGCGGGATTTTCAAGATTTGAGAGGAAGTGTGTGAACTCGGGTGTGTTTGCGAGTGGGGCGATTGCCTGGCTGATGACTGAGATGCCAAAAAAAAGCATGCCAAATCCCATAATGACGGAACCGACATGCTTGACGATTGTTTTGTTTACAAACAGATATAATATCGCGCCTATGAATAATATGAGCGGCGCGTAGGCACCGAGGCTGAAAGCGGTGATCTGCGCGGTGATGGTGGTGCCGATGTTCGCGCCCATGATGACGCCTATGGCCTGCAGGAGTGTCATGAGTCCGGAATTGACAAACCCGATGACCATCATATCGGTAGCTGCGGAGCTTTGGATGAGGACGGTGACGAGAAGGCCGACAAAGACGGCAGCGACGCGGTTGCTTGTGGCGCGTTCGAGGATTGTTTTGAGCTGGTCGCCTGCGGCATTTTTGAGACCGTCCGACATGACTGACATGCCGAAAAGAAACAGCCCGACACCGCCGAGTAATTTAAAGAAATCTAATAGATCCATTGTAACCTTTCGAATTAAAAGTCCGCAGATTTCCCCTCTGCATTGAAGTGACGCAGCGCTGCAGTCTCATTGTGAGCATTTGGGGACACAAGCCATGGTAAAATAAAGCGATAAAGAGGCCTGGTCGTCTTTAACTATCAGGTGAAGTTCACAAGCATCCGTTCAGGGATGAGGCAGACCATACCCGTGCGGCTTGTACAATCAAAAAGGATTTCAATCAAGTATCAGTTTTGTGTGGTACAAGTTTGCAAGCGAGTGTTGTATTTGGGAAAAAGAAGAGGCCGCGCGTATCGCAGATAGCGCGGCGCGAATGCGGCCGTATGCGCGTGCGCATAGGCCGTTTCAAGATTATTTTGAGTTGGCCAGGAAATCGTGTTCGTGCAGAGCGAACGCGATGTTGATGGCGTGGTCTGAGCAGCGTTCGAGATCGCTTGACATGTTTGTGAAGATGACGCCCGCGAGCGGATCGCATTGTTTGTCGAGGAGCCTGGCGATATGATTTTTGAGGTTCAGTTTTTCGAGCTCATCGACGTGCTGTTCCTGTTTTTCGGCTTCATCGAGTTTTTCGAAGGTCTCGTTTTCGAAGATGTCGAGACAGAAATCGATGGATTCTGTGACGGCGTCTGCGAGCGTGCGCAGTTCCTGAAGCGCTTCATCGGAGATTTTTGACTTCTGTGTGGCGAGTTGCATGGCGTATTCGGAGAGGTTTTCCGCATGATCGCCGATGCGCTCGATGTCCGAGACGGTGAACGTCATCTGCGTGATTTTGTTGCGTTCATGTCCTGTCATGTTGAAGGTACGAATTTTGACGAGCCTCTGCGTGATGGCGTGCGTGAGGAAATTGATCGTTTCCTCGCCGTCTTTGATCTGGTGAACGAGTGACTGGTCTTGCTCGAAGAAGCACTTGATGGAACGCTTGAGATTGTCGCTCGCGAGGCGTCCCATGCGCGTGATTTCGCGCTGCGCCTGCTGGAGCGCGACAGCCGGTGGAAGATTGCCTTCCTGCATATAGACGAGTTCGCGGTCTTGCTGAGCCTGCAATTCTTCCGGTTTGATGGGGATGATTTTTTGAGCGAGCTTGACGATGAACGGCGCGAACGGGAAGAAGGTGACGACAGCGATGATTGCGAAGATCGAATGTGCGTTTGCGACCTGCCTGCCGACGTTGTCCGGGGAGAGCGAGACAATGAAGTCGAGGAATCCCGGTATGATCTGGATGAGCAGGACGATGAGGGATGCCCGGCAGAGGTTGAAGATGAGGTTTAGGCAGGCCGTGCGCTTGCCGTTTCTGTTTGTGGTAAGTGACGCGAGAAGGTTTGGCGTGACGGAGCCGATGGCTGCGCCGATGATGAGATAGACCGCGAGCTCGAACTGAATGATGCCCTGCATGGCGAACGTCTGCACGATGACAGTCGCGGAAGAGGAGCTCTGGAGCATGGCAGTGAAGAGGACGCCAAAGAGAATCGCGAGCGCAGGATTTTCAAGCCCGCTGAGGAATTGTGCGAATTCTGGGCTGTCAGCAAGCGGTTTGATGGCGCTTTTGACGATGGAGAGACCAAAAAAAAGCATGCCAAATCCCATGATGATGGAACCGACATGCTTGACGATTGTCTTATTGATGAAAAGGTATAGGATTGCTCCGATGAATACGATGAGCGGGGCATAGACGCCGATGTTGAACGCGGTGATCTGAGCGGTGATGGTGGTGCCGATGTTTGCGCCCATGATGACGCCGACGGCTTGGAGCAGAGTCATGAGGCCTGAATTGACGAAGCCGATGACCATCATGTCCGTAGCGGCTGAACATTGAGCGAGAAAAGTGACGAGAATGCCGACGAAGACAGCGACGAAGCGGTTGCTTGTTGCGCGTTCGAGAATCGATTTGAGCTGGTCACCGGCTGCGTTTTTAAGCCCGTTGGTCATGAATGACATACCGAAAAGGAACAGGCCGATGCCTCCAAGAAGCGCAAAGAAACTAGTCAGACTCATTTTTTCCTTTATTGTGAAAGTAAACACACTCCCCATTTACCCCCGGTGGGCGATATAAAAAACCGATGTGTAGGATTCAAATGAAAATATTTTATTTTTATAAACAAATTATTCGTTGACTTTGGCTAGTAATCCTATATGGATATGCCTTTATTAGAAATGGTGAAGGTTCTATAACGCGGTGTGTCATGAAGTTTTGTATTTGAATTGTAATTCAGAAGTAAGTCATTGAAAGTGATTGATTTTATGACTGAATGAATGCCTGGGGAGGCTTGTGTATGCGTGGAATGATTTAAAAAATATTGAAATTGATATAATTTGAAATAATTTTTGTATCAAAAAATGCTTGTTAAAATGGAATGAATCTTTGGATATGAGACGTTCCCATTATATTAAGGAAGGTCTGATTAAATATTGTTTTGGCTTATGACATTTCCGACCAATAATGGTTTTGAGGACGTGATGCTCGCAATTCCAGATGTCGCAAGTCATCGAGGAAGAGCGGGCCATCATGACATATATATTTGTTGAATTGAGCGAGATGGAATTGTCATTTGCGCTTGCGAGGAATTGCGTTAAACTAAAGGGGGCATTTTTTTCGAGTGTGGAGAGTGAGATGCGCATTCTGGTAAAATCCTTGGTATTATTTGTCTGCTGCTTTTGGGGATCTGTGTGTTATGGGGAGCAGGTGTACTGGGGAATCGACTATTGGAGCGAGTCAGTTTCTGGACCGAATAAGCTCTATATCCTCAAAGTCGATCTGAAAGCGAAAGGCGTCAGGGCGTTTGTGACGCCAGAGCTGAATGGAGGCCTGCTGAACACCTCGAAGTTTGTCTCGAATTATGGCGTTCAGGTCGGAATCAATACGGCTTTTTTCGATATGGGCGGATCGAACAAGGCGATTGGCTATTTTAAGAGCAATGGCACGCCATATTCGAACCACATTCCGAACGATGGCTATCCGACGATGGGATTTGATGCGCAAAATCATTATCTTCAAGGGGGGAATCAGCGCGATGCAATGTATAATGCGGCATCCGGCTCTCATATTCTGGTGTCGAATGGCCAGGTGGTGAACAACGGTGGTGACAGCTTTGTGACTGCTAAGCATCCGCGCACGGGGGTGGGGATTGACCAGTCGGGGCGTTACTTTTTTATGGTCGTTGTGGATGGAAGATCGAGTTCGAGCAAGGGCATGTCGTTGCCGACATTTGCGGAGCATCTGATCCGTCTCGGTGTCTATAATGGTATTAATATGGATGGCGGTGGCTCATCGACGATGGTGATTGCGAGCAAAGGTCTTGTGAACCGGCCTGTGGGGGGGACATATCAGAGGCCGGTGGCATCGCATCTCGGATTTTATGCCAACAGCGGGTGTACGCCCAGCGAGGATGTGTGCAACAATTCGGATGATGACTGCGATGGCGCCGTGGATGAAGAAGGCATCTGTGATGCGGAAGCCGATCCGATGTATCAGTCGATGGTGCATGATGCGCAGGATACGGATATTGATGGCGATGGAAAAGCCGATTTGTGCGCGCGCGGGGCTGCGGGTATTTTTTGTACATTCTCGAAATCTGGCGATATGACTGCATCTCAGATGGTGCGTGCGTTGAGCAATGATTCAGGGTGGGCGGATGTTTCCAATTATGCGACGATCCGTTTTGCGGATATCAATGGGGATGGGCTTGCGGACATTTGCGCGCGCGCGGATGTGGGCGTGATGTGCTGGCCTTCGACAGGGAGTGGGTTTGGGGATGCGACAGAGACGATTCCGATGCCGGATGCCGAAGGCTACAATGATGTGAAGTATTATTCGACGATTCGCTTTGCGGATATCACTGGCGATGGCAAGGACGATATGTGCGCGCGCTTCAAGGACGGCTTTAAGTGTTATCCGTCTTTGAGCAAGAGCTGGGGGGAGCCGATTCTGCTTGGTGATATGGCGGATGATCAGGGCTGGGGGCGGCCTGAGTATTATTCGACGGTGCATGCGGCGGATGTCAACGGGGATGGAAAGTTGGATATCTGCGGGCGAGGATCTGCGGGATTCAGGTGCTGGCTTTCACTTGGGGATAAGTTCGAAGCGGATTTTGTGGCAGCAGAGTGGAGCAATGCGAATGGCTGGAATTATCCGCGTTATTATGAAACGATCCGGATGCCGGATCTGAATGGCGACCACAAGGCTGATATCTGCGCGCGAGACTCAGGCGGCATTGTATGCCATTTGTCGCAGGGAACAGCCATGGGGCCGGCGATTCGCGGGCCTGAATGGTCTGATCGCTGGGGATGGAATGATTATGACAATTATTCGACGTTGATGTTTGGCGATCTCAATGGGGATGGCAAGGACGATATGTGCGCGCGCGCAAATGCAAATCTGGCGTGTCATCTCTCGACTGGAGAGGGCTTTGGAGAGGGCTTTTCGATAGAGGAGATGAGTGACGGTAACGGATGGAACACCCCCAATCAGTTCCGCACGATACGCATGGCGGATGTCAATGGCGATGGGAAAATGGATGTCTGCGGGCGCGGTGCAGCTGGCATTCGCTGCTGGCTTTTTACCGGCACCGGGTTCGAGGTAAAGGATGGCCCCGGGTATAAGAATGAAGATGGCTGGGGCAACCATGAGTATTACAGCACGTTCCGCGCTGGCGGTCCGCAGGTCAAGGCTTGTTCGCGCTTTGAAGAGATTTGCGATGGTGTTGACAACAATTGCGATGGTCAGGTCGATGAAAACAATGTCTGTTGCGAACCTTCTGATGAAATCTGCGATGGCGCAGACAACGACTGTGATGGCGAAATTGATGAAGACGGCATCTGCTGTACGGAAGAGATCTGCGATGGTTTGGACAACGACTGCGATGGCGCGGTCGATGAGGACAATGTGTGTTGCGAGTCATCGGAGGAAATCTGCGATGATTTGGACAATGACTGTGACGGAGAAATCGATGAAGGCGGCGTATGTGACAAGCCGGCTTGCGAGCCTTCTGAAGAAATCTGCGATGATTTGGACAACGACTGCGACGGAGAAATCGACGAAGATGGCGTATGTGATTCAGGGAATTGCACGCGCGAGGTCTGTGACGGCATAGATAACGACTGCGATGGGGAAATCGACGAAGATGGCGTGTGCGAAGTGAGCGGGGCGCTGGATTTGTCCGATCCGCAGATTGCGTTTCAGGAATCAGAGTCGTGCGGATGCAGTGTGAATCGCCGCAGTGCAGCGCCAGGGGCATGGAGCTTATTGGCATTGTTCGGCATCTTGGTATTGAGGCGCCGTCGCCGCGCGTGATGCGCGGCGATTGCGGATTGTTTCAAAAGCACAAGGTGCTTGTGCAGAGCTCCCCCAAAAATAAACACCCCATCGTTCACGCTGGCGAAGCGGGGGCATTCTCCCCATAAATGGGTTCCAAGGACAAGTCCCTTGGCGGGCTGGGGCGGAGCCCCAGAAAAAAGCCTTTGCTTTCTAATTTCTTCGGCGACGCATGAGAAGCCCGAGGCTGAGCATGCCAAACAGCATTGCAGCGCCAGGGGCGTGATGCGCGCGCATCGGCGCGGCTGAACAGTCATTGTCACTCGAAGTGTTCGAGGGCGTTATGGGCGGATCATCGATCGTGATCGGATCGTTCGGCCTTGCGGGATCTGTGGGGACGGGCAGGTCGGGATTGGGATCGATCTGGGCGTGGCAGCCGGCAAAATTGGCGCACTCATAGTCATCGCAGTCGATGCGCCCGTTGCCATTGTCGTCGATGCGGTTGTCGCAGATTTCAGCGGGCGCGGTTGAACAGTTGTCGAAGCTGAGCTTGCAGTCTGGCGTGCAGGTCACGAGCCCGGAGACGTATGAGGCAATCCAGGATGTGCATTCACGCGGATTTGCCGCAAAATCTTCGCCATCGCACTGTTCGGAGCCGTTCATGATGCCGTCGCCGCACACCGCACATTCCTGTGCGTATGCGCACAGCGGATCCTGGCAGTCCACGAGGCGGTCGCCGTTGTCATCGATATAATTGTCACAGATTTCGTCTTTGACTTCGGCATCCTCGGTGCAGCCGCTGAAATCTATGGTGCAGTTTGGCGAACATTTGACGCGGCCGCCAGTATATTTGATATCCCATGCGGCGCATGTCTGCTTGTTGCCATCGAATTTGCTTCCGTCGCAGGGCTCTCCAGCATCGAGCGTCAGGTTGCCGCATGCCGGCGCAAGCTGGCAGCTGCTGAAGTCGAGGCCGCAGCCTGCCGTGCATTTGACTTCGCCTGCGGTGTATTTGCTGTCCCATTGCGCGCACGATGTCTTGTTGTCCAGGATTGCGGCGCCGCCACATTGTTCGCTGTTGTTGACGATGTTATCGCCGCAATATGCCGGTTCGGTGCATCCAGATGTGAGTATCGACTTGCAGTCGTTCGCGCAGCGCAATGTGCCGACAGAGCCCTTGCCGACGACTTTTTCGCAGGTGTTGTTCTGCGTCGTGAACTTGTCTCCGCTTGCGCTGTGGTCGCATACTTCGCCATATTTGGCATTGACAGAGCCGTTGCCGCACCATGGGGTGCATGCGCTCGTGTCATAGCCGCATGAGTCCGTGCATTTGACGGAACCGCTCGCATATAGGTCAGGGAACAGTGTCTTGCAGGCATATCGGTTGTTCTGGAACTTTGTGCCGTCGCAGAGTTCGTTCGCTTCGAGCTTGCCGTTGCCGCATACGGCGCCGGCGGCGCACTGCGACTGGTTGACCGTGCAGTTCTTGTTGCACGATACGACGCCTTCGGTATAGCTTGAATCCCAGGCGCTGCAGTCTCTGCTAGACTTTGCATAGACACTTCCGTCACATTCCTCGTCGCCGTCGAGCTTGCCGTTGCCGCAGGCAGAGGGCACGGTGCAGCCCGAAGTGTCGATTTCCATGCAGTTGGCTGCGCATTTGAGCGAGCCTGTCGAGCCCGTGCCGACGACTTTGGCGCATGTATTCGCATTTGTCGGGAATTTGTCTCCGTTTGCGCTGTGGTCGCACGCTTCGCCGACTTTGGCGTTGATCGAGCCATTGCCGCAATAGGGCACGCAAGCGGATGTATCGAGCGTGCAGCTGGGGGAGCATTTGACCTTGCCGCTCGCGTAAAGCTCGGGATAGAGCGTGTGACATGATGTTGAGGTGCTGGAAAAACTGGTGCCGTCACAGGATTCGCTGCCGTTCACTTTTCCATCGCCGCAGCGCGCGCCGGCGACACAGCCGCTGTAATTGATCGTGCAGTCCTTGTTGCACGTCACATTGCCCGACGCATATTTGCTGTCCCATTTGGCGCATTCTGTACTCGGTTTTGAGAACTTGACCGTGTCGCACAGTTCCCCGTCATCCAGGATGCCGTTGCCGCAGAAGTTAGCTGCCGTGCATGCGCTGTAATTGACTGTGCAGTCCTTGTTGCACGACACGTTGCCCGAGGCATATTTGCCCGAATCCCACTGCACGCATGTCGTCTTGTTCCCAGAGAATGATTTGCCGTCGCACTGCTCCCCGACATTGACGATGTTGTTGCCGCAATAGACGCATGCGGGATCTTTGTCATCGACGAGGCCGTTGCCGTCGTCATCGATGGCATTGTCGCAGATCTCTTTGTATTGCGTGGCGACTTCAGGGGCGATGCTGATGATCCAGTCGTAATAATCCTGAACAGCCGTCGAGACATTGATCGCTCGGCAGACGGAATCGCCGTAGCTCGTCACGCCGGCCACATAGCGTTTGCCGCCGATGGTGTAGAATGACGGTCCGCCCGAGTCGCCGTTGCACTGTCCTCCGGCTTCGATCGGCACAAAGAACGAGCCGTACTGGATCGTCATGCTGATATCTTTGTCCATCGGTCCCATCGCGCTGCAGTACAGCGGATTGGGATGGCATCCGGAGACGTGGATATCGCCGATAAAGCAGCCATTTTTGGGGTCTGACGGGTTGGCTGGCCCGCAGTATTTCGTGGCCGGGCGTGTGATCTTGCGCTTTGTGCCCGTGCCGCCCTGTTCGTCAAATCCGAAGCCTTTGTGTTCCAGCGGGACCGGCAGCTTTGTCGAGTCGATGCTCAGCCATTTGGGCAGCGGCAATATCGGCTCGGCCATCTTGGCAGGCACTGCCGTCTTGAGCTTGATCAGCGCGATATCATACCCCGATGTCGTCCCCATAAAGCCAGGATTGAAATAGAACTTATCCACCCCTGCCGCCGCAACGGGGATCAGCGCGTCCTGCGAATTGCCGATGCCGATCCAGGTGTTGGCGTTGTCCGATTTGAGCGCCATCTTGCCAGTCGAGCTGTCTGCCACGCAGTGCGCCGCCGTCAGAACCCATTGCGGATGGATCAGCGTGCCCGTGCAGAACGTTTCCCCGGACACCGGGCTGGTCTCCTCAAGCGGAGTCGTCTTCTGTCCTGCGGCATCGCAGTCGTCGCCTGCCGCATTGCAAGCATTGGCGCAGTAATAACTCTTGTCGAACATCGTCACGGTCAGGTTTGAGCCATGGATGTTCCGGCAGTCGTTCACGAAAGTCACCGCGCCGTCCGAGGTCTGGATGCACACTTTTGTCTGAACCCCTGCCTTGTCGCAGGCTGCCGTGCAAAATGCCCCCTGGTCATTCTTGATGCACGAGTCATAGCCGCGTTCTTTGCATGAATCGACGTATTCCTTGTCGCAGATCAGGTGCGTGGCATAGCCCTGTGCATCGCATGCCATCTTGGCGCTGTCGCACGCATGCGTGCAATATTCCGTGTCTACGTTGACATCAGGCAGATAGACGAGCGCATTGTCGGCGATGCGCGTGCACACGAGCAGGTTAGTCGCCGAATGGCCGCCATCTTCTTCGCATTCCTTGTGCGCAGAGCCGCTGTACGAACATGTGTCGACACAATATTGTGTGCCGGAAATATCGACGCATGTGCCGTAATAGCCGCGCTCCGAGCGGCAGTTCGAGATCGCGACCTCATCGCACAGCGTGATCTTCGTGTAATCGAGCGTCTCCTGCGTGAACAGCGCGACGACTGCCGGATCGTTTGTTTCCGGCGCGCCGTTCAGGATGGCATGGCTGGACATCGAAAGACCGGAAAGTGACTCTGCGCCGATATCTGCGCCATCTTGGTCAGCATCCTGACAGCTCGTGAGCAGTACGCTCAGAACGGCAAACAACAAAAATTTTCGTCTCATATCTTACCTTGGTGCAATGGGTTAGACATAAAAAGCTACATCGCGTTGCGATTGTATAACTAATGTGTGCATTTATCCAAGGTAATTGACGCTTTATGGCGTTTTGTGGGCCTGCCTATCGCCTGTGGCGATACGGCAGGCGGTGTCGGCGGCTATCGCGTTCGCGATACGCCGCCGAGCGCATGACGCGCATACCAAAGCGCCGATGGCGATTGCAAAAAATATGCGGATGCTTGATTTTATGGGGATGCATGGACGATTTTAGCGGATGAAGGGGCTTTTAATGACCTGCATAAAACGTCACTGTTTCGATATTGAGGAGGTTGGGATGCGATGAGCTATATGGATGCTACACTACATGTTTACTCCAACTACATTGCATCGAATTCGATGCGAAGACTGGGGTCATTTTCAACAGAAAGAATAATGTCGTTGTATTTGTTTATTATATCTTTCAATGTGGTATTGCGCTTGGTTTCATCAAATAAACTATGCTCATACACATTGGATGCTATAAACTGCTGAACGTCCCATACATCAACTCGACCTGATATCCCTATATCTTCAGCAAGATTGATGGCTGTTTGCAACCTTTCAAAAATCGTGACTATTACAGGGTGGCATCCGCAAGCAATGTTTTGTTTGCACTTGTCTAGGAGAGCATTGCTTGGCATTGTAGTACAATGAATAATAGTATGATTGATGACGAAATCACCATTACGGTCTGTTGGGGTATCTGCAACAGATGCCCCATGAATGATAAAGGAATTATTAGGCATTATTGTTGATAATTTTGCGGCAACCAAATGTTGAAGTATTATGCCTAAATAATGTGTACCTGGATTATCGCGTTGACGTTTCTTTGCTTGAGCGAATAAATCATCAAGATTAGCTCCAATCGTTTTAGATATATCTGCGCTTAGCATAAAAGGTTTGTTTTGAAAATAATCTCTAATTTGCGCAGCCCAATAATTCTCAATTTCGATTAAATTTATAATCGTCTCGCTACTCCATTGATTGAGGAAATCTACATATTTAATCATCAATCCCACTGCTGTCCCACAACTTTTCAGAACAGCGCAAGCTGAGGATTCACAATAGGTTCAGTCATCTTAGGTATGAGGTAATCGTCGAGAATTTCGTTTGAGAACAAATTAATACGTATCCAATTCAGAATTTCACGCAT
>JAFUEE010000179.1 GCA_017464085.1 Pseudomonadota bacterium
TAAGTCCGAGTTCGCGAGCAAGCCTCTTGTAACCATAAATCCATTGACGGTAAGTTGCCAGTATTCTTTCCCGTTGTTCGTTGGTGATCACTTCTGTTCTCCCTGTGTTTGAAGTGTCAACCAAAACAGGGATAGGTCAAACCTCCGGGTGTTTTCGTTTTGACGGCATACGGCAGGTTGTGTCACAATCCAGACGGTGTGTGGGTTACTCTGTTCAACAAGCGTGGATATGGCCCCTAAATGCCATGTATTCGGCAATCGGGCATCGATAGTCTCTCCGCATAAAGCGATAGCCATTGTCATGCGCGCTACTGTCTACCTTCTATTGCCTACTGTCTTGTATTTCCTCCCCACAGATGTTGAACACAGCCTATTTTACAAGGAGGCGTGTGATGTGCAAAGAGCAATTCAATAGACGTTGGATGGCGTTGTGTGCGGCGTGTGCGGTGATTTCGCTGGGATGTGGTCCTCAGACGACTCAGGTGCCGTCAGATGAGGGATTGGGCGTATCAGGGCTGACTGATAGCGGCGACAACGCAGCTGGTATCGACAAATGTCGTCCCGAAGGCAAGATCATCACGTGCATAGAGGGGATTTGTGACCCGGCGACGGGCGATTGCGTGGAATGTCTGAGCGGAAGTGATTGCAGGACAGATGAAAAGCCTGTGTGTGCGGAGAAAAAATGCATGCCGTGCGATGCATCGCATGCCTGTGGTTCGGGCAGATGTGATGTCGTATCGGGCAAGTGCGTGGAGTGTATTTCGGATGGCGATTGCACGCTCCGGGAACGCGGCGTGTGCTGGCAGGGGGTGTGTACGGCGTGCAGTCAGGAGAATTGCAAAGAGGCATGTCATGAGGTGACAGGCAGATGCGGTGCGTATGTGCCGATGCCTTGTCCTGGCGGTAACTGTGGGGTGCCATCACCAATTGGGATTGGCACGATTGACCCGGGTACAATCGCGATCGGCAACAACATTCGTGTCGTGACGGTCGGTGTCCGCGATCTGAGGGCGCAGGAAAGAATGACCGAAATCGGGTCTTACAAAGTCGATGCGCGCGTCAGCGGCATGTATGCCGTCGTCTCGACAGAATTCTCGGTCTATAATCCCAACATGCGCGCGTTCGAAGGGGAGCTTGAGTTTCCGCTGCCCGATGATGCGGTGGTCTCTGGCTATGCCATCGATGTGAACGGCGTTTTGGTCGAAGGCCGCGTCGTCGAAAAGGAAAAAGCGCGCATCGCGTTTGAAAATGAAGTCAAGAAAGGCGTGGATCCCGGGCTGGTGGAACAGGTCAAGGGCAATGCCTATCGCACGCGCATTTATCCGATTCCGGCCCAAGGAACTCGTCAAATCAGAGTGGTTTATACGACGCCGCTCACGATCGCGCCCAATGGCGATGCCGCGCTTGCGCTCCCGATGCCCAAGACGAAGCTCGCTAGACGCGATATATCGATTTCAGTCGCGAGCGGCATGCCTGCGCCCGCAGTCGGGGGCTTGGGCGACAAACGATTTGAAGCTGCCGAAGCTGTCTGGAGAGTGGAGTCTCACGATACGGATATCACCCCGACAGAGAATGTTCTGGTCGCCATGCCGAACCTTCCCGATGTCGTGACGGCTGTCGAGAGGGGGAACGGGGAGCTGTTCTTCTCCGCGAGTGTCAAAGTGGCCGATGCGCCTGCTTCTCATGAGGTATTGCCAGCCAAATGGCGCATCATCTGGGATGCTTCGGGCAGCAGAAGCCCGGAAGATGTCGCCGCCGCGAGAAAGCTCATAGACAGCTTGCCAGATACGGCTGCTTATGAACTCCATGTGTTCCGCAATGATCTGGAACCGGTGCAGAACTTCGGTTCTCGTCTGGAACTCGCGGCTGCGCTCGATGCGCTTGCGTATGACGGCGGCACGGATTTCGAACCGCTCAAGGCTGTTGCAGGGAGCAAATTCGATGGAATGACGCTTTTCTTTACCGATGGCATGGACACGATGACCAGCGCTTTGCCCGAGTTTGGCGCGAATTCGGTCGCACTGATTTCAGGGGCGGCGCGCGATGTCTCGTCGATGCGCCGGATATGCGGCGGCCGCACGATCAGCCTCGATATCGTGAACGGCGCGGATGCCGTGCACCAGATCTTGGCACCTCAGCCCGTCATCTCGGGCATGAATGGCGCTGGACTCAGCGATATTCAGGGGATTGGGTTGCAGGCATCGGGGAGGGTCACTGTCGTGGGCCGCATGAAAACGCCTGTTTCACAGGCGACAGTGCAATTATCGGATGGCCGGCAGATACCCGTTTCGTTCAACACAGCCGCCGTTCCTTCCGGGCGGACAATCGCCTCCGCCTGGGCTGCGCTCCGCATCGACGAGCTCTCTCCGCGCGCCGATGACAACCGCGAAGAACTGCTCGCGCTCGGCAGGCATTTCTCCATCGTCAGCCCGGTTTCCAGCATGATCGTCTTCGAGCGGCTCGATCAGTGGCTCCAGTACGATATCGAGCCGCCTGAATCTCTCGCGGACATGCATGCGCAATGGATGCGCCGGCATAAATCCGAGAGCGAAAAACAGTCCGAAAAGCTTCGCCTCGAACAGCAGTGGCTCAATAAACTCACGGGCGAATGGAATGCGCGCGTCACGTGGTGGAACAATCCCGTTCCTAAATTTGTCAGGCACCAAAAACCAGATGCCCCCAGGTGGGCAGGAAGACGGCACGGTGCTTCGGAAAGTGCGGTCATGGATAGTACCATGGTGCAGGAAGAAGCTGCAATGCCAATGCCTGCACCCGCTGCAGAGCCTGGTTATGCGCTCGGGGCAAGGGGAGCTGGTGGTGGCGGCGCTGGTTTAGGCGGTGCGCTGATGGCAAACAAAAAATCGGCCAGTGCCTCGGCCAGTGAATCACGAGAACCGCGCCACGCAGGGGCATCCATCACCGTCAAGGCCTGGGATCCGGACACGCCCTATCTCACGGCCATCAAAGACGCATATAAAATATATAAAACGCCGGAAGCTTTATATAGCGAATATATAAAACAGCGCGCAAATTACAGCGGCAGCCCGGCATTCTTCCTCGATTGCGCCGGGCTCTTCTTCAGCGAGAAGCAGAACAGGCTTGCGGTGCGCATTCTGTCGAACCTCTCGGAACTCAAGATCGACGATGTCGGCATGCTCCGCATCTATGCATGGCGTCTGCGCGAAGCAGGCGATTACGACACCGCGCTCATCATCCTGCGCAAGGTTGCCAAGCTCCGCGCCGATGAAGCCATCAGCTGGCGCGATCTGGCACTCACGCTCACGATGCGCGGCAAGCAGAATCACAGCGCCGCCGACATTCAGGAAGCGCTCGAGCTTTTCCACAAAACCGCATTTACCGCCTGGCAGCGCAGCGACGCGATGTGGACCGCGCTCATCGCGCTCGAGGAATTCAATGAACTCGCGGCTTGGACGCGGCGCGAACAATGGCCCGGCGACGCCCCGCGCATCCCGGACATTGATGAAAAATTCGCTCAGAACCTCGACACCGACCTGCGCATCATGATGACTTGGGATGCCGACAACACCGATATCGACATGCACGTCAAAGAACCCAGCGGCGAAGAGGTCTTTTATGCGCATAATCGCTCGCGCACTGGCGGCCTTGTCAGCCATGACGTGACCACTGGCTATGGCCCGGAGGAATTTCTTCATAAAATTGCCCCGAAGGGCAGATATGAAGTCTTTACCAAATACTTCGCCTCACATCAGCAGTCGCTCGTCGGTCCGGCAACGATCACGCTCACGTTTTATACAAACTGGGGGCGGCCTGCGCAAAAGAGCGAATCCGTCAGCCTTCGCCTCGATAAACAGAAGGACAAGGTCATTGTCGGCTCAATCGATGTCAAATAATATATATTTTATATTGACCTGTCGCTCCCCTATTTGCGGTTTATGAACTCATAAACCGCAAATACGGCTCGCAAGCGGCGCTATTGGCGACGATGTCGCCAATACGCGCCTTTTCGCCAGGCTATCGCGATGCGATACGCCTGGCGATGCTGTTCGCTGCGTGTCATAACGCGCAGTTTATTTGAACAATTTATAAATAATACGAATCGTAGGCATTTGATGTTTTAGGAAACTCTGAACAATTGCATAATCTTCAATCATGATATCGCGCAAATCCGCTCCCCTTGCCCCCTCGGGGAAAGGCCCGCTCGTCGCGTGCGCGAGGCTCGAAGCGAGCCGCTCCCCTTGCCCCATCGGGGAAAGGGGCCGGGGGGGAGGGGCCAATTAATCAGACTTTCCTTTATGATTCGTTTACGAGTTTGCCAGTCATGTGCTCTATGGTGAATTCGAGGCATTGAACTCTGTTGAATGCGGTTTCTAATTCTTTTTGAATATAAGCGGTATCATCTGTGAATTTGAAGGAAAGCTTTGTGCAGATTTCTTTTGAAAGCTGCATATCTTCGAGGAGATGAATCCGGCCAAATAGGACGACGCTCTTGATATTTAACGCCCATTCACCATCTTTTTGGAAGCCTTTGTCATAAACGCAAAAACAGGCTTTGTCACAGCGCTTGATGGCATCGATTTTATGTCCCTGTTTTGCCCCGTGAAAGTAGAGCTTATGCGTTGATGCATCATAATAATGGTTCAATGGAATGGCGTATGGGTAGCCGTCATCTCCGATGACAGAGAGAACGCCGCGAGGTTCGGTTTCAAGAATCTCAATACATTCTGCTTCCGTAATCTGCTGTTTGATTCGTCGCATTGCTCTAAACATAATCTGTTCCTTTAAGTTTTATTCCTCAGCAAACAATTTTAATCCCGTGATGCCAATGATGATCAGAATCACGCAGATCATCTGAGGAAGAGAGGCTTTTTCATGAAAGAGAAAAATACCCAGCAGAGAGGTTCCGGCAATGCCGACGCCTGTCCAGATGGCGTATGCAGTGCCCAAGGGCATTTTTTTCATGGCAAGCGATAAAAACAAAGCACTGGCAAGATAGGCGATGACTGTAATGAGCGTCGGGACGATTTTGGAAAACCCTTCCGAATACTTCATGCTGCATGCCCAGGTAATTTCAAACAGGCCGGCTAGCGCCAGCATCAACCACTTCATCGCTGATCCTCTCCAGTTCTCTTTATCTTCAAAGACCTAACGATAAAGAAAGGGTGTTGATCCTGCGACCCGGTGGCCGCAGGCACCATGTTCTATTCGAATAGTATGTGCAGTCTTTTATATAATGTCAAACGATATTTCGAAATATATCGGCAGATAGATTGCTATTCCGCATGGTGTGGCACACCCCCCCATCGCAGGCTTCGCTGGCGGCATTCGACAATGGCCAAGCCATGCACTTGAAATCAAAGCCATAGCTTTAGGAAGCTCTGAATAATTCGAAAACCTCATGGGGATGCGGGCGTCTCGCCCGCACAAAACTTATGCGTCTGAAATACTATTGTCCAAAAAACGGCAATTGTTCAGACCTTCCTTTATCATGCTCACCATTGCCTGTTGCCTGTTGCCTGTTGTTTGCACGCAAAATCACTCAATACTCCAGACCCCCCCCAATGGGGCTGAATAGTAACAATCTGAAGGTTTGAGTCGAGTGATACTTTTACAATTTCAATGGTATTGAAAATTTGTTAGTGTCATCAGGCGGCAGAATTTTGCCGTATGCTAGATGAAACAAAAAAGGTGGTGTTGTATGAATTATCAGGAAATCAAACACAACGAGGAAATCAATACTTATATCAGGCAGGCGGACCTGTCGCTGTCTGCGCTTGGATATACAGAACACAGCTTTGCGCATGTGACGCTGGTCGCTGAAAAGGCTGGCTATATCCTTGAGACGCTTGGCTATCCGGCGCGCACGGTCGAGCTTGCCAAAATTGCAGGATACCTGCACGATATCGGCAATCTCGTCAACCGAGTGGATCACAGCCAGTCAGGCGGAATCATGGCTTTCAGGCTTCTGGATCATTTAAAATTTCCGCCAGAGGAGATCGGCATGATCGTGTCTGCAATTGGCAATCATGACGAAGGCACCGGGGTGCCAGTCAGCGCGCTCGCGGCCGCTCTGATTCTCTCCGATAAGAGCGATGTCCGACGCAACCGTGTGCGCAATCAGGATGTCGCGTCCTTTGATATCCATGATCGCGTGAATTATTCTGTGACCATGTCTGAATTGAAAATCAATGACGCGAGGACAATTATCACATTAAAGCTTTCGATTGATACGCATTATGGCTCTGTCATGGATTATTTTGAAATCTTTTTGCAGCGCATGATACTTTGCCGCAAAGCTGCGGAAAAACTGGGACTTCAGTTTAAATTGGTCATCAATGATCAGCAGCTCATTTGAGTTTCTGTTCAAGGAAAAAGCTGAACAATAGGCATCAGCGCGCGAAGCGGCAAGAAACGCAGGTCTGAGAAAAAACGAAATTGAATGTCTGAACGTTACTATTCAGCCAGGAGTGACATCCCCCCCATCGCAGGCTCCGTTTGCGGCCATTCAATCCATGCTGCTGAATGCGAAGCCAGAAGCTTCATCATGATCACTGCTGCCTGTTGCCTGTTCGTAAAAGCCTTAATGGGGCGGCTGAATAAATAATGCCTGAACATTTCATTTGATTGTATTTCTTGATAATCCCCGGGGATGGGGGTAGAAATGGGATGGGGTATTTTTACGGGACGAGCAGGGCTTCAGGAGGTCTTGATGAAACGATTTCGAATATTTGAAAGCGCCGTGCTAGTGACGGCAATTTTCATGGGATTTTCTCTGAATTCGTGCACTGACGAGGAAGACTGGATGCTTCTAGACGATGAGTTTGGAGAGGTTCAGTCCGCGCTTTCGAGTGCCACGATTACCAAAGGTGCTGTCTCTGTGCGAACAGGTCCTGGGGTTTGGTATGATCGCATCGGGGGGTTGCGCTATGGGAAAACTGTGAGCGTTGTCAAAGAACAGGCTGGATGGCTCAAGATCAAGTATGGGGATTCGGAAGGCTGGATTTATCGTCCGGATACCGATCTTGCATCCTCAAGCGCTGCCGCAAGCTGCTCCGCAGATGTTGCCAATTTCATCCGCGACAATTATCCCGATGGCTACAATATTATATTTGCTTACAACGGCTCTGATCAGGCTGCGGAATTTCATAGCCAGGCAAAGCAGTTTTCATCTGAATATCATACACTTAATGTATCCAGTGGCGAGCTCAAAAAAGATATATATAGAAAAGTTAAGAACTATTCCGAGTTCAAGAATGGCATTCTTGAGACAGGCCGTGCCGTTGTCAAATGTCTGGAAGATAACCCGCGCGCCGGTTATGATGACAGCAAGTGCTCGCAGATCAAGAACCTGACCGTGATGACGCACGGCTTCACAACCGGTCTGAATTTTGGCGGCGGCTATTTCAATAACACCGACATTCCGGATTTTGGCTCGACGGTTTATGGATATCTTAACAACAAGTCGCTTCGCGTGCAGCTTTATGCATGCAGCGCGGCGCGAAATAAAGATACTAAAGAAAACTGGTATGAGCGCTATACGGGCGATATCATCAAGGAACAGGATCCGTTCAAGGGCGGCAAAGGCTCGTTTGCGCAGCTTTTGTCTGAAGAAATGGGGCCGGATGCCACCGTCTTTGGGCACACGACTGCCGGTCATCTTTCCGGAAACTACGCCGCTCGCTGCTATGGCAAGATGGCCAACGGCGCGGTTCACGGCAAACACATGTTTGATGTCTATTTCCCACAGTCGTTCGTTGCTGAACAGGCAAAACGTATCGGCAAAAGCGAAGATGCGACCCGCACCTCGATGTATTCATACTATCGATCGAATGGAGCATATCCGGGCAACAACAGCGGGCGAGATACTTTTATGGATCCAGAAGGCAAAGGCAAGAAAATGCGCGATGCCTGGCTGAGCAAAAATCCATAATCCTGATGGCTCGAATTGCTGAAAGCTTGGAAATTAATCTGACTCCGGGAGGTTCACTATGAATAAAATCAGTTGGCTCATGAGTTTGGTTGCCGTTTCAGTGTGCTGCATGTATGGCTGCGACAGTGGCGACACAATCGTCTTCGGGCAAGCCAATGATGTCGGGGATACGACTGCCGGCGATAAGGACGGCGTTGACAAGACCGACGGCTGTGAGAAAGGCCAGAAATATGTAGATGGCAAGTGCTATGACATAAGCAATTACTGCGAGATGGATTCAGATTGCAGGGATGGGTATATCTGCAAATCTAATGTCTGCACGAAAAAAACATCAAGCAGCGCAATTGCTTCCTGCTCCGATCATAAGAAAAATGGGGATGAGGCAGATGTTGACTGCGGCGGTTCATGCGGCGGATGTGCTGTAAATATGCACTGCAATGCGAACGCTGACTGCATGAGTAACCGTTGTGACGGCGGCATCTGCAAGGCTGTCGAGCAGTGCGCGGGTGGCAGCTGTGATGTCGAAGTCGCTCCATGTGCGGACGGCAGCTGTGATGTCGAAGTCGCTCCATGTGCGGACGGCAGCTGTGATGTCGAAGTCGATCTATGCAAAGACGGCAAGCGTTCCGGCAATGAATCCGATGTCGACTGCGGCGGGTCTTGCGCGCTCTGCGTGGATGGCAAGTCCTGCAATTCTGGTGCGGATTGTGAGAGCGGTATGTGCGATGGAGTTTGTGTCTCCTGCTCGGATGGCATTCACAATGGCAATGAGGCCGATGTCGATTGCGGCGGTGCATGCGGAAAATGTGCGGACGGCGCAAAGTGCAATTCAAAAGAGGATTGTGCCAGCGGTTTCTGTGACGGCAACATGTGTGTTTCGTGCAACGACGGCATCCGCAATGGCAATGAAGCCGATGTGGACTGTGGTGGCCGATGCGGTGCCAGCTGCGCGGCGGATAAGCGTTGCAATACAGATAATGACTGCGAAACATATAACTGCGTCGAGCAGATCTGCCGGCCCATTGATTGCCCGGATAAGGCCGAGGTCGGGGATATTATTATTAATGAAGTGTTTTCCAATCCCGACACGAATGCAATAATGCAGCATTCCAACAATAAGCAGATGAAATATATCGAGCTCTATAATAAGTCCGACAAGACATTGCAACTCTATAACCTCTCTTTGACATACGCCGGAAATGAAGTGCGTGCAAAGGGCTGCATCCCTGCCGGGAGCTATCTTGTCATTTATCCTGCGGGACAAAACCTCACAGCCCTCGACATCGACGCCAAAACTCTGGCTTCCGACAACATTGATGCGGCGATCAGCGCCATGTCCGGTGCGGTCAGGCTTGTGAAACGCGCAGACGGCGCGGTCATACATTCAGCGACGGTGCCCGAGACCGAAAAAGGGACTTCCGCAGGCCGCGCAGCGGCAGAGGGCAGCAGCACAAATGACGAAGCCATGGTTCCGCATTCGTCGGTCAAGACCATCGAATCTGGCGTTAAAAACCTCTATACACCGGGCCTGCCCAATAATGTCGGTTTCCCGATGGGGTAATGGATACGCGGGGATATGCCGCGTTTGGGCATGCGCCTATGCCTGACGGCATACGGCGCGCAAGTTCCACGGAACGTCTCTACATTTTGCTCGCCTATGCCTGACAGCATACGGCGCGCAAGTTCCACGGAACGTCTCTACATTTTGCTCGCCTATGCCTGACGGCATACGGCGCGCTAGCTATGCTCGGATGCCAGTTGCTGAATGCCGGAAAAGCAGTGCTTCGTGATGTTTGGGCTTCACATTCGGCGAATGGGGGATGTTTGCGTGTGTGGTGGTGTGGTAAAGTGGGTGATATGTGTGATATTTGTAATACATTGGATATGCTGGTGGGATATGCAAATATTTTAAATAAACCTGAATAATATTCGGATTTAGCTTGTGTGTTTCCCAGAGTGCGCGTAAAGTGCGCGATATTGTGAGCGCTCGCAGGTGCAAAGCGCTGATACGTCCGAAGTGGACAGGACTTGCAGAGGGAGAGAGAAGATGGCATTTAATCCTTTTGAAATGGCTCAAAAACAGTTCGATACGGTTGCGGAACAGCTCAAATTGAGCAGCAGTATTCGTGCGCTCCTTCGCGAGCCTATGAGGGAATTTACATTCAGCCTTCCTATTCGTATGGATGACGGCTCAATGAGAGTGTTCAAGGGGTTCCGAGTCCAGCACAATGATGGCAGAGGCCCCTGCAAGGGCGGTATCCGCTTTGCACCAGGAGAGACGATCGACACGGTGCGCGCGCTTGCGACGTGGATGACTTGGAAATGCGCGGTGGTGGACATTCCGCTTGGGGGTGGCAAGGGCGGTATTGACTGTGACACGCATGAGCTTTCGATGACGGAGCAGGAGCGTCTTTGCCGCGCTTGGGTGCGCGCGCTTTCGAGCGAAGTCGGTCCGGTTCAGGACGTTCCGGCGCCTGACATGAACACGAAAGGCTATCACATGATCTGGATGCTCGATGAATATGAAGCGATTCATCATGGCAAATTCCCTGGGTTCATCACGGGCAAGCCCGTTGGGAGCGGCGGATCGCTTGGGCGTACGGAAGCGACAGGCTATGGTGTGATCTGCTGCCTGAATGAAGCGTGCAAGGCTTTGAGCATCGATATCGCGAAATCGACGGCGGCTGTGCAGGGGTTCGGCAATGTCGCGTACTATGCCTGCGAGCGTTATCTGAAACTTGGCGGCAAGCTGATCTGCGTGTCGTGCTGGGACAACAGCGACAAGTGTTCCTACACGTTCAAACGCACGAGCGGCGTGGATATCGTCGAGCTCCGTAAGATCACGAATGAGCATGGCGAAATCGACAAGGCACAGGCCAAGGCGCTTGGCTATGAGATCCTTCCGGGCGATGAATGGCTCGCGCAGGATGTGGATATCCTTATTCCTGCGGCGCTTGAGAACCAGATTAACGCGAACACGGTGGGCAAGATCAGGCCGGGCGTGAAGATTATTGCAGAAGGCGCGAACGGCCCGACGACGCCCGAAGCTGATGCCGTGATCAAAGAACGCGGAATCTTCGTGATCCCTGACTTCCTGTGCAATGCAGGCGGCGTGACGTGCTCATATTTCGAGCAGGTCCAGTGCAATATGAACTATTTCTGGCCAAAGGACGAAGTCCTGACGAAACTGGATCAGAAGATGGCGTCTGCGTTCCACGGCGTGTATGAGATGTCCGTCGAGAAGAAGGCTTATATGCGCGATGCGGCATACATGATCGCGATTGACCGCGTTGCGAACGCATGTGTTGCGCGTGGCTGGGCCATGAAGTAAGCTGAGTTTCTGAGTCGAAAAAAAGCGCCTGAATGGGCGCTTTTTTTGTGCGGATAGTTGCCTTCCGGGATGTCGTTGAGCAGTTAATCAGATATCTGGTTTGAAAAAGCGCGAACTAAACGGTATAACGGCAGAAGATGGTGTTTTCGCCAACGACTTTAAGGAGATTAGTATGAAAAAAGCCCGTATAGCGATTTTAGTGTGTATGCTTTCAGGGTGTTTTGCCGTGTGCGGGTGCGGAAGCAGTGACGTGATCATCGGCAATACCGGCGGAAGCGGCGGAAGCGGCGGAGGCAATCAGGATAAGCCTTGCGTCGGGGATGCGTGTGATACGGAGGATGCGTGTACGGCGGAGAGCTGTCCGGATGGAGAGTGCGTGGATGGTCAGTGTGTACCGGATTGCACGGGCGATTCCTGTGGCGAGCCGGAGACATGCACGTTTGAGACTTGTCCGGATGGGGATTGTGTAGACGGTGAATGCGTGCCGCGTGAGGAAACGTGCAATGCCGAGACATGCCCGAATGGAAAATGCATCGCTGGGGAGTGTGTCATACCGAAATGCGATGCGCCCGATGCGGACAATGACGGCATATCCGATGAGAATGAGGGGCGTGCGGAGAATCGCGACAGCGATGGCGATACGGTGCCTGACTATCTGGACGATGACAGTGACGGGGACACGATTCCTGATCGCATCGAGGCTGGTAATGAAGGCTGCGCCAACACAAAGCCGGTTGATACGGACAGCGATATGATTCCGGATTATCTGGATGATGACAGCGATGATAACGGCATTCCTGACAGCCTGGAAGCCGGCGCGAATCCTCAGAGCCCGATAGACACGGATGGGGATACGGTGCCGGATTATATCGATGATGACAATGACGGGGATGGCATTCCCGACATTCTCGAGATTTATGGCGAAGTCGTGAGCGGCGCGAATCTTCCGGAAGGCAAGATCTCTGCGGATTGCGATGGGGACGGCCAGGCGGATGATGCTGGGACGGCAGAGAATCCGCGTGATTGCGATGCCGATGGCGTGCCTGACTATATGACGCCTGACAGTGACGGCGATACGCTTCGTGACGATTATGAAGGCAGCAGGCGCGTCGGGCCTTATCTTGCGAGATATTCGACAGACAGCGATTCCAATGGGATATCCGACGCGGATGAATGCCGTGGGCAGATGTCTGATGGCTATCAGATCAGCTGTGCGGATACGGACAATGATACGGTTCCGGACTTCCTCGACCTGGATAATGACGGCGATTCTCTGTCGGATGTGTATGAAATCGGCAAGGGATATGACCCGAATAATTCTGATTCGGACGGTGACGGCGCGGACGACCTGATCGAAATCGGGGCAGGGACAGACCCGAAGGATCCGAATGTGAATCCGCAGAGCGAGGGAAACTTCGTGTTCAAAGTGCCGTATAAGAAGAAAGCCGAGCCAGAGAAACAGTCGCTGAGCTTCGCGACATCGGTCCAGACGGTGGATATTTACTTTGCCGTCGATACGAGCGGCTCGATGAGCGGGGAGATAAATACACTTAAGAGTGAGCTGCCTGCGATGCTTGAGGAGATGCGCTGCAAAGACCTTGGCCGTAATTGTGCGGACAATAATGACTGCGAAGGGCTGAATGGAGGGAAGGCGATCTGTAGCGAGTCTGGACGTTGTATTGTGGATCCGTCAGAAGGTGATGGTTGTTTTGCGGATATGTGGACGGGATTTGGCGTCTGGGGCAATGTGAACCGGTTTGAAAACTGGCAGTCTCTTGATGCGACGCCGTCAAACACGACGAAAGAACTGGGTAATGTAAAGTTAAATGATCAGGGAATGTCTGAAAATAGCATTCAGGTCGGGGCGTGTGTTTCAGAAGGCACGAAATACTGCAAGAATACATCGTCGATTAAATGTTATCAAGGAAGTGGTCGCGTTGGTTGTGTCGGTTTCCGCCAAGATGCGATTAAAATCTTGATTCAGGCAGGTGATGAGGCGAATTACGATTCTTCTGATTGGAGAGTGACAGATGCCAAGAAGACTGGGGATTCGCTGCGCAAGAATAATATCCGATATATCGGTCTGTACGGCTGTAGCGGGTCAGGTAGTAAGAAAAAATGTGAGGCACGAGATAAGGGGCAGGCGCAAGTGGCGTGCTGGGCAGGTTCGTGTGCAGCAGGCGGGAATTGTGCGGCATCTTGCGACAGCATCAGCTCAAGCGAGATGAGCGGGCTTTATCTGGCGGAGATTGCGGACGCGACCATTCGCAGTGAGACGATCGCAAATGTGCGCAAGCTCGCGAAAGGCATGAACCTTCACATCACTTCGGGCGTGGAGGATGTGGACAAGGGGGCTGCGCAGCTCGTGAAGGAGCTGAAGGTGAACATCACGGATTCGGAAGTGCAGGGCCGTACGTGCACGAAAGTGAGCGGGATTTCCGGGGATACGTTCCAGTCGATCGAGAAGCTTGCGCCGGGCACGAGCGTGTGTTTCGACGTGATTCCTGTGGACTATCAGGAGCTTTTCCCGCCGACGAACGAGCCTCAGGTGATCAAAGCGAGAATCAAGGTCATGGGCGACGGCTCGACGCTGAATTCGGGAATCGCTTATTTCCTTGTTCCGCCTGAGATTCAGGAAGAGCATATCAACTGATTGGCAGCTGGCCTGCTTTATCGTGGGGTGAAGCGAGCCGTCCGCAAGGGCGGCTCGCTTTTTTATTGGGGCAGAAAATTGCCGGGCGTATCGCGCAGCGATAGCACGGCAAAGGCGGCCGTATGCGCCTTTGCGCATAGGCTGCCGCAGACAGGATGTCCTGATGAGGCAAAAAAAAATCGAAATCGGAAAAAACATCTGCTAAGTAATAGGCGTTTGCGATTTTGGACTGAATGTCCGGCTGGTTTTTAGACGTAGAAGCCCGTTCAACGTGTTGATGCGTTTTGTTGTGATGCCTATCCGTGGGCAGGAGATTTGATATGAAGAAAGTGCATCTCATGATGCTTGTCTGGTTGATTGGCAGCGCGTGTGCTGCGACCGGTTGCGATGAAAAGACGAGTGAAGAGGCGCAGAAGCAGGCAGAATGCGTGGGGGATGCTTGCGAGCCGTCGTGCACGCCGGAAAATTGTCCGGACGGCACATGTGAGGATGGCAAATGCGTGAAGCCGTGTTCAGGAAGTGCGTGTGGGACGGTGGAGACGTGCAGCGCCGAGACATGCCCGGACGGAGACTGTGTGGATGGGGCGTGTGTGCCTCGTGCTGAGTCGTGCAGCGCAGCGACGTGTCCAAATGGCAAGTGCATCCAGGGCGAATGCGTGATCCCGAAATGCGATGCGCCGGACGAGGATAATGACGGCATTTCGGATGAGGATGAAGGGCGCGCGGAAAACCGCGACAGCGATGGCGATACAGTGCCGGATTATCTGGATGAGGACAGCGACGGGGACACGATCCCGGACCGCGTGGAAGCGGCGAATGACGGATGTTCGCGCAACAAGCCGGTAGATACGGACGGCGATGCGATTCCGGATTATCTGGATGAGGACAGCGACGATAACGGGATACCGGACAGCGTGGAAGCAGGGGCGGATCCGAAGAATCCGGTGGATACGGATGGCGACGGGGTGCCCGATTACCGCGACGATGACAATGATGGGGATGGATTTTCTGATATCCTCGAGATTTATGGTGAAGTGGCTGCCGGTGTGGAAGTGCCGGTGGGAAAGATTTCTTCGGACTGCAATGGCGATGGCGTGGCGGACGATATGGGGACGCTCGATAAGCCGAGGGATTGCGACGGCGACGGGGTGCCCGATTACATGTCACCGGACAGTGACGGCGACTCTTTGCCCGATGCTTATGAAGGAAGCAAACGTGCTGGGCAGTGGCTCGCAAGATATTCGAAAGACAGCGACCTGAACGGCATTCCGGACAAGGAAGAATGCGGCGGGACGAAGGACGAGGCCGGGCATCAGACGGATTGCGTGGATACGGACGGGGATACGCTGCCAGATTTTCTGGATCATGACAACGACGGCGATTCGCTTTCGGACGTGTATGAGATCAGCAAAGGGTACGATCCCGGCAAAGCTGACAGCGACGGGGACGGCGCGGACGATCTGATCGAGGTCGGCGCTGGGACTGATCCGATGGATCCGAATGTGAATCCGCAGAGCGAGGGCAACTTCGTGTTCAAGGTGCCGTACAAAAAGAAAGCAGAGCCTGAGAAGCAGTCGCTGAGCTTTGCGACTTCGGTGCAGACGGTCGATATCTATTTTGCCGTGGATACGAGCTCTTCGATGGGGGATGAAATCAAGACATTGAAGACTGAGCTCCCTGCGATGCTGGATATGATGCGCTGTCGTGACCTTGAGCGTGACTGCGTCGCCAATTCGGACTGCAAGGATCTGAATGACGGCAAGGCGATCTGCAGTGTCGCTGGGCGATGCATCGTGGATCCCAATTCGGTTGTCGAGAAGAATCCTGAGACGAAACAGGATGAGGTCGTCGGGTGTTTTGTGGACATGTGGACGGGCTTCGGCGTGTGGGGCAACCTGAACACATTCAGCAACTGGCAGTCTCTGGATGCCGATCCGAGGAAGACGACGAAGGCGCTCGATATCGTCAATATGGATTCTCAAGGCGATAATGAAAACAGCGTCCAGGTGGGGGCCTGTGTGTCTGAAGGGCTCACCTATTGCTGCAGGAATATGGACAATGTGTGCACTCAGGAAGAGGCGCAGGTATGCCAGAATGAGGACAAGATCAAGTGTTATGACGGCGATGACCGTATCGGGTGCGTGGGGTATCGAAAGGATGCGATCAAGATTCTGATTCAGGCTGGGGATGAGCGCAACTTTGAATCGGGCACTGTCGAGCAGAAGTGCTGGCGATACAGCAATGCTGAGCGGACGGGCACATCGCTTCGGAAGAATAATATCCGATATATCGGTCTGTATGGCACGCCTGAGGCGCGCGACAAGGGGCTGAGCCAGGTGGCTTGCTGGGCCGGCTCATGCGCGGCGGGCGGCAATTGCGCGCTTTCGTGCAATGTCATGTCAGACAGCGAGAAAGCGGGGCTGTATCTTGCGGCGATTCATAACGAAGATATCAAGGAAAAGACGGTATCTATGGTGCGCAAGCTCGCGAAAGGCATGAACCTGCACATCACATCTGGTGTCGAGGATATGGATGCGGATGCGTCCAAGCTCGTGAAAGGGCTTCAGCTGAATGTGACGGACGAGAGCGTTCAGGGGCGCAACTGCACGAAGATAGACGCTTCGCTCGTATCCTCGGATGCTTTCCCGGGGATTGAAAAGCTTGCGCCGGGCACGACAGTCTGCTTTGATGTGCTGCCCGTCGATTATCAGGAAATTTTCCCTCCGAAGGAGGAACCTCAGGTAAAGAAGGCCAAGATCAATATATTTGGTGACGGCTCGATGCTGAATTCGGGGATTGCGTATTTCCTCATTCCGCCTGAGATACAGGAGGATCAGGTCAACTGATCGGCATGAGGCGCATGCCGATGGATGCGAGGCCGCCCTTCGGGGCGGCTTTTTTTGATTACTTTTTTGGTGGCATGAGACGGCGCTTTTGAGCGTGCTGCACTGCTTGAGCGAGAAAATAGTGGCAGCCGTGCGTATCGGCGCAGCCGATAGCGCGGCTGGGCGGCAGTATGCGCATGGCGCATAGGCCGCCCGACAATTAAAAAGCAAAAAAAATCGAAAAGGGTAAAAACATCTGCTAGATATAGTCGGATATGCTAGAGGCTTGTCTGTTGTCAGCACGGCATATTTTTGACCAGTTTGAAGAAAGTCCTTTTTCAGGAGAACGGATATGAAAAAAATGCATCTCAAGATGCTTGTCTTGTTACTTGGAAGCGCGCTTCTTGTGTCTGCTTGTGACAGCAATTCGGAAAATCAGGAAGAGAAGCCGGGACCCGGAGTTGGGACTTGTGAAGGGGATGATTGCGAGGATCCTGAGGTGTGCACTCCTGCGAATTGCCCCAATGGCACATGCATGTATGGCAAGTGTGTGGAAGCGTGTACGGGAAGTGACTGCGAAAAGCCGGAAACATGCACGTCTGCGAACTGCCCGGATGGGGAATGCGTGGACGGCGTATGCAGAGAGATTTGCCCGAACGGCCGCAATGAGGATGGCAGCTGCATCGTCGTTTCGAAATGTTCCGCGCCTGATGAAGACAAGGACGGGATCTCGGATGAACATGAGGGACGCGCGTCCAATCGTGACACGGATGGCGACACGGTGCCGGACTATCTGGATGATGACAGCGACGGCGACACGATTCCCGACAGCGTGGAAGCAAACAATGGCGGATGTTCAGGAACCGCGCCCGATGATGCGGACTATGACCTGATACCGAATTACCTCGACACGGACAGCGACAACAACGGCATTCTCGACAGCGCGGAAGCCGGTGCGGATCCGGCGAAGCCCGTGGACAGCGATGGCGATACGGTGCCGGATTATCTGGATGACGACAACGACGGCGACGGCCTGTCGGATGATCTGGAAATCTATGGGGAAGCGGCATTTGGCCTGGATGTTCCTGAAGGAAAGATCTCTGCGGACTGTGACGGCGACGGCGCGCATGATGATGCAGGGAGCCCGGAACATCCGCGCGACTGCGACAAGGATGGCGTGCCCGATTATATGTCTGTTGACAGCGATGGCGACACGATCCCGGATCAGCATGAAGGGCAGCACCGCGCGAGCCAGTATTTGGCGCGGTATTCCAAGGACAGCGATGAGAATGGCATTCCGGACAGCGTGGAATGTCACGGTACGCCCGATGAGAACGGGCTTATGACGGTCTGTGTGGACACGGATGGCGACACGATCCCGGATTATCGCTCGCTCGACAATGACGGGGATCTGCTCTCTGATATGTACGAAAAAGAGATCGGCACAGACCCGGACAACGCGGATACGGATGGTGACGGCGCGAACGATATGGTCGAGATCGGTGCGGGGACGGATCCGCTTGATCCGAATGTCAATCCGCAGAGCAGGGGCGATTTTGTGTTCACCGTGCCTTATGGCAAGAAATCCACGCCCGACAAGCAGTCGCTGAGCTTTGCGACATCTGTGCAGAAGGTCGATATCTATTTTGCAGTCGATACGAGCATGTCGATGCAGGATGAGATCAAGACGCTGCAGGAATATCTGCCCGATATGCTCGAGGAGATGCGGTGCAAAGAGCTCGGCAAGGACTGCGAGAGCAACAGCGACTGTCTGGAACTGAATGAGGGCAAGGCGCTGTGCAGCGAGCAGAAGCGATGCATCGAGGATCCGCATACGGTCACGGCTGTGAATGCAGAGGGGGAGGAAGAAATCGTCGGCTGCTTCACGGATATGTGGACGGGATTTGGCGTGTGGGGCAATCTGAACTCGTTCAAGAACAAGCAGTCCATTAACGAGGACACGAAGGCGACGACGGATGCGCTCGGCGCAGTTGTTTTTAATGCCGAGGGTGACGATGAGAATACGATACAGCCTCCGGCATGCGTGTCTGAGGGCGTGACGTTCTGCACGAACACTGAGACGATCGCATGCTATAAGGGCAAGGAAAAGCGCAAGGGGTGTGTCGGCTATCGCAAGGACGCGATCAAGATTCTCGTGCAGGCAGGCGATGAGCAGAACAAAAATGACGGTCTCGGCTTCAATGTGTCTGATGCCGGAAAAGTCGGGGAGTCGCTGCGCAAGAACAGCATCCGGTATCTCGGCCTGTATGGCAGCAAGGATGCTTATGACCATGGCATGAAGCAGCTCGCGTGCTATGCCGGCTCCTGTCCGGACAGCGAGGATTGCGCGGCGACCTATCATGACTGCACACGCATGACCGCAGCGGAAAACAAGGCGCTTTTCCTCGCGGCGATCAATAACGCGGACATCAAGGAAAAGACTGTCGAGAACGTGCGCAAGCTTGCGAACAAGATGAAGCTCAAGATCACCTCGGACGTGGAGGATATCGATAAGGATGCGTCGAAACTCGTCAAGGCATTGAAGGTCAATATCACGGATGAGGAAGTTCAGGGCAAGCCGTGTTCGAAAGTCGAAGGCATTTCCGGAGAGCCGTTCGAGTCTATCGCGCATCTGTCACCGGGCCTGAGCGTGTGCTTTGATGTGATTCCGGAAGATTTCCAGAAGGTGTTTCCGCCGACGGACAAGCCGCAGCTCAAGCGGGCCAGAATCAAGGTTATGGGCGACGGCTCGACATTGAACACGGGGGTCGCGTACTTCCTGATCCCGCCTGGAACGCAGGAAGTCAACTGATCTGAGTGAATAAGTTTACGGGCGCATTTGAATGCGCCCGTTTTCTGTATCTGATTGAGTGGCTGCTTGGATTGATGCGCGCAGTGCTTGGGGCTGATATGGAATCAATCATAATGTATGGCTGTTCAGAAATTGCATGAAGATTGCAATTTAGAATATTATATATTATTTGTGGAATTTGTATTTATATAATTATGTATAAATATGGTGATAATATATATAAATTTTCAGTCATTTGAATGGCAATGATTTTTCGGCAGCAGTGGGAAGACACTGATGGGATTCCGGGAGACAATAGCCAGTATGTGCGAGAGGCACATCTGCGAGGCGATTTGTACGGATGGGGCACAGGGCGCATGGTGAAGCTGAGCGAGATGCCGACGCATGCTCTGTGTTGCCCACAAAAAAATGCGCAGTGATTGCAAATATCTGTTAAGCTATGAAAGTGTTGTGTGTTTGAACAAGCCCTTTGTGGTGATGTTGTGTTGGAGTGAGTGATCATGGCGATACAGAAGCGTTTGGGGATGATCTTGTGCATGTTTTCCGGAATTTGGGCGTTATCTGGATGCGGCGGGGAGAAGCCGCATTCGGATAACGATCCGTGCGCGGATGGGGCTTGCCAGGAGGCGCATTGCAATGCCGAGACATGCCCGGACGGGGCGTGTCTCGATGGGGAATGCGTCAGAACGTGCGCAGGCGCGTCATGTGATGCGAAGTGCAGCGCCGAGACATGCCCGGACGGGGAGTGCGTGAATGACGAATGCCTCGAGAAGTGCCTGAATGGCAGAGATGAAACAGGCAGATGCATGGAGGATGCGCCGAAGTGCAAGGCCCCCGATGCGGACCGCGACGGTATTTCGGATGCGGACGAAGGGCGTTCGGAAAATCGCGATACGGATGGCGATGGAGAGCCAGATTATCTGGACGATGACAGTGACGGGGATACGATACCGGACAGCGTGGAAGCGCGCAACGGCGGCTGTTCGGATAACAGGCCGGCGGATACGGATTATGACGGGGAGCCTGATTATCTGGATGACGACAGCGACGGCAACGGTATTCCGGACCGCATTGAGGCGGGGGCGGATCCAGCGCATCCGATCGACACGGACGGCGACGGGGAGCCCGATGTTGTAGATGATGACAACGATGGGGACGGCATCTCGGATGTCATTGAAATCTATGGCGAAGTCGCGACAGGCCTTCAGGTGCCTGCGGGCAAGATCTCTGCGGACTGCGACGGGGATGGCGAACCGGATGACGAAGGGACTGCGGAAGCGCCGCGCGACTGCGACGCGAATGGGATGCCCGACTATCTCGATCCGGACAGCGACGGGGATACGCTGCCCGATGCGTATGAGCGCTTCGAACGCACCGGGCAGTGGTTTGCGCGCTATTCATCCGACAGTGACGGAAATGGGGAGCCGGATCGCGAGGAATGTGGCGGATCGCCGGATGAGAATGGCTATTTGTCAGCCTGTGTCGACACGGACGGTGACGGCAAGCCGGATTATCTCGATCTCGACGATGACGGCGATTCGCTTCCCGATATCTATGAGAGGGCGCACGGGCTTAATCCCAAACATCAGGATACGGACGGGGATGGCGCGGATGATCTTATTGAAATCGGTGCAGGCACGGACCCGACAGATCCGAACGTGAATCCGCAGAGCGAAGGGAATTTCGTGTTCAAAGTGCCGTACCGCGGGAAATCGTCGCCGGAAAAGCAGACCCTGAGCTTCGAGACTGCCATTCAGCTGATAGACCTGTTCTTTATCGTGGACAACACGGGGTCGATGGGGGAGGAGACGCAGGCATTTGCCGAATCGCTCCCTGCGATACTCCAGACGCTTCAGTGCACGGACAAGGGCAAGAAGTGCGAGGATAACAATGACTGTGCGGAATTCGAGCATTCGATCTGTTCTGAATCCGGCAAATGCATCCAGTCGCCAGCGTACGGCGATGGCTGTTTTGACAAGATGCAGACGGGCATCGGGTTTTATTCGAAGATGGATTCATTCTGGGTCGCCAGTGCTGTCGGGGACGATGTGAAAAAGACTGTTTCGGCGCTCAAGGCACGTTTCAGCTCGATCACGACGAAAGACGAGAGCTATGACGGGTTCTGCTCGACAGGTAATTATGAGCCGCCTTATCAGATGCCGATTTGCGCGCTTCTGGGCACGGATACGTTCAATGGCAAGCAGTACTGCCGAGCGGAGGGGAATGCGACGTGCAAGGTCTCCCCGACTGCGGACAAGACATGCGGCGTGTACAGCACGTGCAAGATCGGGTGTTCTGGCGACAGCACTCGCTTGGGGTGCGCCGGCTTCCGGAATGAGGCGATACGCCTGATCATTGAGGTGTTCGACGAGGAAGAATGCGCGCTGAACAAGGGGGATGATGTCAAGGCGCGCTGCGATTCGTTCCGGGCGTCGATCGGCTCGGTGCTCAAGAAATATACGACGCGATATATCGGCCTGTGGGGGACATATAACAACGTCGCGATGGAAGATACGGCAAAGGCGATCAGCCTGGCGGTCAACGGCACAGACCAGTATGCGTTCGAGGCGCAGGATGCGAATGTCGTGGCCCAGACGATCGATGGCGTCCGCAAAATCGCCAAGAATATGCCGATTGATGTGACCACAAGCGTCGAGGATATCGACGAGAACGCATCAAAGCTCGTGAAGGCGCTCAGAGTGAACGTCACGGATGAAGAAGTTCAGGGGCGTGCGTGCACGAAAGTCCCGAACATCAGCGGTGAGGATTTTCAGTCGATCGGGGCGCTCCACCCGGGCACGAGCGTCTGTTATGACGTGATCCCGCTCGATTATCAGGATGTGATCAGGCCGACGTCGGAGCCGCAGGTGGTCCGCGCAAAGATCAAGGTCATGGGGGACGGCTCGACGCTGAACTCGGGCATTGCATATTTTCTGATTCCGCCGGTGATCGGGGATGAGCAGGTGAACTGAGTGCCGGGGCGTTGGCTCAGGCATTCGGGACTTCGATATGCTTGTTTTGTTTTGGGGAGGGGGAAGACTCCCCCTTCGCGGCTATTTGCAAGCAAATACGCCGCTGCCCCCTCGACATTGGGCTTGCAGGTGCCAAATTCAATGGTGAATATTGAGCGAATAATTTATACTCAGAGAAGCACATTTTCGTGCTTGTAGCGGAGAGTGATATGGTCAGCTGGTTTTCTGGATTGAGCGGGTTTGAGCAAGTTTTTTATGTGATTGCTTTTATATCGACATTATTTTTTATACTGAAGACTGTGCTGATGACCTTGGGCATAGGCAATGGCGGGATTGATATCGATGGCGACGGGATTGTGGATATTCCGGACAGCTTGGATATCAATGGCGATGGCGTGCTCGACAGCGCGGACGAGAATGCGGCATCAGCGCTTCATTTTTTCAGCCTTCACGGCATTCTGGCATTTTTCTGCGTGGGCTCGTGGGTGACGCTTGGCACGCTGAACGCGTTTGGCATTCATATTCTTGCGCTGTTGTGCGGGTTTGTGGCAGGCAGCATCATGCTCGTGGTATGTGCCTATCTGACGCGCGCCCTGATGAGCCTGGAAGCGAGCGGCAATGTGAACACGAAGCGCGCGATCGGCAAAGAAGGGGAGGTCTATCTGATGATCCCGCCGCACGAGAAGGGCAAGGGCAAGGTCAATATCGAGCTCAATGGCAAGCTGTGCGAATATGATGCGGTGAGTCTGGATCCGATGCCGATCAAGTACGGCACGCAGGTGCGCGTTGTCGATGTGCTCGACGACGATGTGATGGTCGTTCAGCGCCTGGCAGAAGAGCTTGAATAGCGTTCCGCGCAAGGTGAAAGTTTAGTTTTGGGGAGCTTGTCGGCAGTGATGACTGTGCATGATTTCATTTTGCGGACGAAAATTGAGTAATTTGACGGAAACCATGTTTTACTTAAGGCTGTGTTCAACGTCCGTGGATATGAAATACAAGGCAGCAGGCAATAGAATGTAGGCAGTAGTGCGCATGATAAAGGCAAAAGCTTTTATATGGAGAGGCTATTGATGCTTGATTGCCGATAATACATGGCATTTGGGAGCCATATCCACGCCTGTTGAACAGAGCCTTACTTAAGGAAGCTCTGAATAATTCGAAAACCTCCTGGGGATGCGGGCGTCTCGCCCGCACAAAACTTATGCGTCTGAAATACTATTGTCCAAAAAACGGCAATTGTTCAGACCTTCCTTAATTATTATTTATAATGCAGGTCTTTTATCGTCATGGAGTGATGGGGAGATTCTGGCGGATTTGCCACTTGATGCAGCTGTGATAGGTAAGGAAAGTTTAACTTCAAGTGTGTTTGGCAAGTGAAATGGCGTTGCAACTGCAGGCGTGTTAGGGTAGAAATAGATACGTGAGCTTGGTGCGGTCTTAAAAAAAGATAACGCGCCGTATGAAATAGGCGCGTTTGGGGAGCGTATTTTCGCCTGGCGAAAATAGCTCCCTGTACGCAAAATCATCACCCACACGAGGAGGGAAAAGCCGTGGATGACATGATACTTTGGATTGTTGTTGCTGTTTGTGTGATCATTGTGATCAGTTTGATTGCGGGGTTCATGAAGCGTTATCATCGCTGCCCGTCGGATAAGGTGCTTGTCATCTACGGACGTCTTGGCAAGGATGCCAATGGAGAGCAGAAGTCGGCCAAATGTATCCACGGCGGTGCGGCATTTGTGTGGCCGTTCCTTCAGGATTGCCAGTTCCTCGATTTGACGCCGTTTTCGATCAACATCGACCTGAGAGGCGCGCTTTCGAAGCAGAACATCCGTGTGGACGTGCCCGCGAGCTTCACGGTCGGCATCTCGACAGAGCCGAAAGTCATGCAGAATGCGGCAGAGCGCCTCCTTGGCCTTTCGCTCCACAATGTCGTGAGCCTTGCGAATGAAATCATCCTCGGCCAGCTTCGTCTGATCATCGCGACGATGGATATTGAAGAGCTGAACACGCAGCGCGACAAATTCATGAGCGAAGTTCAGCAGTGCGTGGAATCGGAGCTCAAGAAGATCGGCCTGAAGCTGATCAACGCCAACCTCACGGATATCCGCGACCAGTCCGGTTATATCGAAGCTCTCGGCAAAGAGGCGGAAGCGAAGGCGCTGAACGAAGCGAAGCGCAACGTTGCTGAGCGCAACCGTGAAGGTAACACGGGTGAAAAAGACGAGAAGGCTCGCGAAGCGATCGAACTGGCGCAGAAAGATCGTGAGCAGCGTGCCGGTGTTGCGAAGGAAATGGCGGCGGCCATTGCGGCGGAAAAAGAAGCAGAGACGAAACAGCGCTCTGACATCGCGAATGCGGATGCGGCAGCCATCGCGGCAGAAAAAGCGGCTGAGACGAAGAAGAGAGCTGACATCGCGAATGCGGATGCGGCGGCCATCGCGGCAGAAAAAGCGGCTGAGACGAAGAAGAGAACGGATATCGCGAATGCGAACGCTGAAGCTGTGGCTTCCGAAAAAGCGGCAGAAAAAGAACAGCGTGCGGCAGTGGCCAATGCCAATGCCGAGGCCATCGCGGCAGAAAACCAGGCTGCTGCAGCCATCGCGCTCTCTGAAGCAAGCCGTCGTGAGGCCGAAGCTGAAGCCCGCGCCCGTGCATACAGCGCCGAAAAGGTCAAGAATGCCCGCGCTTTGAGCGAAGCGTATGCAGCAGAAGAAAAAGCAGAAATCGCCCGTGCCGAACGTCAGAAAGCGACGATGCAGGCCGATGTCCTCGTTCAGGCCGATATTGAAAAACGCCGTATCGAGATTGCTGCTGAGGCTGAAGCTGAAGCCATCCGCCGCAAGGCAAAAGGTCAGGCAGACGCTATGCTGGTCAAGATGCAGGCGGAAGCTGACGGTATCAAGGCTCAGCTCGCGAAACGCGCTGAAGGCTTCATGATGCTCGTCAAAGCCGCCAATGGCGATCCGGATGCCGCTGTCCGCTTGATGATGACTGATAAGGTCGAAGATATCGTCAAGGCTCAGGTCGAGGCCATCAAGGGCGTGAACATCGACAAGATCACGGTTTGGGATTCGATGAGCGGTCAGGACGGTGCGTCCACGACTTCAAACTTCCTCAGCTCCATGATCAAATCAGTTCCCCCGATGAAAGATGTTTACAACATGGTCGGGCTGGATGTTCCCGTGATTAAAGACAAGGCCGAAACAAAAGAAGCCTGATAAAAAGGCTCTGTTGAACGACTGTGGATATAAAAGGCAGTAGGCAGTAGGCAATAGGCAGTAGTAAGCATGATAAAAGTTCTAGTTTTATGCGGAGAGATTGTCATTGCTCACTTGCTGCTTGCCGATTGCCGATAAAAGGCTTGAGGATGATGTTCGACGACTCTCATTGCCATATCCATGCTGGTTGAACAAAGCCAATAAAAAAGCCGCTGGAAACAGCGGCTTTTTTTATTGGCTTTGTTCAATTTGTGAGGAGATTTTTTGTTGCACCTATCCAGTGCGATTTACAAGCAATTATCTCGTTTAGACGCTTCGCTCTCATTTTGAACAGAGCCGTTTCTATCCGTTTTCCCAAAAACAATGCCTTTCTTTAGGAAGGGGGTATGGGGGAAACCCTTTCTTTGGGCACCAAAGAAAGAGGTTCCCCCACAAAAAACTAACCAACTTTACGGCCGGGTTGGACGGCGGCGATGAACTCGATATTTTTATCTTTATAATCATCGATGATGCGGCGCATCATCCATTCGCTTGTGAACAGAACGATAAGCCTGTCTTCGATATCGCGCAAGCAGAGCGTGCCGCTTCTGCGAGCCATTTCCTTGACATCGAGGTCGCCTTCGATCCAACGGGCATGCTGATAGGGCAGTCCGTCAAAGGTGACATTGACGTTGTACTCGTTGAGGAGTCGGTTTTGTACGACATCGAACTGGAGCTTGCCGACGGCGCCGAGGATGGGATCGCGTTCCATGCGCTCGAGGTCGTAGAAGACCTGGACTGCGCCTTCTTCGGAGAGTTCGTCGAGGCCTTTTTTGAGCTGTTTGCGCTTGAGCGGATCGCGGAGGACGACGCGGACGAAATTTTCGGGGCTGAATCTGGGGATTCCTTCGTATCTGACGGGCTTGCCAGTATAGAGTGTGTCTCCGATGTGGAGCTGTCCGGAGTCCCAGAGGCCGACGATATCGCCGGCATAAGCTTCATCGACGTTGCAGCGTTCCTGTGCCATGAAAGTGAGTGATTTCGCGAGCGTGAGCTTTGCGCCGGTGCGCTGGAGCGTGGCCTGCATGCCGCGTTCAAATTTGCCAGAGCAGAGCCTGAAGAATGCGATGCGGTCGCGATGGCGCGGATCCATGTTTGCCTGGATTTTGAAGACGAAGCCAGAGAATGCGTCGACATCTGGTGCGATGATATCGCCGTCAGCAGTCATGCGTTCGCGTGGAGCGGGCGCGAGGTCGATGAATGCATCGAGGAACGGTTCGACACCGAAGTTTGTGAGCGCGCTTCCGAAGAAGACGGGGCTGAGTTTTCCGGCGAGGAAAGCGTCGCGGTCGAAGCTGTCGCCTGCGCCGTCGAGAAGCTCAAGGCCGTCGCGAAGATCGTTATACATGCGGTCGCCGAGTTCGTTGCGCAGCGTGGGGTCATCGAGGGATGCCTCAATGACGGGGACGCGGTTCGAGCCGCCTTCAGCGCGCTCAAAGCGCAGGAGCTTCTGGTGCCAGCGGTCATAGACGCCGAGGAAGGCTTTGCCCTGTCCGACTGGCCAGGTGGCCGGCGAAGTCGGGATACCGAGCACTTCTTCGATTTCCGAGAGGAGTTCGAGCGGATCGCGGCCCTCGCGGTCCATTTTATTGATGAATGTGACGATAGGAATACCGCGCATGCGGCAGACCTGGAAGAGCTTGATTGTCTGGGGCTCGACGCCTTTGACTGCGTCGATGAGCATGATTGCGGAGTCGGCAGCCGCGAGCGTGCGGTACGTGTCTTCGCTGAAGTCGTTATGTCCCGGCGTGTCGAGCAAGTTCATCTCGCATCCGGCCCATTCGAAGCGCATGACGGATGTGGAGATCGAGATGCCGCGTTCCTGCTCCATGGCCATCCAGTCACTGGTGGCATGTCGGTCGCTTTTCCTGGCTTTGACCGAACCGGCGGTATGCACGGCCCCTCCGTAAAGGAGGAGCTTTTCGGTCAGCGTTGTCTTGCCGGCATCGGGGTGAGAGATGATGGCGAATGTGCGCCTTTTCTGGATTTCCTCTGTATATGATGACATGTGGGATAATAAAGCAAAGGCCGCATGTTGCGGCTTGTGGTCTGGGTGCCGGAAGCGTTTGTATGCTTCCGGCGCGATGGATTATTCGACGATTTTGTAGATATTTTCGATGGCTTCGTCGAGCTTGGAGACATCGGTGCCGCCTGCCTGAGCGGAGTTCGGCTTTCCGCCGCCTTTGCCGCCGAGGATGGCGGCGCATGCGCCGACGAGCTTGCCTGCATGGATGCCGGCTTTGACAGCTTCGGGGCCAGCGACGCATGAAAGCGCGGGCTTGCCATCGATGACTGCGCCGAGAAGCGCGACACCGTTCGTCATGCGGTCGCGTACGAGGTCGCCGTAAGTGAGCATGTCTTTGCGGTCGGTGACATTGAGGCGCGATGCGAACACGGCGATGCCCTTTGCGCTGTCTTTGCGCGTCGCCATGATGGAGACGACTTCGGCCTGCGCGATGCGCAGCTTGAGCTGTTCGATCTGTTTTTCGAGCGCTGTCTTCGTCTCATTGAGCTTGTCGATGCGGCTGACGATTTCGTCCGCATTGCAGTGCAGTGCGCGGCAAGCGCCAGAAACGGCAGCGCGTTCCTGGGCATACAGCGCCATCGCGCTCTTGCGCGTCACGCATTCGATGCGGCGGATGCCGGCGGAGCAGGCGGATTCGGAGACGACGCGGAACGTCTGGATATCGCGCGTGTTGTCGACATGGATGCCGCCGCAGAATTCGACGCTGACATTGGGCACCTCGATGACGCGGACCTTGTCGCCATATTTTTCGCCAAAGATTGCCATCGCGCCCATGGTACGTGCTTCCTCGATGGGCACGTCTGCGTGCTTGACGACCGGGTGCGCCTCTGCGATGACCTGGTTGACGCGTTTTTCAACTGCGGCGATCTCTTCGTGCGTGAGCGCGCGGTTGAACGTGAAGTCAAAACGGAAGCGGTCCTGGCCGACGAACGAGCCGGCCTGATGGATGTCCATGCTGATGAGGTTGCGCAGCGCGGCCTGCAGCAGGTGCGTGCAGGTATGGTTGCACGAAACCGCAAGGCGGAACTCCGGATCGACAGCTGCTGTAAACTGGCCTTTCATCACTTCCGGCGTCACGAAGCCTTCGCGGATCTCACAGATATGGACAATGCCGCCTTCGCCGCGCATCGTGTCGATGACATCGAACACAAGGTCTGCTTCTTTCGAGGAAATTGTGCCGTGATCGCCGACTTCGCCGCCGCCTTCGGCATAGAATGGCGTGTTGCGCAGAATGATCTCGCAGATGTCGCCGCTGTGTCGGTAGCGCAGGATATCGCTTTCGAGCGTATCTGCCGTATAGCCGCAGAACGTGCAGGTCTGTCCTTCCTGCAGGATTGTCCATGGCGTCTTGTCGGCGACATAGAATTTGGCTTTTTCGCTTGAACGCTGTCGCTGTTCTTCGAGCGCGGCATTGAAGCCTTCGCAATCGACAGTCATCTTGCGCTCTTCGGCCATGATCTGCGTGAGGTCGAGCGGGAAGCCGTAGGTATCGTACAGCACGAACGCATCGCGTCCGTCGATCGTGTTGTTCTTTGCCTTGGCGGCGACTTCTTCAAAGCGCGCGATACCGCGGTCGATTGTCGCGAAGAACCGCTCCTCTTCGATGCGGATGACGTCCTGCGTCTGCTTGGCGACGAGCGCGATTTCCGGATAAGCCTTGGAGAACGAGTCGACAACAGCCTGCGAGACTTTGCACAAAAACGGCTCATGGAAACCGAGCATGCGGCCGAAGCGGACAGCTCTTCTCAATATTCTGCGCAGCACATAGCCACGGCCGTCGTTCGAGAACGGCTGTCCTTCGCTGACCGCGAATGTCAGCGTGCGGATGTGGTCGGCAATCACGCGGTATGCCGTGCAGTCGGCAGATGCGAGAATTTCAGCCTGCGACATAGGTTTGCCGAGCAGTGATGCGATCGATTCGAGAATGTGCTTGAACAGGTCTGTTTCATAGACCGAGTCCACATGCTGCAATACCGCCAGGATGCGCTCCATGCCCATGCCGGTGTCGACGCTGCACATCGGGAGGCGCGTCAGCTTGCCATCTTCCGAGCGCTCGAACTGCATGAACACCACATTCCACAGCTCCAGATATCTGTTGTCGGGGAAGCCGTCCCCCCAGAGCATCTCCCCGGACGGATCCAGGTCGATGTAGATCTCCGTGCAGGGGCCGCACGCGCCTACGGGACCCATGCTCCAGAAATTCTCTTCATCGTCTTTTTCGATGTCGCCAAAGCGCGCGATGCGGAAATCTTCCAGCCCGACCTTGTTGTGCCAGATGTCGTATGCCTCATCGTCGTCTTTGTAGATGCTCACATACAGGTGTTTCGGGTCCAGGCCGAGGTGTTTCGTCATGAATGTCCACGCCCACTGGATGGCATCTTCCTTAAAATAGTCGCCGAATGACCAGTTTCCGAGCATCTCGAAAAATGTCAGGTGACGGCCGTCTTTTCCGACTTCGTCGAGGTCGTTGTGCTTGCCGCCTGCGCGGATGCATTTCTGGACGCTCGTCGCGCGCTTGTAACTGCGCACTTCGTTGCCCAGGAAGACTTCCTTGAATTGGTTCATGCCGGCGTTTGCGAACAGCAATGTCGGGTCATTTCGGGGGATGACAGGGGAGCTCGAAACGACTTCATGGTTGAGGCCTGCGAAATAGGCCAAAAATTTTTCTCTTAATTCGTCAGCTTTCACTTAAAATTCTCCAGAATCTGGCGAGGGAAAATTCCTCGCAAAATAGCGGCGCGCTTTTATCACAAAGTGCGGGGTTTTATGAGTATTTTTTTAGCGTTCCGAGGAACGCCTTTACATCTGGCGCGCCTATGCCTGACGGCATACGGCACGCATCTGTATGGGCGCGTCTATCGGCTTTGCCGATATGCCGCGCATGCGCCTGGCTATTGGTGGCAAGCGGGCATGCCCCCTTGCCCCAATACGCCTGGCGCCATTGTTCGACACACTTTCAGCACTGAAAACGCTTGACCCTTGCCCCAATACGCCAGGCGCCATTGTCGCGATATCACGGGCACGGCATGCCCGTCGCATCCAATCAGCGTAGATGGTTCGGGCACGGCATGCCCGTCGGATTGTCATATGCGCAAAGGCGCAGGATGTCTGCGGCGCGGCGTATGCGCAGCATAGTCGCGCCTTAAGCGCGGCGTATCGCAGATAGCCGCGCAAAAATTTTGGAACGTGTCGGGAAAAAATCATTGAATGCAGTGATTTGCAAGGTTAGACTGCGCGCAGGTTTTTCTATAGGAGGGTGATATGAGTATTTTTGACAAGCAGAATCAAAGGGAAAAAACGAGTGCCGCACCTGAGAAACAGGCAGCGGAGCGTGTCGCTGGCGCGGTGGCTGCGCCCAAGACGGCTGAGATGGAATTTTCGGAAGCGTTGATCTCGAAGTCGGGCAGTGCGGCTGTCGCGGCGCTTGAAAAAGCGCAGCCGGAAGAGCGGAGGAGCATTGCTGCCAACAGCGCGCTGATGTCGACGATGAAGCAGTCGCTCGACAAGAAAAGCCGCAAGGCATGCGAGAAATTTTTGCCGGTCAAACCGTCGCGGAATCCGCTTGCGAGCCTGTGGGGCGGTCTCAAAGACAAGGCTTCGAATGTGCTTTCGGATGCATCCGACTGGCTGGATGGCGCGAAAGATTCTGCATCCGATCTGATTTCGGGTGCGAAAGACTCTGCGGCCGATCTGCTTTCGGGTGCGCAAGGGGCTGTTTCGGGGCTGCTGACAGATCCGAAAGGCACTGTCTCTGATTTTTTGAACGGCGCGAAAGATACAGCCACAGACCTTTGGAATGGCGCAAAAGAAACCGCGACAGGGCTCTATAACGATGCCAAAGAAAACGTGATCGATCCCGCTGTGGATTCAGCCAAGGCGTTCATTCCTCAGAACGTTTCCAATGAGGTCGTCGTCGGCGCGTATGACCTGATGAGCCGTTTCACAAATACGATGTCTGATAAGGATATTGAGCAGCACCGTTCGGACAATGCGAAGACGATCGGCATGGATGACGCGGGCAATTCTGCGATTTTGAATCTCGACAAGGATCATCAGTTTATTGAAAATCAGAATGATCTTGAGGATATCGCGTATGGCAAGGGGCTGAGCAACATGTCGTATTCCGGTTGCGAGATTATTGCGACGTTCAATGCGCTGCGCGCGGTCGGTGAAAATCCGAAACTTGAAGATCTGATTGCCGATTATGAAAAGAATGGCATGGCGCTGAACGGCCAGTTTGGCACGGCGCCTGGCGCGATACTCAGATTTTTCCAGAAAGAGGGCTTTGCCTGTGAGATGCTGACGGAATTTTCACCGGAATCACTGGTGGAGTTCAGCAGGAAATATCAGACGTTCATCGCCACGGTGTATAATGACGAAAATGATATCACAAATATGATTCATACCGTCAGCATTACGAAAGATAATGCATCCGGCAGCGATCAGTTTGCGGTGCATAATGCGTATGCATACAGCAATAATGCCAGCGATCCTCGCAGGGCGCACATGAAAGTGACATCTGGGAAGCAGTGGGTTGCGCTTGAGGGGTATGCATCCATCGAGGATGCGATTGCCGATATATCCAAATCGAGCGTCAAGCCGATTACGCTGATCGGCATCAACGGCAAACAGCTCTCTGATAAATAATAATATATTGAAAAGAGTTTGAAGCGTTATCAATATATTAATTCAGGCTGATGGGTGTTGTTCATCAGCCTTTTTTATATATAGGAACAGGGATGGAAAACAAGGATACGCGGACAGATTATGAGCTTCCAGGCGCTGTGTCGCCGTTTGAATCGCATGTGTCGATGATGCATGCCTACGGGGAGGTGTTTGTCATTCTGTGCCTGAGATATATGGGTCTGCATGGGGAGCGGATTGTGAACGATGCGGGCGGTTATGGGCCGCAGTCTGTCGCGCTTGCGGAGCTGTTCGAGGCCGTGACAGGGCAGCGTTCGCAGCAGAGCCTTGAATGGATGCAGGGACACAGGGTGCCGCCGCCGGAAGCATGCCGACTCGCCGCCCAGGCGCGTCTGGAACACATACGGCATTGCTGCGAGCGGACATTTGAAGCGCATGAAGCTGGGAAGCTTGAGAATTTCCCGAAAGATGCGGATCCGGTGCCTGTCGAGACGCTTCAGAACAATTTTGGACTGACGACGCTTGAAGTGTTTGTCATCCTGTCATGCGCGCTGATTCAGTTTGACGAGCGATATGCACGCGCGTGGCATTATGTGACGGGGGCGAATGCGGACGCACATCCGACCGCTGGATTTCTGACCGAGCTTTTGCGCGATTTTGCGCGCGATGACCGCGAGCTTGTGTCTTGTTTTATGCAGACATCCGCGTTGCGCCGGTATGCGCTTGTGGAGATTGCAAGCGCGCCTGGGCGCAACGACAGCGAGCCTCCAGTGAGCAGTGCGCAGGTCTCGGTGCCCAACCGGATTGTCTCTCTTCTGATCGGGAATCAGGCGGTGTGTGTGCCTGAGTCATGCCGCATGCTGGAACGCTCATCTGCCGAGGCGCTTGCGTCTGCCAAGACAGCGGAGAACGCGATATTTCGCCAGATGCAGAAAAAGAGCATGCGCCTGGCCGTGCTCGGGTATCGCGGCATTGGGCGGAGAGATGCTGTCTGTCAGGCTGCGGGGCGGCTGGGCGTTCCCGTGATGCTTCTTTCGCTTGACGAGCTGTGCGACCGCCTGATGCAGGATCGTCAGACAGAGCGGTATTTTGCATCTATTTTGCGCGAGATACGTATCAGTCATGCGGTGTTGCTCGTCGATGCGGAAGCGCTTCAGTCTGAACATGAGACCTGGCTGCTCAGGCATGCGCACAAGATCAGGATGGTCTTTGAAAAAGAGGCGCATCTTTCGCTGGCAGTGCTGCTCGAACGCCAGAATTCGCTGTCTCGGGAAGTCTTTGGGGAGCTTTCGGAAATCGCGATTCCCGCGCCGAGCAGGGCGGAACAGCCAAAACTCTGGCGCGCTGCGCTTTCGCGTCTGCTCGACGGAGAGACGGCTCAGAGCGTTTCTGAGATGATGGCTGGCGGCTATTGCCTGAGCTATGCAGAAATTATCTCGGCAATTGACCGGACGCGTGCGCGTTTTCCCTTTGATGCGCCGGCGCGCGCGCTGACCGCCGAGAACCTTTCGGATACCCTGAACAAGACGCGTGGCCAGAAACTTGAAGGTTTGGCTTCGCTTCGCAGCACGTCTCTGTACTTGAAAGATATCGTCCTGTCTGAGGATATCCGGAAAGTGCTCAACGAGATTATCAATTATGCAAAATACAGCGAGACCGTCATGCGTGACTGGGGCTTCGCGAAATACAATACCTCTGGGGCCGGTCTGAGCGTGCTTCTGTCGGGCGTGCCGGGCACAGGGAAGACGCTGACTGCGCTCGTGCTCGCGCATGAGCTTGGCAGGGCGCTCTATGTCGTGGATCTTTCCAGGGTTGTCGACAAATATATCGGGGAGACTGAGAAAAAACTTGCGCAGATATTCGATGAGGCGGAACGTTCTCAGGCGATGCTTCTGTTCGACGAGGCGGACTCGCTGTTTGCCAAGCGCACAGATGTGAAGAGTTCCAATGACAGGTATGCGAATCTGGAGGTCAATTACCTCTTGCAGCGTCTCGAGGCATATCGCGGCGTGTCGATATTGACGACGAATTTCGGCGGCGGCTTGGATGAAGCGCTTGCGCGAAGGATTCAGTTCAAGATCGATTTCCCGATGCCCGATGCGGCACAGCGCACACTGCTGTGGCAAAAGCTGATACCGCCCGGTGCGCCTTGCGCGTCAGATATCGACTTCGGTGCGATTGCGGAACACTTCGAGATGAGCGGCGGACACATCAAGAATGCCGTGTTTCGCGCCTCCATACAGGCACTGTCGGAGAACGCCGAAATCAGCCACGCGATGCTTTGGGAAGCTGCCGCGCATGAATACCGCTCGATGGGGCACATTATGCGTGATGACAGCGAGGATGAGCGCCTGGTCTAGCGGATTCTGTCGAGTCCGAAGTTGAGGATGCTGACCGCTTTGAGCCCCATGTCAAACCAGGCCATTTGAACGTCCTCGATGCGGCTGATCGGCGTGCAAGCGATGACGAAGCCGCCGCCACCGGCGCCAGTCATGCGCGCGCCGCATGCGCCTTGGTTCAATGCCTCCTGACAGGCTGTCTGCATCGCTTTGGTGACGATGCCGCATGTTTCATAGATATCTTCCGATTCATTCATGAGCGCGCCGACCCTGAGCGTGTCGCCATGCTGGAGTGCTTCTGCCAGTTGAACGGCGTTCTCTGACATGGCTTTGTGGTGCGCGATATATTGGAGCGGCTGATCTTGCTTGAGTCCGCGCATGACCGCGTAGGGATCGATCTCAGACCTGGGACCTGTCGTGCCGACGACGAAAAACATCGGGCTCCCGAGCGGTATGAATTTCGTGGTCTTGTCGCGCTCATAGAACATGATGCGCTTGTAGGCGATGGCGGCGTTGTCGATGCCCGATACTGTGCCATGCCATTTGTTTTCAAGCTGTGTGCTGAACCATCTGAGGTAGTTGGGATGCAGATCGTCTGCTAAAAAATGGCGCATCATGGCTTCCATGATGGCCTGGCTCAGGGATGAGGATGAGCCTGCGCCTTGCCCGGGTGGAATCGAACTCTTGACCATGCATCGCAGGCCGATGCCGCGCAGGTCGATGCCGAGGATCTGCGCGGATTTGATGATCAGGTCTTTGACAAGAGCCTCATGTGTGTCGCGGAGTTCATCAAGCCCTGGCTGCCCGCAGTTGAAATTGCAGATTGCGGTGATTTCCGGTGTTTCCTGGTCATAGAGGCTGACCTGCGTCGAGAAGCAGGATGCCGGGATGACCACGCTTGGCGCGCCCTCAACGACGAAATGCTCGCCAGACAATATAAATTTTGAATATGCAGTAGCTATGGTTTGCATGACAACGCTGAGGTGGAGAGGGAAGCGGGCATGAAAAAGGCTGTGCAGAAGCACAGCCCTAATAATATCACGATTTACGTGATCAAATGCAATCAGACAGCGGCTTTGATGATTGCTGCGAAATCGGCTGCTTTGAGGGAGGCACCGCCGACGAGCGCGCCGTCGATATCTTTCTGGCCGAGGAGTTCTTTTGCATTGGAGGCTTTGACGCTGCCGCCGTACTGGAGGCGCATGGCATCCGCATTATCGGCGCCAAAGAGTTCAGCGAGTTTTGCGCGGATTGCGGCATGAACTTCCTGCGCCTGATCGGGCGTGGCGGTCTTGCCAGTGCCGATGGCCCAGACGGGCTCATAAGCGATGACGACTTTGGGGGCTTCTTCTTTCTTGACGCTTGCGAGGCCGTTCACGATCTGGCCCAAAACGACATCGAAGGTCTTGCCGCTTTCGCGTTCCGAGAGAGATTCGCCGACGCAGACGATGGGGATGATGCCGTTGTCGAGTGCGGCACGGACGCGTTTGGCGACGCCTTCATCTGTTTCGCCAAAATACTGGCGGCGCTCGCTGTGCCCGATGATGGCGTGGGTGCAACCCACGTCTTTGAGCATATCAGCACTGATTTCGCCGGTGTATGCACCGCTCACGGCATACGAGATGTTCTGGGCGCTGAGTTCGATATTGGAGCCCTTGAGGATCTCTGCGACATCCTGAAGGCAGGTGAACGTCGGTGCGACGGCGATCTCGACATCTTTGACATCCGCGACGAGCGGCTTGAGCGCGCTCACGAGCTCTTTGGCTGCCGCGCGCGTATTGTTCATTTTCCAGTTTCCGGCGATGAAAGGTTTACGCATGATGATCTCCTGAGTGATAGGTGCATAAAAAATGAAAAACGGCGCGCGTATTCGCGTGAGCGGATAGCGCGCCGGAGTCATCGCGTATGGCCGCAGGCCATAGCGATGGGATTGGCATTACTTCGCGATGCGGAGTGCTTCGATGCCGGGGAGTTCTTTGCCTTCGACGAGTTCGAGGGAAGCGCCGCCGCCCGTGGAGACGTGCGTGACTTTGTCGTCAAGGCCGAACTGGCGGATGGCTGCTGCGGAGTCGCCGCCGCCGACAACTGTGTTGCCTTTGCATTCGGTCAGGGCCTTTGCAACTGCGATCGTGCCGTCTGCATAGCGCGGATTTTCGAAGACACCCATCGGGCCGTTCCAGAAGACCGATTTGGCTTTTTTGATGACGTTTGCATAGGGCTCGCGGGTCTTGGGACCGATGTCGAGGCCCATTTCGCCGTCGCTGAAGGATTCGACGACTTTGCAGGGGGTCGTGTCATCGAGTGCAGTCGAGACGACGTGATCGATCGGGAGAAGGAGCTCGCATTTGCTGTCGGCGACTTTCGCGAGGATGTTCTTGGCGATATCGAGCGCATCTGTTTCGACGCGGCTTGCAGCGACGTTGACGCCCTTGGCGGCGAGCAGCGTATAGGCCATGGCACCGCCGATGCAGATCTGGTCGCATTTGCCGATCAGGCTTTCGATGACGCCGATTTTGTCGGAGACTTTGGCGCCGCCGAGGATTGCGACATACGGATGCTCGGGATCATAGACGATGTTGCCGAGGTACTTGATTTCTTTCTGGAGCAGGTAGCCGCAGCCTTTGTTTTCGCCGAAATTCGGGACCATGACGGCCATCGAAGCGTGCGCGCGGTGGCAGGTACCGAAAGCGTCGTTGACATAGACATCGGCGAGGCTTGCGAGTGAAGCGGCAAATTTCTTCTGGCTTTCCTTGACGGCTTTCTTGGCAGCGGCTTTTTCTTCGTCGGTCGCGAACTTGCCACGGGGCTTGCCTTCTTCTTCCTCATAGAAGCGGAGGTTCTCGAGGAGGAGGATCTGGCCAGGCTGGAGGCGCTTGGCCTGCTCGACAACACCGTCGCCGATGCAGTCAGAGGCAAAGATGATTTCGCGCTCAGGAAGGAGCTCGATGAGGCGCTCGGCGACCGGCTTGAGGGAGAATTCAGGGCTGGGATTTGCTTTGGGACGTCCCAGGTGAGAGGCGACGATCGGAAGGCCGCCGTTGCGGATGATGTACTGGATCGTCGGGATCGCCTGACGGATGCGGAAGTCGTCAGTGATTTTGCCGTCTGCATCGAGGGGGACGTTGAAGTCCACGCGCACGAAAACGCGTTTGCCATCGAGGTTGAGATCTTCTACGGATTTAATGCCATCAAGGTATGCCATGTTTAAAGATTTCCTTATATAAAAGGTGTCAGGAACGGCCGCAGGGCCGCAAAAAAAGAGCCAGAGCCCGTTTGGGGAACTCTGGCTCTCAGATAAGCATCAGATTCTCAAGAAATTACTTGGCCATCACGCGGACCATCTCGAGGAGCTTGTTGCTGTAACCCCATTCATTGTCGTACCAGGCGAGAACCTTGACGAACGTGGAGTCGAGCATGATGCCGCCCGTGGCGTCGAAGATGGAGGTGCGGGGATCGCCGCGGAAGTCGGTGGAGACAACTTTCTCGTCCGTGTAGCCGAGAACGCCCTTGAGCTCGCCTTCGGAGGCGGCTTTCATCGCCGCGCAGATGTCATCATAGCTGCATTCTTTTTCGAGTTCGACGGTGAGGTCAACGATGGAGACGTCGCTCGAAGGAATACGCATCGACATACCGGTGAGTTTGCCGTTGAGTTCGGGGAGAACCTTGCCGACGGCCTTGGCAGCGCCCGTGCTCGAAGGAATGATGTTCTCGAGGATGCCACGGCCACCGCGCCAGTCTTTCTTCGAAGGACCGTCGACCGTCTTCTGCGTCGCCGTCGCGGCATGGACTGTCGTCATGAGGCCGCGCTTGATGCCGAATTTGTCATTGAGGACCTTGCTGATCGGAGCGAGGCAGTTCGTGGTGCAGCTGGCGTTGGAGATGATATCCTGGCCGGCATAGGTCTTGTCATTGACGCCAAAGACGAACATCGGCGTTTTGTCTTTGCTCGGGGCGCTCATGATGACTTTCTTGGCACCGGCAGCGATGTGCGCGCGTGCCGTTTCGTCCGTAAGGAAGAGACCCGTCGATTCGACGACGATTTCCGCGCCAACTTCGTTCCATTTCAGGTTGGCAGGATCTTTTTCGGCCGTCAGGCGAATCTTGGCGCCATCAACGATCAGGTTCTGGCCATCGACCTTGATGTCGTGATTGAATTTGCCGTGCACCGAGTCATATTTCAGCATGTATGCGAGATAATCGGGATCAAGAAGATCGTTGATGCCGACGATTTCGATGTCTTTGAAGCTCTCGAAAGCAGCACGGAAAACCATACGACCGATACGGCCAAAACCATTGATACCAACTTTGATGGTCATATTAAAACCTCCATGATTACAAAAACAGGCATCTAAAAAACCGCTTCTAGACACCCTTCCAAAAAGCGCGTCTTCTATATTCCGCAGACGGTTCGTTGTCAACGGCATAAGACCTACACGAAGGTTTGTTTTTTCATTTTTTGTGGGCGCGCCTATGCGGGGGCATACGGCGCGCATAGGCGCGGCCTATCGCTTCCGCGATACGCCCGCGCCACTTTTGTGCTTTTTGAATTATCCAGGAGGTTCATTCCGGCCTGTGGGTCAGACTGGAAATTACTGCAAGCATATACCAGACGTGACAGGCGGCAAAAAAAGGACCTTTTTACTCGATCATCTCCCGGAGCGCCTGGCGCGTGATCGGGAGTTCGGCTTCTTCACGGTGCGACAATGTGCTGCTGTCCATGCCTGTGGTGAAGAGCGCGTCGACGCCTTCGCGCTTGATGCGGTAGAACCAGCTGCCGGCAGCTGTCGCGCTCAGGCCGTCGTAAAGCGCGACCGGATGCGAGGCATGACGCGTGAAGACGGTCTGGGTTCCGGCAGGCGCTTCTGCGCCGATCAGCGATAGCACGGATGCAGAAAGGTCGGCTGCGCTTGTGATATCTTCAAGCCGGATCCCCACGGGATGTTCCGGGCGATATATTATATATGGTGTCAGGAGTTCCCAGGGGGTGATGCCCTGTTCATAGCCGAGCGTCGATTCCCCGATCGAGGTGCCGTGCGTGCCATACGCGATGACGAGCGTGTCCGCATCCAGCTTCGCGACGAAATCGCCCACGGCGTCGTCCACGCGCTTGAGCTCTGCGTCATAATAGGCTTCGTATTGGCGCGCATCGACTTGGCCGGGGTCGCGCATCACTGCGATATTGTTCAGTGCGGTTTCGTTTACCGGGCCGTTGTAGCCGGGCACGGCATATTGCGCGAATGTCTCCGGGTCCACTCGGTGAGGCAGGCGCAGCTCCGAGAGGTGTACATAAAACAGCGAGTGTTCAGGCGAATCTTCAAGCGCATGGCGCACTTCTTCAAGTGCAGCTCCTGTTTCTGTGATGTTCTCTTTGTTCAGCGCATAGAGCACGTCAAAGCCCTGTGCAAAGCCGTGCACAGTGTCGACGATTCCGGATGTCGTGTAAAAATATGTCTTCCAGTCGAGCGGGCTGGCCGCCTCTGCAAGCGTTGTCAGCATGCTCTTGATATATGCGCCGGGTTCGTACACGCCGTGCACGTCCGCCGGGACGCTTGTCAGCATCGAGGCTGCCATCGCGACGAGTGAACGTCCTTCGCCCATCAGAATGCCGAGAAGCCCATCTGAGGCCATCTTGCTCAGGTTGGATGCTGCTCTCCCTTTGCTCTCGTCATGCAGGCGGTCTGCGCGCAGCGTGTCTATGCCCAGTATGACGATGCGTTTTGCGCCTGCAAAGGCTTTTTCGGCTTTTTGGAGCGCATCTGTGCCCGCCGCGAGCAGCTGTGGGGAGGAGATATAGATATCTGGGCGGAATTCGTCTGTCGGGGTGAACAGCGTGTCGTCTGTTTCGGGGATGAACGACATCACGAGGCGTGCTGCTTTGCTGCTGTATTCTGAAAGGTCGATCGCGAGCGGCTTCCAGCATTCTCCGGGCGATATATGGAGCTTGGAAATCTCTTCTGGCTCTGAGCCGTCAGTCTGTATTTTAATGATGAGGTCGCCCGGAGAGTCCAGGAACGCGCCCGGCGCGGCATTCAGGCTCAGAGAGGCTTCTGTCGGCACGATGAAAAAACGCTCCAGGTGCATGTTGCGGAGCAGGCCGAAGCCTTCAAGTTCCTGGTCGAGGATGCGGTATTTTTCCGGATAGGACTGGCGCGGTTCGAGCTCGAATTTTCCTGTGCTGAGATCCCCTGTGCGCAGCGCGATATGGGAAAACTTCGCTGATACGCGGTTCTCTCCTTCAAAAAAAGATCCCGGAAAAGACACGCGCATCAGCTGCATGCCGTCTTTGCTCAGGTATTCGCGCGGCACTTTCCAGCGGTAGCCGTGATAGCCCGGGGTGAGGTTAGTCGTGAGCGGCTCGGACCACGTGCGGCCGCCGTTGCCGTCCGGCTTGTAAAATCGAACTGCCATCGACTGGTTCATCTTTGGGCGAAGGCCGACTTCGACAAAGATATCGCCCTCCCATTCGTCTGGATAGAATGGAAAATGAAGCGTCCCCATTGTGGAGCCCAGCCAGCGGACATAGCGGTCTGATGCCCACAAGAGTTTTTCTTTGCGTGCGGTTTCTGCAGAAATCAGCTCTGGCTCGACCCAGGGGGAAAATCCCTTGCGTTCCAAGTATTTTTGAGCGCTATCTTCACCGAGGTCGAAATACAGGCCTCGGTCATAGATGTGGATGAGGCCCGATTCTGGCGACCAGGTCTCATAAGGATGCGCATGGATGACCGGTTTTTCGCACACCGAAACGGCAGCAGGACTGGACGGATTTGTCGGACACGATTTAGATTGACAGCCCATCAGGGCGCACAGGCAGAAAAATAACGGTATGATGTTGCGGTTCATGACGCGATATAGATGATAACAGAAAGAGCAGACACGAGACATCTGCCATTGTCAGTTTAACATATTCTGTTAGGGATGCGTAAAGCGGTAATTGTTCGATGCCACAGGCGTTTATTTGTGAGCCGTTATAGCTTTATGTTTGATGCTTTGTAGCGCTTGTGCGCAAAAATAGCGCCGCGTATTGCGTAAGCAATAGCGGCGCGCCGCAGAGCGTATTGGCCGCAGGCCAATAGCGGCGGCCCGAGGCCGTGCTGCTCAATCTCGCTTTAAAAAACTCGCCATTTGCATACAGGCGAGTTAAGGTCATGTGGCAAGCGGGAGAAGGCTTGCCAGGAGCACACGGAGGGCGCGATGGGATTATATATCGATCAAGGCAATTTTGGATTCGAGCAGGCGGTGCACCATGCGTTGTATGTCGATAAGTCGCAGCTGCTTGGATATTTGAACCGCATGATCAATACGTGGCAAAAGTTTATTTGCGTGACGCGTCCGCGCAGGTTTGGCAAGAGTTTGGCGGCAAAGATGCTGTGTGCCTATTACGACAGATCGTGCGATTCTCGTTCGCTTTTCGAGGGGCTGGCGATTGCGCTGGATGAGACGTTCGAGCGGTATCTGAACAAGTTCCCGGTGATTTCTTGCGATGTGCATGAGGTGCGCAGTCGCGTCCATGATGGGATGGATTTCGTGCCATGGCTGCAGAAGACGATTCTTGATGAAATGCGCGA
>JAFUEE010000180.1 GCA_017464085.1 Pseudomonadota bacterium
ATGCGTGAAATTCTGAATTGGATACGTATTAATTTGTTCTCAAACGAAATTCTCGACGATTACCTCATACCTAAGATGACTGAACCTATTGTGAATCCTCAGCTTGCGCTGTTCTGAAAAGTTGTGGGACAGCAGTGGGATCAAATCTCGATAGAAATGACGCGCGTTAGAGTATCGCGATATTTCGATATGATTGTCCTTCATCTTGAATAATATAAAATTGCTGCTTCAGACAGGTCTTTCAGAATACAAGTTGCGACCTATCTCGCTTCGCTCAATTTCGCCGGCACTGCGAAAAATGCAGCCTCCGGCATCCTGAAAATCAAACAGCAAAACCGATGCGCTTAAACTTTTTCTTGGAAAGCGTCTCATTTCGGCAGCTTTCGACAATTTCATTCATGTCGAGCTGGTCACGGTCGTTCAGAATATCGGTAATCATGCGTTTGCGAGCGATATTTTCAATCTGCCCGCCGCTGAAGTCGAATTCCTCTGCGAGAGAAAGCGCATCCGAATCAGAAAGATCGGGAATCATAGCCTTCCAGATATGTTTGCGCTCTTCAGGTTCCGGTTTTGTAAACTCTATCTTATAGAGGAAGCGGCGCTCAAATGCGGGATCCAGAGAGTCTGTGAGGTTTGTCGTAGCGATCAGTATGCCTTCGAGGCTCTCCATCTCCTGAAGAATGATGTTCTGCATGGCATTTTCCATTTTATCGACGCTGTGTTCAGCATTTTCCACACGAGTCATGAACAGCGCATCGGCTTCATTGAAAAGCAGAATTGGCGCTTTTTCTGAATCATGCGCGAGCTTTTTATATCTGTCGAAAACATCTTTCATGTTCTGTTCTGTTTCGCCGACCCATTTGGAACGGATGCTCGCGATATTGACCTGCATGATATCGCGCCCAGTCTTCCTGGCAAGTTGCATGACAGTTTCAGTCTTGCCGGTGCCGGGCGTACCATAAAACAGGCAAGCAAATCCTTTGCGCATCCCTTTTTGGGTAAGCCGTTCGAGCAAGGCAGCCATGCGCTGAGGTTCGAGCAACGTCCGGAGCGTGTCGACCTGTTTGGTGATGTCTTCACTGTAATACAGCTTCTTCTCCTCAATATCTTTGGACAGAATCGAAAGATCTTGATTGTTTTTAGGCTTAGTGAGTTTGAATTCTTGATAAATATCGTTTTTGCATGCTTCGGTCAGACGCCATGCAGACGCATTTGCTCGCCCGTCTTCGCAAGTATTTTCAATGAGTTTGAGCTCGAAAAGCTGACCTTCATTGGATTCAAGCATTCTGCGAATCCTGCCGAGCTCGTTCCGACAATAATAGTCATCGATATCGCGAAGACGGATATTGTCATCCCCATTGTTGATTGCAAGCAGGCTCATGGCGAGGAAAAGCTTGAGGTCTGAAAGACAAAGCTTGAGCGCTTCGATTTTTTGAACACAGATCAGGTGTTGATTTTGCGCAAAAAGATCGCGAATGAACATCTCAAATCCATCCATGTCAAGTTCATCGTTGCTGAAAAGTTCGTATTCTTCGGCAATCACATTGAGCCAGTCTTCCGGAACAAGCGCGCTATAGGTGACTTTTTCCGGAACTTTGTTCTGGCACAGATGCGTGATGGTAGTCTTGGGAACTCTGAATGCATAATTCTCATTGTCTTTCCGCTGCATGATCAGGCCGTGTCTGATCAATTCATTGATGTCATCATAATATTTGAGAATTTCTAACCGGCTGCATGAAAAATGTCGGCTGATATCATTAAAATTGATACAGCTGTCATCATTATTTTTGATGAAGACAGCGAACAGGAGTGCCTGAATAGGCGACAGATTCGTGCGCTCTGCCAATACTTTTATATATTTGGAAGCAGAACCTTTTGTACTCAAAGGCTGGTCATCCGTGAGCTGAAGCGTCCGATCGATAAGTTCGAGCAGGGTCATCTTGCGAATATCAGAAATCCGCTTGTTATCTTTGATATTCTGGGATTTGTCTTCGAGATCGTTAAAGAAAATGCGGTTCATGTTTTCTCCTTGATTAGAATAATAAGTATTTTGAAGCGTGACGAAAAGACTTGTATGCATGCAATGCCAGTCTGGCATCGCAGATGTTTAAAATTGTTACAACGCTCTATTCAGAAAGCGCCACCATGTTCTGTGAACCGAGGCTGCCACTAAGAGCTGACTTTTTGAACATATTTTCTCCTTTAGCTATTTGTATAACCGCTGCAAGCAGAGAGACAAAGAATGCGGTTTAAGATGTGCCGACGTATTGCCCATAAGGGCAATAGGCGGCGCGATGCCGGTGTATCGGCGTGAGCCGATAGCCGGCGATCAGATCCGACTCAGGCGACGCGATCGGCTCGAATCATTGAGCTGAATATCAAGGGTCTTGCCATCTTCAAACGTAATCAACAACCTATCGGAAATCTCGCGCCTGTTGTAGCGGAGCGAACGGTAGCGATCATTGCTTGGAAAGTTCTCATACCCGCGACTAATCTCGCCCTGCCAGGCGTCAAGTGTCACGCCGTGCATGAGAATATCACGTTTGAGCCAGCTGACCAGATCCTCGTCGAAATGGCAGAGGCGGCCGTCATCGAGCAGTATCAGGATATCGCCGTTGCCGGTCGGGATAATTTTCTCGATATCATGACATCCCATGTCATTTTTTGTCAGGCGCAGGCATTCGCCGGTGAACGGATTCCACAGCCTGAGAATATAGCTCGCATCTCGATTGAAGATACTATCCGGAATGATGATCCACTGATCTTTATAAAGGATGAGATCCTCTCTGTCGATATATGCAGATCCCGGAAGATTCAGAATTCTATAATTGCCTTTGTTATATTCGAGCAATGTATTTCTCTGACGTCTCTGTTCGCGGCGTTTGCGGAACGACATCGCCGTACTCGCATTCTCATCCTCATCCTGTCGGTTCGCGACATCATCATTATTATAATAATATATGACTTTGCCGTCGAGCGTGAACAATGGCGTTGCGTCCTCGATGTCGGGAATCACCGCAGGGGCCGGGCTTCCAAGCGTCAGCCCCTTCCAGCGATTATCGTCATCATCTTCATCTTCTTCATACACGGGCAGGTACTGTCCGCGCTCATTTATTGTCGTCTTTTTCCAAGAACGCTCGCGTTCAGGATCGTCGCCGACATAGACTTTGAGTCCCCATTCGGAATTGATCTTGAGCGTGTACGGCTCGAGATTGTGGCGATCATACGACAGCTCGACATGCTCAACTTCGCGGAGCGGCCAGTTGCGGATATCGTAGACGCGGACCTGGATGATCGGTTCCGGGCGGCGCATATCATACGTCTCGAACGGCACGACGAGGAACGTGTCGAGCAGATAGGGGGTATGGCGGTTGTTTGAAATGCTGACGATCTGGACTGACTGCATCGGTATCTGTACATCTTCGCTTGGTTTGTCGAGCGACTCATTGCGGCGGAGCGCAAACGTATCGATGCTGCTGAAGAACTGCCTGCGAGTGAGAACGGCCTTCCATCGGCTCAGATAGTCGCTCGTATCGTCCGCCTCGACCGCGAAGACCGTATAAACCGACTCGCTTTTGAGCGGAATATTGAGCTGACAGAAGCGGAGCTTGAGTTCCTGCATGGCCTCCCCAAGTGCCGCCAGCTGATCTGACGTGCTGCGTTCGCTGTAGGCATCCACGACATCATCCAGGAAGATATCATCGAGCGCGACATATTTTTTGCCATATTTCTCGCGCAGGATCTTGAGCGCCATTTCCCCATTGACGTTCCAGGGCAGCTCCACGGGCTCGATTTCAAGGTATTCGAGGACTTCTTCCCATGTCTTGAACGTCTTGCGCTGGATTTTTTCCTGTTCATCAGCTTTTGCGATACGGGAACTCTTTGAATTTCTGATCACCATAACCATTCTCCTATGGTCTTGCGGCTTACAAAGCGTCAGACGACATTGCCTGAGGCACATTTCACGCCGCATTGCGCCCGACATCTGCTCGGACGCACATATTTTCAGGCATCTCAAGCCTGTTTTATTTGTGAATATTGCACGAAGACTTCGCCATCGCACAGCAAAATTTGTGCGAAAGCACAACATCAGCCCGCTCAACGATGCCCACATCAGAAAACTTTTCAATCGGGACAAGATACATAGTGACGCTATCCTTCTAATCAGTTTGATCTGCGCGATTTTCATCTCCTGCAACCTCAGGCTCGCGGGGTACATAACCGCGATTGAAATGCGCAAAATCTGCCAGTTAGTCATCCACTGACCAACCGAACAGCTTAATGTTTAAATCATGGGATGAAAAACGTCAAGAGTATTTCGATTTTTTTTTGCTTCGCATCTTCCTGTGCCTTGATGGACGAATTTGAGACATGATTATTTTTTGAAAACAAGTGAGTTGTAGGGCAGGGACTGTTCAACCTCTCCATGATTTGGGCGCGGCTATTGGCCTGCGGCCAATACGCCTTGCGCGTTCGGCTATGCCTACGGCATACGCCTCACATTGCATTTAACTGCAACTCAGGCTCCGTGCCTCCAGGCAAGATCAAACGTATATCTTGATGTAAGATTGCTCATCTGTTCACCTTGCTAAGAAGCGTAAAAAATGCCACATTTCTTTAGGTGAGTGGTTTTCGTTGGTCAGGAGATTTGCCATGTCATCGAAATTACCCAATATAACCCGCATTCAAGTTGAAAATGGCATTGTTTTTGCCGAAATGATAGGAGCTTTGGTGGGATTGCTCATCATTGTGGGCATACCAGGCGCTTTCATTTCGTGGCTGTTTGACGCATATCTTGTTATGGGGCTGTTCATAGGGATACCTCTTTTTTTGATTATATTGTGTGGAATTGGGATTGCTCGCGAGAAGTAATTATGGCGGCCAAATGGCCGCCTTTTTTTCATATCTTAGAGCAACTTATCGACCTCAGACCGATAGCCCACACCTAGCCAAAAAAAAGACGCCTCCTCAGCAATTACCAATGCATCTGTCATGGATATTCGAGTGAAATCGCTGATCTGAAGTTCCGGTGTACCTTTAATGGCTGCCAGAAAACCAGATGCTAGCTGGAATTTAAATGACAATGCTTTTCCTTTGAGCGCTTCATCAAGGGCGACCGTTCCGTTATCCGATACCATTGATTCCAAACGGCTAATCTGCCGGAAGTCCGCTACTCAGGTCTTCGAAATTGAGCTGAAATTCGTTCACATCGTTTCCATTGTTGAGTTTGATCGGTTTTGAAAGTCCAAAGTGTTTCATAGCGTTTCCTTAGGTGTTGTCAGTTGGAGAAAAGTAAAGTAATTACCCAATAGGCAATTAAACGCCTGTTGGGAGGAATATGTCATGAAAAAGCCTGTTGTTGTTTCTTATGATGATGGTTCAGCGCTTGCCCTTGCTGGATGGTCAGCAGGGCTTTTGGTGTTTCCTGGTGCACCAATTGCTTTCTTCTGTTGGATATTTGAGTGTTGGTGGGGATTTGGGCTTGCCATTGGTATTCCAGTTGCCATGTGTGTATTCTTTATTATTGCAGAGTTCAAGAAATGGTAACCAAAGCCGTCCTAACGGACGGCTCTCTTGCTCTCGGTCTTTCCCTGGATACTCCTCCTGCGCTTGGTGGTCCTCATGCCAGGCAAATGCCTGTCAAGAGGACAGTACCATGAAGCGGAGTATGCCCGCCGGTGTTTTCAGTCCGCATGAAGCCAAAAAAACTTGCCTTCTTTGCCAGCATGAGAGCATCCTGCATGGGCACTCGTAAAAAATCGCTTGTCTGCAATTCGTCAGTTCCCTTGATGGCGGCAAGAAAACCAGATGCAAGCTGAAACTCGAACTTAAGCTCCTTATCGTTGACAGCCTCCATCAAAGATACGGAATCTGCGTTAGATACAAGCGCCTCCAGTTTTCGAATCTGCCGGAAGTCCGCTGTACTCAGCTCCTCAAAGTTGAGCTGAAATTCAGTGATTTCCCGTCCATCCTGAAGTTTGAACGGTGTCGAAAGTGTGATTGTTTTCATTTTCAATCCTCTTGACTTTTGAGGCTTACCAGCCTATTCAATGCAATGTGACCATTGATAATGGAGGTGTGATATGCCGTATTCAACATACGAACAGAAATCGGATACCGTCGATGCTATCATTGGGCTTACCATCACTTTGGGCCCAATCATTGCTTTCATCGTCTATCTCGCTTTAAATCGTTAAGCCGCCCCATCCGGAGCGGCTTTTTTAGTGCCTTCTGCGCTAATCCGCGCCTCAACGATCACAACAGCTTGTCAACTTCGGACCGATAGTCCACTTTGTTGATGACGAGCACGCCAGCGGCGCGATATCCTTTTGCTTGACAAGGTTAAACCAAGTAATTATTGCAATAATGCGCTTTGGTGAGCGCGTTAACTGCCTCAATCTTGGGAGGTGTTGATATGTTTGTTGTTTTGGACGATGAGAAGCATGAAAGAAAGTGGTCGGTTGAAGAGGACATAAGGTTACACGTTATAGCACTTATTTTAACTCTAAGTTTCATTGCGATCCTTGTTGCTGTTGCTTGGTGGATTTCTGATGCTTTTTATACGCCTACGACAGATTTATTGATACCCACGATTAATTTGTTTTAAGCCGCCCCATCCGGAGCGGCTTTTTTCGTGCCTTCTGCGCTAATCAGCGCCTCAACGATCACAACAGCTTGTCAACTTCGGACCGATAGTCCACTTTGTTGATGACGAGCACGCCAGCGGCGCGGTCGATGTTGTGCAGCTCTTCGCCATCCACGACAAGGCGGTATTTGACGACCGAGACGTTGTAGTCTGCGGTGCCTTCGGCACCTGGATTGACCGCAGATGCCGGAACCTGCGTGACATAGCCGCTGATATAGCACACGCCCTGTACGACGCGGATGGCGCCGCTCGGATAGGATATCACGAAAAAGGGCGACTTCTATCGTGAGAAGTCGCCCTTGCACATTTATATCATCTGTATCGATAATCGGAATTTCGGCTATTACAACAGGGAAATCAGAAATCCGTCCACAACGACTGGTTCGTGACTTCGTGGTGGAA
>JAFUEE010000181.1 GCA_017464085.1 Pseudomonadota bacterium
CAGCGCTCGCGATAGCGCGCCAATAACCCCTCGCGCTCCATGATCGGAATCACGTTCAGCGCAATCTCCCCATCCGCTGTCAGACACCAGTCGAACACCACGCGCTGACCCTTGCGCAATTTCTTCACGCCAGGCACCTGAATCGCGCTCTGATGCACAAATATCTCTTTCGTGTACCCATCTTCCCACAAAAAGCCATACCCGAGCGAACGGTCGAACCAGCGCACACGGCCGCGCGCATTGCGCCGCTCCAGGATGTCGCTCTTGACCTCCTCCTCCTGAGACGAGACAAATAACGCCCCATCCTCAAGATCCCCAGGATTGTATATTTCCTTAATCTCCACGTTCCATGTCCCGCTGTGCTGTCCTGGCCTTCATCGACTCTCGTTTGTCGTAATTCTTCTTGCCGCGGCACAGGCCAAGCTCCACCTTGATGCGGCCGCATTTAAAATAAACGCTCAGAGGAATCAACGTCAACCCCTGGCGGTCAAGTACTTGTGACAGCTTCGCCAGCTCCCGCTTGTGAAGCAAGAGCTTGCGCGCTCGAAGCGGCTCATGATTGTTGCGGTTAGCCCACGCATATTCCGCGATGTGCGCGTTCAGCAGGAAAAGCTCCGGCTCGCGCGTCTCCGAAAATTTCGCATACGACTCCCCGATCGACACATGACCCGCTCGAATGCTCTTCACCTCGCTGCCCTGCAGACAGATGCCTGCCTCGAACTTCTCTTCGACCATGTAGTCAAAATATGCCCGGCGATTCTTCGCCACAAGCTTTATTCCCGCTGTCTGACCAGACTTATCTTTCGACATCTCGCTCCCTCATGCCAGAAAACAAATGTTTCATAGCATTGGTTTTCAATTTTATCAAATTCATCAACCCTTTCAAGGGCGTTCTTGCACATCCGCACGCGCTTGGCGGCTTCGGCTATCGGCTGCGCCGATACGCCTCGCTGCGCCGCTATCGCGGCAATTGCCGCGATACGCGCCGCACTCCCGGGCCGGGCTGGCCGGCCCATCCACACGCAAGGTCATGCACTGCGACGGCGGCGAAGCGCACCCACACCGAGCATCCCAAGCAAAATCGCAGCAAGCCCACCAAATCCGCCAGGACGTCCGCCCGCTGAGCAGTCATCCTCGACATAGGCATCTGGCTGACGGCGGTTGTTCGGCTGCGCAACACATTTGCCATTCTCACAGGTCGCATCTTTGCCGCATTTCTCGACCTTCAGGATCCCGTCCACGCATTTCTGAACACTTTCCTTGTCCAGACACGTCGAAGGCGTTCCCTCCTCGCAGACAGGCTCCGTGCAGCCGCCGCTGATACACGTCATGTTGCTCGCTTTGCAGTCATTCTCGTTCACGCAGAGGCCGTGTTTCGGCTCACACCAGCCCGAGATGCACGTGAACCACGAACGGCAGTCGGCATCCGTCGCGCATTTCGTCTTCGACGTGCAGATGCCGGAAGCGCAGATATAGCCGTTGCCGCATTCCGCATGGCTGGCGCATTCCGCCCCCGCCTTGTCCACGCAACGTCCAGACACACACGCATAGCCGACCGGGCATTCTGATGTCCCCTCACAGCTCATCTGCGTGGTGCAGACTCCGGAAACGCACATCTGGCCCCTGCCGCACTCATGCTCGTCCGCGCAGCGTTGCCCAGACCTGTCCACACAACGCTCATTCACGCACGCATAGCCTATATTGCACTCGGCCGTCGTCGCGCACTTCTGGTTCGACATGCACACATCCGAAAGGCAGAGATGCCCATTCCCGCAGTCCATGTCCGACTCACAGTGCTCCCCGCTCTTGTTGACGCAGGTCGCATCCACGCACGCATAGCCGTCCGGGCAGTCGGTTGTCGCCGCGCATTTCAGACGCCCGGTGCATACGCCGGACAAACACATCTGCGCCTTCCCGCAGTCCGCATCCGTCGTGCACACAGCACCATCCTTATCCAAACAGTACCCGTCCACGCATGCATAACCGTCCTTGCAATCCTCAAGCGTCGCGCATTTCAGACGCCCGGTGCATACGCCGCCGATACACAGCTGCGCCTTCCCGCAGTCCGCATCTGCCGCACATGCGCCGCCTTCCTTGCTCACGCAATAGCCGTTCTCGCATTTATAACCGTCGCGGCATTCCTCTGTGTCAGAACACTTGTCGAGCGTCTTGCAGACGCCGCCGTCACATCCCTGGCCTTTGCCGCAGTCCGCATCCGACGAGCAGTTCGCGCCCGTCTTATCCACGCACCGGCCGTTCACGCAGGCATACCCCATAAGGCAATCTGCCGTCGTCACGCATTTGTCCGGCTCTGAGCAAACCTCCGCCACGCACGAGTAACTGTTGCCGCACTCCGAATCATTCGTGCATTTATGACCAGCCATGCTCACGCACATGCCGGCAATACACGCATGACCGCCCGGACAGTCTTTCGTCTCGCTGCAGGTCTGCTGCGGGGAGCATTTCTCCTCCTTGCACTGATAGCCGCTGCCGCATTCGGAATCGTTCGCGCATTTCTCCCCGACCTTGTTCACGCATAAGCCATTCTCGCAGACATGCCCCGGCATGCAGTCGGCATCCGTCGAGCACTTGTCCATCGGCTTGCAGATGCCAGACTCGCAGGTGTAATCCTTGCCGCAGTCCGCGTTGCTCGAACATTTCTCCCCGGATTTGTCAACGCATTTCCCCTCGATGCAGGCATAACCAGAAGCGCAGTCCTGATTCGTCTTGCACTTGTCATTCGGTATGCATTTGCTCTCCGAGCAGACGAAACCGTAAGCGCACTCAGTGATTTCAAGCTTGCCGTTAATGCACGAACGCACGCTGTTGCCCTCGCAGCGCACCCCGAGGTCTCCGTTGCACTCGTCCACGATGCATGCGCCGTTCACGCAAATCTCGTTGTCTTTGCAGGGCGTGAGCTTCCACTTGCCATTCTCGCACACCTTCGCCTGCTTGCCATCGCATGTCGCCCCCTCGGAGCCCGTGCACTCTACGCACTTGCCGTCTTTGCACGCCACCGGGCATTTCTCTGTCTCATACTGCCCTGCGACACAGACTTTCACGCTGCTGCCGACACAGACCGGCGCTTCCTTGTCCGAACACACCGGCGGCGCCACGCATACCCCGAGATCGCAGAACCATCCCTTCTGCGTGTTGCACGTGTCAAACACATAGCCGTTATTGACGCATTTCTTGAAATACCCATTGCCCGTGCACATCGGGACATAGTCCGCCGTGCAGTTCTTGCACTTGCCGTTCTCGCAGAACAGATACTCGCAGGGGATCATCTGGTAGCGGCCGTTCGCGCAATACTTGACGTTGTTATCATCGCAGACATCGACCTCGTTGACATCACATGTAGGCACCTCTGCATCTGGGATGCATTTGCCGCCATAGCATGACGTATGGAACGGGCATGACTCCGTCACATAGCTGTTGTTCACGCACCGCTTGACTTTCTGGCTGCCTTCACATGTGTCGGGCGTCTCCCCGGTGATGCATTTCACGCATTTGCCATTCAGGCACAGGTCTGCGCCGCATGATGTCAGCTGATAATACCCGTTGACGCACTTGCGGATGCTCGTGCCGTCGCACGACACAGGCTCTGAATCACTGCACTCCTTCTGGCCTGTCTCGCAATAACCGTTCACGCACGCAGACCCAACCGCGCATTTCGCATACTTATATTTGCCCTTATAGCACACGCGCATCTGACCGCCCACACAGTCGCGCACCCAGTCATAACACTCCTTGCATTCATTGTTTACACAGACAAGATTGCCCGCGCAATGGATGTCCGTCAGGCACTCGTCTGCCGCGACACATCCCCAGCGGTCATTCGAGTTCATCATCTTGTAGAGCATCGTCGCGAAATCGATGCGCGTGATCACATCATCCGGGCAGTACTTCTTGTCACCCGATTTGCAGTTCGTCGCCACGCAGCTGCGCACCAGCGCTTCCACATACGGAAAATATACATTGCTTCCTGCCACATCTTCGAATGTCTGCGGCTTCTTCTGGTATTCCGCGAGCTCGTCCATGAACACGCGCGCGATCATCGCCGCCGCCTCCGCGCGCGTGATCGAACGCTTCGGCTCAAACGTCGTCGCCGTCGCAGGCACCGCTATCTTCTTATCCTTTAGCGCCGCAATCATCCCGCACTCCGCAGCGCTCACGGTGCTCGCTGTCACATCTTCGTATGGATTAGTGCAGCTCGTCACGTTCACGCCGCGCGCATTCCCGATGATCAGCGCCGCCTGCGCGCGCGTCAGCGTGCAGTTCGGGCAGAACTGAAGCGGATTCGCGCTGCAACCATCCATCACGTTCTTGATGGCCTTCGTCACCTTGTCCTCGTTCGACCCAGCCTGGATGTCCTGGAAATAACCGGGATTGCCCACATTCGCTGTCGAACAGTCCTGCGCATGGGCTTCCGCTCCCAGTATTCCCAATATCCCTACAATCAAAACTATCTTATATCGCTTGCGCATACTTGCCTCCCAAAAGACACAAAAAGACACTCTACTTTAACAGACTAAATGGCGAAAATCCTGTTATTTTGATGGTATTATGTCGATTCTGGTAACCAATTTGTCCGCGCCGCACATCCCACGGCTCGCATCAACCACCACCACTGAGCTTCTGCCCCCCCCAATGCCACCACAACACACCCGAGAGTTCTGCAAACACCTCAATCACACGCACGCATCCCTCCCCCTTATTGCCTATTGCCTACCACGGCTCGATAGTATAAAATTCATGCGCTTTTCTGCATCGCAGAAATCCTGTCAGAAGACAACCGCTCTTGTATAAAATGAAAGGAACATCATGGAAGTCATTCAGAGTTTTACGATCGATCATACACACCTCAAACCGGGCATCTACGTCTCGCGCGAAGACAAAGGCTTCACGACATTCGACCTCCGCATCACGGAACCCAACAAAGAACCCGCCATGGCTCCGGCGGCCATCCACAGCCTGGAACATCTCATGGCAACATGGTTCCGCAATTCAAGGGTCAAAGAAGATGTGGTCTATGTGGGCCCCATGGGATGCCTCACAGGCATGTACATCATCATGACAGGCAGCTACACCGTCGAGGACATGCGAACACTCACCATCGAATGCCTCAAGTGGCTGCTTACTCAAGATGAAGTCCCCGCCACACGCCCGGAAGCCTGCGGCAATTACCTGCTCCACGATCTCCCCATGTGCAAATGGGAAAGCGCTCGATATCTCGACCGTCTGGAACATGATTTCCATTGCGAATATACAAAACTCAACGTCACCCTGAAAGATGGCAAAGTATTCGCGGACGCATAACAAACGGCGAATACATTTATATTTTAATATATTTCAATATATTTTCAGATATTTATAGCTTCATCATCACCGATGAACCTATAAATATCGGGAAACACGCTGGGAATATCCCCCCTTGCGAAAACAGCGCAAACTTTACCCCGAACGCATCCCATCGATTGATTCAGCTTCCCCATATCATTCCCTGAATATATCAAAAAAAAATATTTATAAATGCCCCTGCGTCATTTATCCATTCACGGAATAACGCTGGACACTTTCGGGAAACTGAAGCAAACTTTTCAAAGCAACTTCAAATGCCGGCGACTTCACATCTATCGCCCAAATATACGAGCGCCGGCGTATGATGCCTCGCATCATAGCCGGCGCCAAAGCAACGCGTATCGGCCTCAGCCGATAGCGTTGCCCCAAATAACCAAATACCTAATAACTCATGACTTTCGTTTTTCCCAGCGACGGCGCCCCGCAGGCTTCTTGAACAGCACCTTGATCGGCGTGCCCTCGAAATTGTAATAAGCCCTGATCTGATTCATCAGGTATCGCTTGTAATCAGTCGGGACGATCTCGGGCGCATTGCACTGGAAAAGGAACGTCGGCGGACGGATCGCGACCTGCTGCGCAAAGTAGAACTTCAGGTTGCGGCTGCCTACCGTCGGCGGGTTATGCTGCTCCAGCATGCGGCGGAACACTCGGTTGAGCTCCCCGGTCGACACGCGCGTGCTCGCGGTCGTATAGAGCTTTTTGGCAATATCGAGGATCTTATGCGTGCGCTGCCCAGTGAGCGCGCTGATCGTAAACACGGGCACATGATCGATAAAGGCCATGCGTTCGCGCGCATCGTCGATATACTCTTTGGCCGTGCGGTCCGTCTTGTTCTCGATCGCATCCCATTTGTTGAGCAGCACCGCGATGGCACAGCCGCGCTCGATCGCAAGCGACGCAATTTTCTGGTCCTGATCGGTCACGCCCGTCTGCGCATCCACGACGAGGAGCACGACATCCGCACGCTCGACAGCATCCAGCGCCTTCACAATCGAAAACTTCTCGATGCGCTGACTGATCGCGCTCTTGCGGCGAATGCCTGCCGTGTCGATCAGCACATACTGCTGCCCGTCCGGCCCTTCGAGCTCCGAGTCGATCGTGTCGCGCGTCGTTCCCGCAATATCGGCAGTCAAAAGACGCTTATAGCCGAGCAAGCGATTGATCAGCGTCGATTTCCCCGTGTTCGGCTTGCCCAGAACCGCGACATAAATCGTCTCGCGGCTCACGCGGTCCGCAAGCTCATCTGCATACGAAGCCACTGCCGGCACTTCATAAAACTCAGGCTCATCCTCCCCTGCCCCTTCGTGTGCATCGGCATCATCGAACGCATCCGCATCCGCTTCGTCATCCAGATCTTCCGCATCCACGTCAGCATCTTCATAATCCAAATCATCCGATTCATAGTCAGAATCGTCATACTCATCCGCTTCGGGCTCATACCCCTTCGGATAGACGCCGAACTCCCTGACATATTCTTCGGTAAATTCCCCGAAATCATTGTCGATCTCGAATTTTGCGCGCTTATCCGTGTCCGTATCATTTTTCGGAAAATCACGCGTCACGGCTTCGACGAGATCGTCAAAATTCAGGCCGTGCTCTGCTGAAATGCAGAGCATCTCGTCAAACGCGAGCTCATAAAACTCATAGGAAAGCTCGATGAGCTTGGCCTGGTCGATCTTGTTGACGCACAAGATGATGCGCTTGCTCGAACGCCGAAGGATCTCGGCGATCTGCTGGTCTGCGGGCAGAAGGCCCGCGCGGGCATCGACGACAAAAAGGATGACATCGGCCTCCTCAACCGCAAGCTGCGCCTGAATGCGCATCTGCTCGAGCAAGATATCTGTCGATTCCGGCTCAAACCCGCCGGTATCGATCACAGTGAACTTGCACTCGTTCCAATGGGCTGAGCCGTAATTGCGGTCTCGCGTCACGCCGGGTGTGTTCTCGACAATCGCCATGCGCGAACGCACAAAACGGTTGAAAAGTCTAGACTTGCCGACATTCGGACGGCCGACGAGCGCGACAACGGGAAGTCTCTCTTTCATGTATTTTCACTCTCCATATAACCAAAACTCTTCAAGTCTTTCGGGTTCTCGCTCCAGTCTGTCCGGACCTTGACGACGAGTTCCAGATGAATGTTCGCATCCAGAACTTCCGCGAGCTTCGCGCGCGCATCAATGCCGAGCTGCTTGATCGCCGCGCCCTTCTTGCCGACAAAAATCGCCTTCTGGCTCTCGCGCTCCACATAAATCGTCGCCTTGATCTCAATCTTATGCTGGTCGCGCATCGACTTGAAATCGTCGATTTCCACGGCGGCAGAATAAGGCAGTTCCTTGCTCATCTGGCGATAAATCACTTCTCGGATCGTCTCGCTCGCTAAAAATCGCTCCGACTGATCCGTATAGAGCTCGCGCGGATAAAACGCCGGCTGTTCCGGAAGGTATTTTTCAATGTTGTCCAAAAGCGTCTCGAACTCCTGGCGCTTGCGCGCGCTCACCGCGACAATATCCCTGAACGGATAGGCCTTGCTGTACGCATCGATGATCGGCAGAAGACGTGAAGGGTCCGGCAGAAGATCAAGCTTGTTGATCGCGAGCACCACCGGCCGATCAGCCTTTTTGAGCGCCTCAATCAAGGTCTGCTCGATTTCCTCGATCTCCCCATGCGAAGTCAGCGCATGGGTCGCATCAATGAGCATCAGGACACAGTCCGCATCGCCGAGGGTCGAGAGCGCAGACTGAATCATCACCTGATTGAGCGTGCGTTTGAGCCAAAGGTGAAGCCCCGGCGTGTCGATAAAAACGACCTGTGCCGTCCGGCGGTTCACGATACCCCGTATCTTGTCGCGCGTCGTCTGCGCCTTAGAACTCGTGATGCTCACGCGTTCGCCGGTCAGCGCGTTCACAAGCGTAGATTTTCCGGCATTGGTACGCCCAACGAGCGCAACAAAACCACAACGAAACTTTGGCATAACACTTCCTTAAATGATGAATGCCTGCCCCGTGAAAACCATGGCGGCAGGCTTTTGGGTCAGAGGAATAAAGCTTCTGTCGGGAGCTCAGAGGCCGGCAGAGGCCGGCAGATATTCCACTGCGGCGCGGGCTGCGTTCCGCCGCGCAAGATGCCCGGCACCACACGGAGCCAGGCATCGCTCAGTCATGAGGCATGCTTGTAAAATGTCAGCGCAGGATCATGCTGCTTGAGCACGACGCCTTCATCAATCGTCACTTCCTGCACATTCTCCATCGAAGGCACTTCATACATCACGTCGAGCATCACCTCTTCAAAAATCGAGCGAAGGCCACGCGCGCCGCTCTTGCGGCGAATCGCCTCTTTCACGATCGCACGGCGAGCGTCTTCAGTCACCGTCAGCTTCACATGGTCGATATCGAAAAGACGCTCATACTGCCGAAGAATGCTGTTCTTGGGCTTCCACATGATGTCGAGCAATGCGTCCTCATCTAGCTCATCGAGCGTCACGATCACTGGAATACGCCCCATAAACTCAGGAATAAGGCCAAACTTGATCACGTCGATTGTCTCCACCTGACGGCGAAGCTCCACATCATTGTCCGTCTTTTTCGCCACTGGATCGCTGTGGAACCCCAGGCCGCTCACGCCGATCCTGTTTTGCACAATGCTGCCGATGTTGTTGAATGCGCCCGAAAATATGAACAGGATGTTCGTCGTATCGACCTGAATCAAGTCCTGCTGCGGGCGATTCTTCGCGCTGTCCGGCGTAAACGTCACTGAACCTGACTCGATCATCTTCAAGAGCGCCTGCTGGACGCCCTCCCCACCGACATCGCGCCCCTTGTCTCCGCGCGTCGCGATCTTGTCAATCTCATCGATGCACACAATTCCTTTTGACGTGCGCTCGATATTCTTGCCCGACGCGATCCACAAATTCTTGATGATGTTCTCGACATCCTCACCGACATACCCCGCTTCGGTCAAGGTCGTCGCATCCGCCACAGTAAACGGCACATTCAGGAGCTTCGCGATGCTCTGCGCGATCAGCGTCTTGCCGCACCCGGTCGGCCCCATCATCAATATGTTGCCCTTCGTCAGCTGCACATCATCTGACGCATCCAGATGAATGTTCTCGATGCGCTTATAGTGGTTATAAATCGCGACACTCATCGCCACTTTCGCGCGATCCTGCCCGATGATATGCTCATCAAGGAACTTCTTAATACGAGACGGACGCATATCGGCCGCAGAGACCGTCGTCTCTTTCTCCGCCGCCGCTTTCGCGCTCTCTTCCTGCATCAGCATGCCCATGCACTTCATCGTGCATTCGTCACAGATGCATACGCCCTCATTTGGCGTGTCCTTGCGGAACACCAGTTTCCGAACATCTTTCTCTTCTTTGCCGCAAAAAGAGCAGCGAATTTTTTTCACACCCATAAATAAAATTTCAACCTGTCAAATAACGAAAATGCCTGTACCAGATGACGCGCCGCTGCGTGCTGGCTATGACTTCCCATTGGTCACGACGATAATCAGCGCAATAATCAGCGCAATAATAATGGCGCCGCCAATGGCCAGGATAATGAGGAAATTCTTGTTCTGAAGCAGTTTGCCCGACCCGGAGGGCGCTATGATCGGCGCCTTCTGGCTCATCACGGTCGCTGGCGCCATGCCCTTTGCGTTCGTCGCAATAATCGGCTTCGCGGGATCTTCCGCCATTGCGGCCTCAGCAAGCACTGCCTTCTGGCGTGCCATCGACTGCGCAGCAAGCGGGGAGACGGGCTGCGGCGCCGGACGCGGCTCAGAGGATACAGGCGAAGACTCCGGAACTGATGTCGGCGATGGTGCCGGCACAACTTCGCGACGCGACACAGACTGATTCGCCCCAGTGTTCATCGCCGGAGAATTCGTCAGCCCCTGCGACGACATTGTAGAGGAACGAAGCGGAAGTGCCTGGCTCGGAGGCGCAGGACGCGCTGCTGGCGGCTGCTGGTAATTCCCTGACGAAGGCAAAGGCGGCTGCTCATGACGCAACGGCGGCGCTGCCGCAGGCATCGGGAAATTGGCGCCGCTCATCGGACGAGGACCGCCCATCGGCGCGCCGTATCCTGGACCCGCGCCAAGACCACCGCCAGGCCCTCCCTTCAGGCCTCCTGCGCCTCCCGGACCGCGCATCCCCGACATTGAATTCATCATACCACTCGGCGTGCCACCGCCATAGCCACCCTGACCACCATACGACTGCACCGGCGATGATACAACCGATGCTCCCGATGGCTTGCCCACCACGGGCTGACGCGTCGCCGCTTCTGGCAGATAATACTGAATCACCGCCTGCACATCGGGACTCACCTGATAATTCTTGATCCGAGGATCTCCGATAAACGCAAAATACGATTCCTCAAACTCGTCAAACTCAAGCTCTTCACCGTTCTCGTTAAAAATCTTCGGCGCACTCACCGGGCTCGACTTGCGTATCTCTTCCGTAAACAGAAGGACACTCTGCTCCTCCCCGGTGTCCGGATGCACATACGGCGCATAAAAACTGTGGATAAATGCATCCGCTGCAAAATTCGTCACCATGTTCGCCTGGGACACCACCACCGGCGAACAACGGAGCAAAATCACCGCAATTCCAAGCGCCTGTATCTGATTGTTCCAGTTCACCCAATCGCGAACACCGCACGAATTGATGCGCTCTATCTCTGCCATATCAATCAAGAGCAATCGCCCCTGAATCTGTGACAGCAGATTCGACAAAAGGTTATCCTCGTCAAGAATGCCTTTCAGCTTCAGATACGTATAGCCATTGCCAGCCTGAAGCGTCGGTATGAATTTGGTTTCCATAGCGTCAAATACTTTCCTGAGTGTGCAATCATCCGCATGATCACATGCAGACTTATCGCTTACTATACCACGTCTCGACTGATTCCTGCACTAAAAACAAGAATGAAAAGACCTACTTTTCTTTCGCAATGATCTCCGCAGCTGCGCCACATACAAACTTCAGCACCGCGAGCCTCACACAGCCGCCTCAAACGCTCGCTCCCCCACAAACTTATCCACCATCAAAATCACTCCCACACACAAAAACATCGCCTTTCTTTGGGCAACAAAGAAAGGGTTCCCCCACAAAATCCCCCAAAAACTACCCTCTCCTTCGGAGTGTTGCCACGGTCTCGAGATGCGCGGTCTGCGGCAGCATGTCCACAGGCTGGATGTTCACCACATCATACCCGTCATCTTCAAAGCGTCGCAGATCTTCCGCAAGCGACTCCGGATTGCACGACACATAGATAATCGTCTTGAGCTGTATCCTTAATATCTGGCGATATGCTGGCGGCAGCAGACCGCGCCGGGGCGGATCCACAACCATCAGATAATCGCCAAAGTTCGCATCCGCATCCAGAAGCTGCTTGAGAATATCTGCCGTATCGCCGGCATAGAATTCAATCCGGTCCTCAAGGCCATTCTTTCGCGCGTTCTCGCGCGCGTTCTCAATCGCCTGTTTCTCTATGTCCACAGCAATCGCTCTATGCCCATACCGCGCGAAGCTGAGCGCGATCGTCCCCGTGCCGCAATACAGGTCGAGCATCGGCATTTCCGGCGTCATATATGGCGCTGCCTGATTGAGCACCACCTGATACAGCCGTTCCGCCTGAAGCGTATTCGGCTGGAAAAACGCTCTCGGCAAAATCTCGTATTCGAGCGCATGCGCCTCATCCGGCATCAGCATCCGCTCGCGGAGCACTGCCGGACCGAACATCAGGTGGTCATCGTTGCGCGTCACATGCCCTTTCTGAGTCGTCACAGCCGTCCAGTAGAATGTATCAACCTTCTGCGACAGCGTCCCCAGAACCTTCTCCGCGTAGTCCATCACGACACGTTCCGCCGGCCACATCTCCCCATGCACATCGAGCGCATCTTCGCCAGACGTCGTCAAAATCACCATCCGCGCCCCCGTGCGCTTGCCCTCGCGAAGCGTCAGAAGCCGCAGAAACCCTGAATTCTCCTTGAACACATAATGCCGCACACCGAGCGCCTTCGCCCAAGCCGTCGTCTTCTGCGCAAGCTCTGCAATAATCTCAGAAAACGTATCGCAATACTTCATCTGGATCACTTCATACTTGAACCCAGACGGATGAAGCCCAGTCCCCAGTTCGTCTGCACCATCCGGACCGAACGACAGCTCCATCTTATTCCGATAAAAATCCTGTGTCAGACACGGCAGAATCGGGCTCACAGGCGTCTTCACGCCTGACTTCGCCAACAGCCGTTCCAAAATCCCCTGCTTCACATCGCACTGCGTCTCATACGAAAGCTCGCGCAACGTACACCCGCCGCATCCAGTATCCTTGTCACACCGCACGCATGCATGCGGACAGCCGATCTCGATACGCGGATACTTTTTCTCTAAAAACTCCACTATCCCGCACTGTACGCGTGAATCCTCGATATGCCGGCCCACAACACGCACCCTGTCTCCAGGAAACGCTCCGCGCACTTCTACGGGCACGCGGCGACCCTCGTCCTCTATCTCCCCTCGACCCCAACCGCGCGAATTGATATCATCAATATAAACCTCGAATTCCCGCGTAATATAATTGTTCAGACGATGACGTTTTGACATGATTTCCTCCATTCTTCCGGCACTTCCGGACTGCGCCTTATAGCCACGTCATTCGCGTTTTATCAATATTTTTTGTGCCGCATGGGTGCTCGCCTATGCCTGACGGCATACGCCGCGCATACCGTGGGCATCGATGATACCCACGGTCCCCCAAATAGCGCCCCTCTCGGGCGCTTGGGCACGGCTATGCTGCGCATACGCCGCGCGTGAGGCGCGCCTATGCCTGACGGCATACGCCGCGCATACCGTGGGCATCGATGATACCCACGGTCCCCCAAATAGCGCCCCTCTCGGGCGCTTGGGAGCCCCCCAAAAAACTCAACCAAA
>JAFUEE010000018.1 GCA_017464085.1 Pseudomonadota bacterium
GACCTACGTTATCGAGTATACTGACGATTGGCAAAACACGGGGAGAGCTTACATTGAGGCAAGTGCTCTCCAAAATTACGCGAGGTAACGTTTGCTGATGCTGGGTTTCCAGTTTTTGCGAACTTTTATGGACACTACCCTCACACACCCGCGTTGTGTATCATTAGAAGCAGTACACTGTCTATCCTTTCATTTCACAGGCTCAGTTCAGCGCAACTCAATCCCAAAACGCCAACAAACATCAAAACGCAAGTTCAGCGCAACACAACACAAACCCAAATGCCAAACTTGCCTCCCTCCCCTAAAATACTGCCTTTCTTTCTGGAGGGGGTGTGGGGGAACCTCTTTCTTTTGGCACCAAAGAAAGAGGTTCCCCCACACAAATCAAATAATTAAAATGAATATCTGGCCTGGAGGAACAAGTAGTTCGGGCCAGTCGTGCGGTTACCGAAGGCGTTGTCACCATCGCCGGCGTGGAAGACGCCGCCCACGGCAAGTTCAGTACCTTTCCAGAAGCGGAACGAGAGATTCGGGACAATCATTGCGCTCGGCTCACTCAAGCACCACACAACCGAAAGACGGAAGAGCATCTGCTCGTTGAATGCCTTGAAGTCTGCATTGACCATCAAATAGTGCTGCAAATCATTCGCGCCAAATTCATCGACAAAGCCATAGATGTACTGCATGTTCATGTACAGCCATGATGTAAATGTATTGTCGATACCGACGACTGCTTTGACAAAGAAGCCTTCTTCGACCTGATCGTCTTTAACGGGTGTGCCATTGATGTCGAGATCAATCGTCACTGCGTCATGCATTGTGAACGCGATTTCGCCCCAGAGGCCGATACCGCCCAGCCATTTGACGGTCGTCGCAAAGTCAGCGCCTGCGACCCACACATGCGGATATTCAACGGTCACATCTGTATAGGCCGTCAACGTCGAGATGCCGTCATAACCGAAAGAACGCATCAAATCCATCAGGCCTTTGCGTTGCTCGGCATCACCTGCCACGAGGTGAATGTTCGCATCGATGGCATCTGAAACCTGCGGATCTGTCGAGACTGCGTTGACATTGACCGTGCGCGGCTGCATGTTGTGGTCAAACCCATAATAGCCATAGAAGTTGAGGTCAACGCCCAACAGCGAAAAACCGACGCGCAGACCGACCTGTGAATTCTCAATGCCATCATCCGGTTCGCCGACCTTGACATCATACAAAATCGAACCGTGGTATTTCACATACAGTTCCTGAAGATCGACGAGATTGTTCAGGACTTTCGATTTGGCAAACCGTCTGAACTGATCGGGCCCGCCAAAGACATATTCAGATGATTCAGGCACGAGACCTGAGCGGAAACGCGGCACCCAGACGAGCTGAATCTTAAAGTCGCTGAACGTCGGCGTATCGCCATCGCCCCAGACTTCCCAGCCCGGCGAGTACGTCAGGTTGATCATCTCATTGGCCACGCGGCGACCAAAATCCTGATAATCCTCAAGATCAAGGCTATTAATCACACTTGTCGGGTTGAATCTGTCTGCAGACCCCCAGTCAATGATCTGACGCCCAAGACGAATGTCCAAGCCGTCAAAGATAAAGTCAGAAATCTGAATATAAAGCGCCTCGCTCTCAATCATAAACGGATCGACTTTGTCCCTGCGGCGAAGCGTATTCAATTGATAGACATCGCTCTTGCCCGTAAAGGTCAAAGAGGCATCAGCAACGACATTCACATTTTCCCAATAGAAACCACCTGTAAATCGGAAAGTGTTGTCAAGACGGTCAAAGCGGACCGGATCAACGTCATCGGGCATATCATGCCCGGGAATCGTCATGTGCAGATCGGTGAAGATCGAACCTTTATAATCAAATTCCTGTGCTTGAGCCGTTCCCTGCATCGCCCCGAAAACGCCCGCCGCAAGTGCACATCCGAGAAAGAGTGATGATTTTCGCATCCAATATGTCCTGTGAAAAAACAATGATAATTGCTCGCGAGATTAACTCGCTCCAAAAACGCGCGAACTAACGCAAGGGGCGTGGGGTTATTCACTTTTTTTTGAGCGCGGACAGCGCATCAAACTCATGGATACAAAAAATGCCGCGTATCCCGTCAGGGATAGCGGCATTGCCGGACGTATGCGCCAGCGGCGCATAGGACGGCGCGCGGCGTATGTCACAGCCGCGCCTACCAAACAACCTTAACCATTCTTCTTCTGGATCTTTGCCCAGTCATCGCTCATCGTCACTGTGCGATTGAAGATGAGATGATCGGGTGTCGAATCGTCATCGACATTGAAGTATGCGACGCGCTCGAACTGGCAGTGATAGCCGGGCTTCGCATCGGCAAGCGCGGGCTCGACATAGCCGTTGAGGATTTCCATCGAGTTCGGGTTGAGATATTTTTTGAAATCGCCATCGGGATCCGCGAGCGGATCAGAAACCGTGAAGAGGCTGTTGATCATGCGGCATTCTGCTGGAAGCGCATGCGCGCGGCTAAGCCAGTGAATCGTCGCCTTGATCTTGCGGCCATCAGGCGTATTGCCACCGCGCGTCTCAGGATCGTAGGTGCAGCGGACCTGCGTGATGTTGCCATCGGCATCCTTGTCCACGCCCGTACATTTGATGACGTATGCATAGCGCAGCCGGACTTCTCGCCCTGGCGTGAGGCGATAAAATTTAGACGGCGCATTCTCCATGAAATCGGCTGACTCGATGTAAAGCTCGCGAGAAAACGGCACTTTGCGCGACCCGAGGCTGTCATCTGTCGGCGAATACGGCGCATCAAACCATTCGACCTGATCTTCGGGATAATTTTCAATCAGGACACGGATCGGCTTCGTGACACCCATCACGCGGGGCACTGTCGCATTGAGATGTTCGCGGACACAGTGTTCGAGCAGCGCAAAATCGACAAGCGAATCGCGCTTGTTCACGCCGATCAGCTCACAGAAATTGCGGATGGCTTCAGGTGTAAACCCACGGCGGCGCATGCCTGAAATCGTCGGCATACGCGGATCATCCCAGCCATTCACATGGCCTTCCTTGACGAGCGAAAGCAGACGGCGCTTGCTCAGAACGATGTCTGTCAGGTTGAGCTTCGCGAACTCGATCTGCTGCGGATGCCGGTCGAGCTCAAGCGCATCGATGAACCAGTCATACAGAATGCGGTGATCTTCAAACTCAAGCGTGCACACCGAATGCGTGATGCCTTCAATCGCATCCGAAAGACCATGCGCAAAGTCATACATCGGATAGATGCACCACTTGTCACCCGTCCGGTGATGATGCGCAAACTTGATGCGATATATCAGCGGGTCGCGCATGTTCATATTCTTATGGCACATGTCGATCTTCGCCCTCAGGACGCGCTCCCCTTCCTTGAACTCCCCATTCTTCATGCGTTCCAGAAGGTCAAGGCTCTCTTCTGCCGGGCGGTCTCTCCACGGGCTAGGCTTGCCATCCGTATAGAAATTGCCGCGATACTCGCGAATCTCTTCCGGCGTCAGCTCATCGACGTATGCAAGACCACGGCGAATCAGCTCTTTCGCCCACTCATAAAGCTGATCGAAATAATCCGATGCAAAGTAAAGATTGTCCCAATGGAAGCCCAGCCATTCCACGTCATGCTTGATCGAATCGCAGTATTCCGTATCCTCTTTGACCGGATCCGTGTCGTCAAAGCGAAGGTTGCACGTGCCACCAAAGCGCTGTGCAAGGCCAAAATTCAAGCATATCGACTTGGCATGTCCGATGTGAAGATAACCATTCGGCTCAGGCGGAAATCGTGTCGCGACTCTCCCGCCATTCTTGCCGTTCGCGATATCCTGTTCAACGATTTCACGCACAAAATTGGAACCAACTTCCGTCTTTTCTGCCATTGTTTTATCCTTAAAAATGTGTGACACAAAAGTTGAGCCCGGTTTTGCAGGCTCAAAATCCGCGCTTTTTTACTCGCTATGCGCCATGCGCGCAAGCATTTCTCTATGAAACTGACCACTGACAACTGACAACTAAATATAAAATACTAGCCATGTCACCACCGAACGCTCAAACGCCTGACCCTTACCAAAGCCGCAGAAGAATGGCCCGGTATGCCATCCCCATCATCCTCGTTGTCTGGCTGTGCGCCTATCTATACTATAGCAATCACCAGCCCGCCTATATCATCCCCGAAACATCCCCCGATGCTTCAAGCATGCACGCCCCAAAGCCCATCATCGCGCTCACTCCGTCGCTCACCGAAACGCTTTGGGCGCTCGACATCGAGCATTCCGACTACAAGCTCGTTGCGACAAGCCCTTTTACCAATGATGCACGCGCAGACAGCCTCATCCGCCTGCAAAGCGCCGGCTCGCTCGAACAGATCGTCGCGCTCAAACCTGCGCTCGTCCTGCTCCATCCAGCCGACAGCCGCCTCAAAGAACAGCTCGAAGCCATGCACATCCCTACGCTCAGCCATGCCATGGATACCATCGAGGACATTGAAAGCGCCATCATTAATATTGGCAAACAAATCAACAAACGCACCCAGGCACACGAACTCCTCGAACAGATCCACAGCGACCTCAAGGCAAACGCCATTCACTATCGCAAGACCGAAACACATCCAGGCATCCTCATCATCGTCGACAGACTTGACGCGCGCATGCTTCAATTTTATACCGCCCAATCGCCTGCCTATCTCGCAGATCTCGTCAGAGGCTGCGGATACGAGGTCATACAGGCATCACAAAACCCTTGGGCGCGCGTCAGCGCGGAACAGCTCATCGAACTCAACCCCACTTCAATTCTCTTCCTTGCGCACGACAGCGACGATGCTCAACAAATCGCGTCTGAAATGCGCAAACTATACCCGACACTTCACGCCGTCGCACACGACAAACTCTTCGTCTATGACGATTCCGATCTCTCCGTGCCCGGCCCAGATATCGCCCACTCACAATCCAAACTCTGCGCATGGCTTCACAAGAACGACACATGATTCACATCGAGCATCTCACCTATCACTACGGAGATTTCTGCGCGCTCAAAGATATTTCATTCGACATCAGTTCCGGGCAGATCGTCGCATTCATCGGGCCTAATGGCGCAGGCAAATCCACGACGATGAAAATCCTCACGACTCTGCTCCGCCCCGAAACAGGCAACGTCACCGTCGCAGGCATTGATGTCAGCAAAAATCCACTCGAGGTCCGTCGACACATCGGCTATCTCCCCGAAACAAACCCGCTCTATGAAGACATGATCGTTCACGACGCGCTCGAAATGGCCGCCGCACAGCACGGCATTCCTCGCGCCAAACGCCCACTAGCCGTCAAAAAAGCCGCTCAACACTGCAGCCTCAACGCCGTCATGCACCTCCCCATTCACCAGCTCTCACGCGGCTTCAGACAACGCGTCGGCATCGCTCAGGCCATCATACACGACCCAGACATCCTCATCCTCGACGAAGCCACGACAGGCCTCGACCCCAACCAGATCCGCGAAATCCGCGACCTCATCCTCTCGATTGGAAAAACCAAAACCATCCTGCTCTCCACACACATCCTCCAGGAAGTCACCGCAATCGCAAGCCGCATCATCCTCATCGATCACGGCACAATCGCTTGTGACGGCACCGTCGACACGCTCCTCAACGACCTGCGAAAACAAACCAATAACGCGCTCGCGAATATCGAAGACCTGTTCGCTTTCTACACATCTCCTCGCTCAGAATCCACACGCTCAGAACGCTCAGAACGCCCTGAAGCCCCGTGCCCCGATCAAACACACTCCGACCCACAGACAAAGGACTGACATGTTTACGATCTACCGCCGCGACCTTTCACGCATGATCCACTCCCAGACCGTCGGCATCATCGTCGTCCTCTTTCTGCTCATCATGGGCGCGATGTTCTTCGTCGATTTCTTCGACACCGTTCAGACGCTCAGCCTTCGCAAATTCTTCTCACAAGCCCCCCTGCTGCTCTCCATCTTCTGTCCGGCGCTCACGATGAACACCCTCGCACAGGAACGTGCACAGAAAACGCTCGATCTCCTCCAGACCATGCCCGTCAAAACAGCAGACATCGTCCTCGCAAAGTTCCTCACCTGCCTCACGCTCCTCGCGCTAGTCCTGCTTTTCACACTTTCCTATCCCATCTCATTGGCAACACTCGGTCCGCTCGATTGGGGTCCCGTCATCGGCGGATACATCGCGCTCCTCCTTCTGGGCGGCGGCTATATCGCCCTCGGCATCCTCGCTTCCTCGTGTACCAAAGACCAGATTTCCGCATTCCTCCTCGCGTTTTTCCTCTGCTTCGCGCTCACATTCATACACCGCCTCTCCCTCGATGCCTCTGGAACGACCGCATCACTGCTCCAATATATCTCGGTCAATTCACACTTTTCCAACATCGCACGCGGCGTCGTCGATATACGCGACATCTTTTATGCTTTCACATTGCAATTCCTTGCGCTCACTGCGACAATCCTCAAATTGGAATCTAAAAAATATCCCGAACGATAATCGTTTCGTATGTGATTATGTGATGCCAAGAGACGTTCCACGGAACATCTACATTGGGATTATACCATTCATACCTTTCGTTTTCTAATGCTCGCCTATGCGCCTGCGGCGCATACGGCTCGTTTGCGCGTTCTATCTCGCTTACGCTCGATACGCCCGCGCCATTTTTCACGGCATCTCACATGCGTTTTCAAAAAAATTGAAAAAATCGACACACCAAGTGTCACAATTTTTTTTTGACGGCACCATTAGGTGTGAAAGCAGGGCGCTTTCCTCACACAAAGGAGCCGCAATATGCCAAAGCGAACGAAACGCAAACGCCAGCCCCAAGACAAAGACAACGCCTTAAACGTCTTCATGTCCAAACCAGAAATCTTTGCAGACCTGTTCAACGCCTATATCTACAACGGCAAACAAGTCATCCAGCCGGATCGTCTGGAACCCGCAGACCGACTGCTCAGCGAAGTCATCGGAAATGCCAAAGGGCAGGCAAAGCTCACGCGGTATCGAGATGTCTTCAAAGCCTACCGTGACAAGAACGCCACCTACATCCTGCTGGGCATCGAAAATCAAATGGCAATCCATTACGCGATGCCGCTCAGGAACATGATCTATGATTCCCTGTCCCTTCTCGCAAGACTACGCCAGAAAAGCGCGAAGCATCTCGCGCTCAAAGACCTCAAGCGCCCGGATGAGTTTCTGTCCAGGTTTGCCAAAACAGACCATATTGATCCGGTCATCACGATTACCGTCTATTACGGCTCTGACCTCTGGGATGGCCCATACTCCCTCCATGAAATGATGCGGTTTCCCGATGAGACGCTTAAATCCTTAGTTCCAAACTACTTTCTCAACCTTATCGTTCCTGCTAAAATGGGCGAAGAGATGCTCGCAAATCTCGGCACTGAGCTTCGCGAGGTCTTCAAGTGCATCCGGCTTTCCCAGAATAAAGAGGAATTCTATGCATTCATCCTGAATGAACCTCGGTGCCAAGAGATGTCATACGAGGCCGTTCAAGCCATTAATGCATGCACACACGCAAACATAAAAATCACTCAAAAAGGAGGAAAAACAAATATGTGTCGAGCCATCATCGAACTAAAACAAGATGCCTACAACGAAGGCTACCAGAAAGGTTGTCAGGCCATCATCGAATTGAAACAAGATGCCTATAACGAAGGCTTCATGAAAGGCGAGGAGTCCGGCTTCATGAAAGGCGAGGAGTCCGGCTTCATGAAAGGCGAGGAGTCCGGCTTCATGAAAGGCGAGGAGTCCGGCTTCATGAAAGGCGAGGAGTCCAGCATGTCACGCTTCACATTGAAGATGTTCCAAAACAACTATGGTATCAAAGAAATCTCCGAGATAACCGGGCTCACGCCTAGCAAAATCGAACAAATCATTCAGGCACAGCAGCACTCATGACAGCCCATAAGGAGCGAACCACACAAAACGGTCATTGCCACACAATTGCCATGAACCAATAAACAGCCCATCACACATCGCCTTTCTTTAGGGAAGGGTGTGGGGGCAACCTTTTCTTTGAGTACCAAAGAAAGGGAGCCCCCACAAAAATGAAATTCATCCCGCTTTCGTCAGCAGAACATCAAGGTCTTTATATATCTCTGGATTCGCCGCCAATATATAATGATCGTGCGGATCGTAGCCATCGCCTTCAAAACCGCTCACGATGCCGCCCGCTTCGCGGACGAGAACGACGCCTGCTGCCGTATCCCAGGGCTTGAGACCGATTTCCCAGAAGCCATCCAGCCAGCCGACTGCAACCGCTGCCAAATCGAGCGCAGCACTTCCCGGACGGCGCACCGAATGCACATGATGGGACACGCGATCAAAATTCTTCATGTTCGCGATGTGCTCATGCTGATGCGGTCCCACTGGAAACCCCGTCGCGAGCAACGAACGCTCGAACGGCGTACCGCTCGACACATGCATCTTCAGGCCGTTAAAATAGGAACCGCATCCCTTCGCGCCATAAAACTCATGGCGCTGCACCGGGTTATTCACCACGCCGACAACCGGTTCACCTGCAATCACCAGCCCGATCGAAATACATGCCCACGGAAACCTGTGCGCCATGTTCGTCGTGCCATCGACCGGATCCACATACCAATACGGCTCCCCGCTCTTTTGCGCCTCATGAATGCCGCTTTCTTCGCCTAGAAATCCAAAATCTGGTGTCGCCTTCTTAAAATAATCAATGAGCAAAGCTTCATTTTCCGTATCAATCTGCGTCACCAGCGATGCATCTGCCTTGATGTGGATATCCCTTGGCACCTGCCAAAGCTCCAGCAAATGATCGCCTGCCAGCTTTGCGGCCTCGCGCGCTGTCCCAAGTAGTCTTTCCAAATCCATTATTTCTCCTAATTCTGCACTATGCTCTACGTGTTACGCTCAGTTTAACAAGCGTGGATATGGTCTCCAAATGTCATGTATGATCCTATCGAGCATCGATAGGATCTCCGCATAGAAGTTATTCCCTTTATCATGTGCACTACTGCCTACCTTCTATTGCCTACTGCCTGGTATTTCATATCCACAAACATTAAACACAGCCATGAATTACGCATTGTATTCGCGTTCCAACGCATCCAAAAGCGCTTCGCCCGTATCATAAAAACTGGCCAGCGCACGGTTCTGCACGCTCATCAAGCCATCCGAAGTATTCTTATCGAGCATCGCCTTGAGCACATCATAACACCCCAGCGCATTCAGAAGCCCCATCGGTTTGTCGCACTCCCCAAGCGATTTCAGCACATACAGCTCAAAAAACTCGTCAAACGTCCCGATACCGCCCGGCAAAATCGCAAACGCATCCCCGAGCGCCTCCATCTTTGCCTTGCGCGCATGCATCGTCTCGGTGATGATGACCTCCGTGCAGCCCTCAAATGTAAACTCCGGCTTGTCGAACAGCTTCGGCACCACCGCGATGATCTCCCCATGCCCCGCAGACACACCGCGCGCCACCGCACACATAATCCCCTTGTTATACCCGCCATACACCAGCGAATGCCCCCTCTGCGCAAGCATTCGACCGAACTGCTCGCCAAGCGCATAATAACGCGGATCCAAACCCTCACCTGATGCACAATATACTGCGATCTTCATCTCTTTCCTTTGTCATAAAACCTGTCACAGCCGAGCCTGCCAACGGCAATGCCCGCGCGCATCCTAACCGCTTTTCAAATCTTGGCGAAATTTCAAACTGCCCAGGCCGCGCTAATCCTCATTCCGCTTCAGCCCTTTCGCCAGCACTTCGCGAATCGCAAGCTGAAGCTTGGTAGGTTTCCTCGAAGCGCGTATCTGTTCCTGAAGCGTAATATGGGCATCCATACGCACCAACTCTTCTTCATTTAAATAGGGATAAAGCGCCTCGCAGCAGAGCCTGCCGCCCCCGGGATAATAATCCACGCCTGTCTTCGTCAGGATGACATCCAGCACATTGTGGTCTGAATAATCGCGCGCATGGATATCTGCGCCCGCTGCGAGCAAGTCTTCCATCTGGCCGCATTCTGCCTCCCAGGCAGCCTGAAGCAATGGCGTATAGCCCTCTTCCGTATCCGCAAGCTCAAGATCCGGATGATGCGCCAACAATACCGCGAACGCATCCTCAGAATAGTAATAATTTCCCTCACGGTCCGTGATATTGCCTCGATCCATGGAAACATGAAGGGGCGTCCGGCCTTTGTCATCTTGTGCATTGATATTCGCGCCATGCGCCAATAGAAACCTGATATGTTTCTCATTATCATTCTCTGCGGCGACATGCAGCGCCGTCTCGCCATCCTTATCCGCCGCATTCACATCCGCGCCATGATCAAGCAAAAGCCTGGTAATCCTTATATCATTAATTTGCTCCCTATCCTGCGCATACATAAGCGGCGTCTTCCCAGAGTCGTTTCGGGCACTGACATCCGCCCCCTGTTCGACAAGAAACGCCGCGCACTCGAAGGCATTTCCCCATGCCGCAATATGAAGCAGCGTCTTGCCATATTTGCATTTGATATCCAGCTTTCCGCCATATTCCATGAGCAGCTTCAACATTTCCAGATGGTTTTTCCAGCAGGCAATGGCCATCGACGTATCATGAAATTCATAATCATTCTTTATCTTCAAATTTGGATCCGCACCCTCATCCAATAGAAATTTGACACATGCCACAGAGCCATGTTCCACCGCGAGATGCAGTGGCGCATGCCCTGTACTGCTTCTCTCATTGAGATATTCTTTAATCGTTTCGCGGTCAGCGCCCCTCTCATGCATGCATTGTATGAGGAAAACCAGACAGTGATATGCGCCGTATGAAGCGCAATCGTTGGCCAGTGACCAATGGTCTGTTTCATCATACTTTTTGATGAAACAAAGCACATCCATCTGCGCTTCAAATATCTGTTTGACGGCTTCGACATCATCTTTTTTAACTGCCGCTACCAATTCTTTGTGCGCCCCCATGATTGATGCTCCTTGATCAAGCTTTCCCAATCCGGACTTTTGCCCGTGAAGATCATCATATTACGATTAAAAGCTGAGTCAAAAAGCAGACGCGCCCGGCGTATGATCGCGATCATAGCCGGGCGCAGGCGGGCGTATCGGCGGCAGAGCCGGCGATAGCCCGAAAGGCGGCGCGTATCGGCGGCAGAGCCGGCGACAGCGACGCACAAAACGAGGCGCGATTTTGTGAAATACCCCAGCACGTGCATCCGTTTGCCAGACACAGGACAGCGCAAAACCGCGCCCGTCCATCTATTAATAGTTACCATGACAAGGGTTATGTGATAGTCACACGCGGAGTTTTCCGAACTCAGGAAACGGACGCAACGAAAGGAGTGCAGAGTGGAAATCGTCAAAGCAGACATAGCGATCATCGGCGCAGGCGGCGCCGGGCTTCGCGCAGCGATTGCAGCCGCGCAAGACCCCGCAGTCAGGATCGCGCTGATATCGAAAGTTTACCCGATGCGCAGCCACACATGCGCCGCCGAGGGCGGTGCGGCCGGCGCATTTTCAAAGGACGACAGCTTCGAGCTGCACTTCCGCGACACGGTCTCGGGCGGCGACTGGCTCTGCGACCAGGATGTCGTCGAATACTTTGTCGAGCGCGCCCCCAGAGAGCTCATCGACCTCGAACACTGGGGCTGCCCGTGGAGCCGGCAGGCTTCCGGTGAAATCTGCCTGAGAAACTTCGGGGGGATGAAGGTGCCGAGAACGTGGTTCGCAGCTGACCGAAGCGGCTTCCACATCCTGCACACGCTCTATCAGGCATCCGTCGAGTTCAAGAATATCCAGCGTCTGGACGAGCATTTCGCCATCGACCTGCTCGAAGACAACGGGCGCATCTGCGGCGTGCTGACGTATGACCTGCTCAACGGCATATTCCGCGCGGTGCTCGCGCGCTCCGTGATCATCGCCTCCGGCGGCGCGGCGCAGGCCTACCAGTTCACGACAAACGCGACGATCGTGACCGGCGACGGCATGTCGCTCGCGTTCAGGCATGGCGTGCCGCTGCGCGACATGGAGTTCATCCAGTACCACCCGACTGGGCTCCCCGGCTCGGGGCTGCTCATCACGGAAGCCGCGCGTGGCGAAGGCGGCGTCCTGCTCAACAAAGACGGCTACAGGTATCTGCAGGATTACGACCTCGGCAAGGAAACGCCGCTCGGATGCCCCAAACGGAACACGATGGAGCTCGGGCCGCGCGACAGGCTCTCCCAGGCATTCTGGCACGAACAGAAAAAAGGGCGCACGATCAGCTCACAGATGGGCGATGTCGTTCACCTCGACCTGAGGCACATCGGAAAGGAAAAGCTTCAGGAACGGCTACCGCAGATCTGCGAGCTCGCACGCACCTATGTCGGCGTCGCCCCCGCAAACGCCCCCATCCCCGTGCGCCCTGTCGTCCATTACACGATGGGCGGCATAGAGACGAACATCCGCACGGAAACGCGCATCCCCGGGCTATACGCTGCCGGTGAATGCGCAAGCATCGGCCTGCACGGCGCAAACAGGCTGGGCTCAAACTCGCTCACGGAAATCCTCGTCTTCGGACATGTCGCCGGCGACGAAGCCTCGAAATTCGCCAAATCTGCCGGCGATATCGATGAAAAACATCTCACCGAAGCCGCGGAACATATCGCCGATGACCTCTTCACGCGCCTGACCGCCGGCACTTGCGACGACTCCGTCGCCGCCGTGCGCAAAGAGATGGCTGAATGCATGGAACAGAATGTCGGCATCTACCGAGAAGAGAGCGGCATGACCCAGGCGGTCGAGACGCTGCGGAAATTACAGACGCGCCATAAAGACCTGCGCCTCACAGACACCAAAGGCCGCGTGTTCAATTACGAGCTCGTCCGGCTCCTCGAACTCGGCTACACGCTCGATGTCGCGGAATGCATCGCCAAATCCGCCCTCGAACGCAAGGAATCCCGCGGCAGCCACCAGCGCCTCGACGGCCCGGACGGTGCCTATACAAAACGAGACGACGCGAACTTCCTCAAGCATTCGCTCGCGTTTTATAAAAAGGATGCGACTCCCGAAATCCAATACAGCGATGTCGTCATCACGAAGTTTGCCCCCGCAAAGCGCGTCTACGGCAGCGAGAGCAATGAAGTCAAAGACATACACGGGTCAAAAGCATGAGCCAGAACATCAAAATATTCTCCGTCCTCAGATACCGACCAGAGACCGATGACGCGCCTCACTTTGAGGATTTTGAGGTTCCATGGACTGCGGAGACCTCCATACTCGACGGCCTCAATTATATCCGCGACAACCTTGCGCCGGATCTCAGCTACAGGTCCTCGTGCAGGATGGCGATATGCGGCTCGTGCGCCATGGTCATCAACAACGTCCCGCGCCTGGCATGCAAGACGTTTGTCAGGAACTACGAAGACTGCGACAAGATCTCGATCGAGCCGCTCGAAAACTTCCCGATCGAGCGCGACCTCGTCACGGATATCTCCGATATGATTGGCAAGCTCGAAAGCGTCCATCCCTACATCGTGCCGCGCAAAGACATCCCGGCCGATTCGCCAAGCATCCAGACGCCACAGCAGCTCGCGCGCTATCAGCAGTTCTCGCACTGCATCCAGTGCGGCTGCTGTTATGCCGCTTGCCCGCAGTACAAGCTCCACAAGGACTTCATCGGACCGGCCGCGCTCACGATGCTTTACAGATGCAACCATGACAGCCGGGATGCCGAACAGGAAACACGCACTGCGATCATGAGCCAGACAAAAGGCGTGTGGCGCTGCACTTCAGTCGGCTACTGCTCCGATGTCTGTCCCAAGCTCGTCGATCCTGCCGCCGCAATACAGCTCGGCAAAGAAGAAAGCGCAAAAGATTATTTTCTCCGCCTGTTCAAACTGAAAAAATAAATATCTGCGACATATCCTCGTGAGTAAAATATGGAAACGCATCGAAAATCATACATCCGCCCGGTTCGCGCCTCCTGGTGGACAAAGCGAAAAAAATATATCCTATATATGATCCGAGAAGCCACAGCAGTGCTTTCTCTGCTGGTCGGAATCGAACTCCTCTCCTTCTGCCTGGCCGCCGTCCTGTGCGAAGACCCGCAGGCATGGATCCTGTCGTTCCTGACTCGCCCCGCCATCGTCGCTTTCAACATCCTGGCGCTCCTGGCCGTGATCTATCACACCATCACCTGGTACAATATCTTCCCGCAAGGCGTGCGCATCTTCACCTCGCGCGATCCGGCGAACACGCGCACGATTCCCGCACCATTCCTGACCGCTTCGCTCTATTTCGTCACGATTGTCGCTTCCGTGCTCATCTTCTGCGCGCTCACATTTTCCTGAGGCACCCGCATGACACAAGAACAATACAAGCGCTCCAACGAACCCATCGCATGGCTACTCTTCGGTTTTGGCGGCATGGCCATCTCTTTTGCACTCCCCGTGCTGTTAGTCCTCATGATCATTGTCGGCCTTACCGGAAGCCTCGACTTCTTTCACTTCTTCAATGTGATGAAACATTGGTGGGGCGCAGGCGCAATTTTCCTCATCCTCCTCGGCATCGCATTTCACAGCATGCACCGGATATATTTTTCCCTTCATGATCTCAAATGCAACACAGGCATTGCAGGCCAGATTATTCTATACGGGCTTGCGCTTGCGATGACCATCGTTTCCGGCATTGCGCTCGGAATCTATTATTTTCAATAATTGATATATTCCGCCAGAGTTTCACGGGCTAGAGACATTCCCTGATACATCTTTTTTATTGGACTCCCCTATGTGCCTGCGGCACATACGGGGAGTCATCCGGCGGCTATTTGCTGCGCAAATACACCGCCGGCTAATTTATTCTCTATTCAATGTAAAACAAGGCTGGCCTTTCTCCTTATGGCATCCCTTGCCATATTCAGGACAGCGATAGCATATCTCATTTTCCAGAGTCTCATTCACACTGAATTGCTTAAGGTTCAGGAACGTCACTTCGGCAATCTTCGCAAGCGCTTCACGCGTGAAGAATGCCTGATGCGATGTGATGATGACATTGTTGAAACTGATCAGATGCAGGAGCTGATCATCCTGAATGACCTGATCCGAACAATCTTCAAAGAAGATATCCGATTCTTCTTCATAAACATCAAGCGCCGCACCGCCTACACGCCCATCCTTGAGCGCCTCGATCAATGCCTGGGTATCGATCAGCGCGCCACGCGATGTGTTGACAATCACCACGCCGGGCTTGAGCCACTGCATCGTTTCCCTGTTCAAAAGATGATTTGTCTCCGGCGTCAGCGGACAATGCAGAGAAATCACATCCGAACGGCGAAGCAGCGTCTCAAGATCGACATATTCATAGTCCGCATTGGGAAACGGATAGGGATCGTAAGCGAGCACATGCATGCCAAAACCACGGCAGATATCGATGAAACAGCGCCCGATCTGACCAGTGCCCACGACACCGACGGTCTTATCGTGAAGATCAAACCCGAGCATGCCGGTCAATGAGAAATTGTGGTCGCGCGTGCGAATGTAAGCGCGATGCGTCTTCCGATTGATTGTCAGCAGCAATGCCATCGCATGTTCCGCGACTGCATAAGGCGAATACTTCGGCACACGGACGACATGAATCCTGCCGTATGCATGTCTCATATCGACATTATTAAAACCAGCACAACGCATCGCGATCAGCTTGACGCCCGCTTCCACAAGCGCATCAATCGTAGCTGCGCCGACATCATCGTTGACAAATGCGCAGACAGCATCTGAGCCTGCCGCCAGACGTGCGGTATCCGGCGTCAGACGGCTTTCGAGAAATTTCAGATCATAACCATAGGCGGCGTTCTCTTTTTCGAGATACTGTCGGTCATGCGGTTTGGTATCAAATATCGTGACTTTCATGAATACTCCAATGAAATGGGGCCAATCGCTCCGACCACACCGCCGGAGCGACGGCGCAACATAATCATAATGTACAGAAGTCAACCCATGCTGATTAAATAAAAAAAGCGAGCAGTCCTTTCACAGACCGCTCGCTCCTATAAATAAATATAAATTACTGACTTACGGGCGATAATAATCAGAACTCAGCGTGCCAACCTCCTGCGTCACTTCGAGCATATTATTGCCATTATTCTCGGCAATCGGACAGATATAATATTTCGTATCATATCTAATCCTGAATGCGCATTTCTGCGAACCCGGTATCTCAGCATTCTGAGGCTTGGTCATGAACTCGAGGTTATTGCCACACGGCTGACCACAGAACACATTTTCAACAGCCCGGCTGATCAAGCTCCATTTCGTGACCGGCGTCGATGCACTGCCGCAAATCAATTCAGCCGTAATCTGACCGCCATTGAGCTTTCCAGGATACACATGCAGATAAGCCTCCCCATAATTCCCGTTCTCATAGCTGAGATGCTTGAACCAGCACCAGGACGGCTTTTCAGAAGATGCCACATCATTGATCGTAATCGGCATCGTATCTTCCGCTGTCAGTTTCGTCGTCGGTGTCATGACGATCGGCGCACCGCCGCCTTTCTTGCAGATCACAGACTGAAGTCCAAAATTAAAGCGATACGCGCAGTTATAGGAACCGCCAGGGGCGTTCAGACCACCACTGATATATTCCGTATTATTGCCGCAATCGCCGCAATGCTCATTCTTTGTCGCGGTCGCGGAATACCATTCCGCCACAGGCGTTGCCAAGTTACCGCAGACAAATTCCGCACTGATCTGTTCTTCCGAAACATCCTGCGGAATGAGGACACGCCCATAGCCACGATCATATTTTTCATCATTCAAGTAGTATAAACTGCACCATTCTGGAAGCGACAGATTGTCAATGCATGCCCCAGATGCGCCTGATGCCGAACACGTCTGATTATTCGTGCAGACCTTCGAGGTCTTCCATTTGCCGTCCGTGCAGACCTGAAGCGTGCTGCCGTCGCACTGATACTGACCATTCGTGCATTCCGAATTGTCCGTACAGCCGCCAGAATAATAATGGCTATAACAGGTCTGATTGGCCGAACATGTCTGATCCTTCACCCATTTGTAGTTTTTGCAGTTATACAGATCCTGCCCCTTGCACTGCCAGAAGTTTCCGCTGCACTCCGCGCACACACCTGCCGACCAGTTGCACGACTCCCCGGCGCCACATTCCTTTTCGATCGTCCATTTGCCATTCGAGCATGACTTGAGCGTATTGCCGTCGCATTTCTTCTGCCCATTCGTGCATTCCGAGACCTGATTGGCAATACAGCCGCCGCCATAATAAGACCCGGAGCAAGTCTCATTCGCCGCGCATGTCTGCTGTTTTACCCAGACATAGTTTCGGCAGTTATACAAATCCTGCCCCCTGCACTCATAAGAATTGCCGCCACATTGCGCGCACAGACCAACTGAAGAATTGCAAGTCTCCCCCTGAGCGCATTCCTTGCTCAGCTTCCACGAGCCATTCTGGCACTGATACAGATTATTGTCCTGGCATTTATTGCCGCTTGTGCATTCAGCAATACTGACACAAAGGCCGGCGGATGCATCACATGTCTGGTTAGCCGTGCATGTTTCCACGGAATGCCATTTGCCATTCACACAGTCATACAAGGTCTTGCCGTCACATTTGTATTCATCGGCCTTGCACTCATTATCCACACATTTCTTCGCATCCGCACTGCACTGCTGATTGACCGTGCATGTCGCTTTCGACACCCATTTGCCATTCTCGCATTTGCGAAGTGTCGAAGATGCGCACGAATAATTGCCTTCCGCGCACTCATTTGCCACGCATTTTCCCGACGATGCATCGCATGTGGCATTGTTGCCGCAATCTTTTGTATAGGTATAGCTGTTATTCTCGCATCGCTTGAGCGTGTTTCCATCACAAGAATAGCCGTTAGAGCAGACCTGAAGCTGGCAAGATGCATGGCCATTGCTCATGCTGCATTTCGATCCCTGCTGGACTGTCGAACACAGCGTGAGCTCCCATACAAAGTCCTTGCACACCTTCGAGCTCGCTTTGGAATTGCTGCACGCCTCTGCCCCGTTCTCGCATTCACGCGCCTTGCAACTGCCCTTCGTCGATTTGGCAGAACACAGCGCCGCACTGTCACACGTCGCCTGCGTCACCCAGTCATTGTCCACGCATTTCTGCAGTTGCGCGCCATCACACTGATACATGCCATCCGTGCAGACATTCGTCACGCACGCCGCCTTATTTTCAGACACCTCACGACAGGACTGGTTGTTCCCACAGACCGTCGCATTGCCGAAGGCATTGTTCGAACACGTTTCAAGCTTGCCCTTGGAATTGCAGCGCGTGTCACCGTCCGAACACACGACTTTGACACACCTTTTCGTCGATTCCTTGCACATCTGCGTGTCTGTGCACGCGGTCTGGACCGTCCATGCATTATTCGAACAGACCTCAACATTATTATTCGAACAGCGCTTTTCTTTCTCCGTGCAAACTCTCGGCACACAGCTTCTCGTTTCGTCATCGCAGATTGTCGATGCCGGACAGACCTCTTCTGTCTGCGCATTCAGTGCCGTGTTGCACACATACCGCGTCGAAGAATTCTTGCATGAGTTCTCCGTGCAGACCACCGCTTCGCACTTGCCTTTGCCATCGCGGGTAAAACACTTCTCCCCAGTGCCGCATGCGACAATCTTGATCTTGCCGTCTTCGCATACCGAAAGCTCGGCATCGCTCAGGCACTCGGACGCGCCTTCCGTGCATACAGGCGCTTTCTGCACGCATGCGCCGTCAAAACAGTCCTTGTCGCCAGTGCAGAGCTCCCCGCGCGCCCATTTGTTATCCTGGCAAGAAATGACCTGCCCGCCGTCACAATAAGCTTCCCCGTTCACGCACTCGATCACTTTTTCGCATGCCTTGGACGTGTCGCTGCAGACCTCATCGCTTGTACACGCGTTCTGCACCGTCCACGCATTGTTATGGCACACCATGATCGCATCCGCTTCAGGATTGCACTTCAGCGCGCCTTCAGAGCATCCCTGCCTGCAGTCGCGCGTATCGGCATCGCAGAATTCATGTGCAGCCGTATTGCAGCTCTTCATCGCGATCCAGACGCCGTTCGCACAAGCGAGCACTCTCGAACCGTCGGCATCGCACATCTTCATGCCATCCGTGCAGATTGCCGGCGTCACCCCGGGATCATCTTTGGGCATCTCGCACGCCATGCCTGTATTGTTGCATTTGGTCCCATACAGACACGGCATCTCCGTATACCACTTGCCGTCCATGCAATACTCGACGGCTGACTGATCCGCGCTGCACCGGCGCGTGCCCGTCGCGCATTCGCCCGCAGACGGCCCAGGCTGCGGAGAAACTGCGCCATCTTCACAGCGCGCCTGCGCTTCATTGCAGACCTGCGTCGTCGTACACGTGTTATATACCTGCCATCTGTTCTGTGAACAGCGCATCAATATGTTCATCTGGCATACATAAGCACCGTCCGAACATATATTCTGCCCCTGCTCACTGGAATCACTGTCGTCACATGCCGAAAATGCAAGCGCGGCAATGACACAAGCTCCACACAACGAAATTCGTTTCATATCCTCTCCTTATGATGGTCTCTGACAAAAAGCGTCCGAGTCTATTATAATTGTTACATATTCTTTGCGAATGTAAAGGAATTTTGCGCGCCACATCCATTCACAAGCCGACAAGACATCCCGCATCCTGTCACAGAGAATCCGAACCCAACGCCCCCAACGCCTCAAAACAACCAGACGCAGGCATGAAACACCTTGTGCCGTCCAATGAAGCTTCAGCATTTTCCGGAAAATACAAAAGAAAAGCGCCGGCGTATTGGCCCGCAGCCAATAGCCGGCGCCCGCAAGCCGTATTGCGCAAAGCGCAATAGGCGCGGTCCAAAATTATTTCATCAACAGGCTGGGCCTGCCGATCATCACCGTGTTTCCGATTTCTGCGACATTCTTGACAGGCTCCCCGCCGGCATCAATACGCCGACCGCCGCCTATCGCGATCGCCACATGGTTGATCCCCCGCCACCGCGAGCCGCTGTTCCAGTTGTGATGATAGAACAAAAGGTCTCCAGGCTGAATCTCTCCCTTGTTCGTGATTTCCCCGACTTTGTTATAGATCGTCTTGGCCTGGCTCTCCGAGTTCGCCCACTTGAAATCATACCCACCGACCTTCCAGCATCTCGCGGTAAAAGCGGAACAGTCATAATAACCGTCCTGCGTGCGCTTGTTCTGGTTGTAATGCCAGTTGTTGCTGTTGCACGTGTTCATGAGCGTATGCGCATAATCGGCAGCCTTCTGGCCGGCTGCCGAAGCATTGCCGGGCTTATAAGTATAAGAAGCGCTGATCCACCCCTCCTGGCCGTTGTAATTGATCCTGTACCAGCCATTCCTTTCCTCGAGCACGGCCACGCGCGCACCAGAAGACAGCGCGCCGATCTTGGTGTAATCCGTGCTCGGGCCGGTCCGGACGTTCAGCGTCGAGGCAGACACCACGACCTCGAACGTCCCAGACTGCGACGGCTGCTGCGGCTGCGTCGTCGAACCGTTCGACTTCTCCACATACTTGCTGCTGATCCAAGCTTCACGGCCGCCATAAGTGATCTTATACCACCCGTTGCTCTCCCCGATGACCGTGACCCTGTCGCCGTTATGCAGATATCCGATCGACGCGTAATCCGTGCTCGGTCCCTCCCGAACATTCAGGGATTGCGCCGTAATCACGCCTTCAAACGGCTGAAACGACGGCGCGGGCGGCTGCTGCGGCTCAGGTGCCTTGTAGTCCGTATATTTCTGCTCGATCCAGCCCTCCCCTGAGCCATAGCCAATCTTCAGCCAGCCATTGCTCGCTTCGTACACAGTCACCGTCTTGCCCTTCGTCAGCCCACCGATGCGCGGGTAATTCCCGCCCGCACCGCTCCGGACATTCAGCGCGCTGCACGTCACCGTACATGTCCCGATCGGATCGCTCTGCTTTGTGATCCGCTCCGCTCGCGCCGGCCTTTCCCCGCGAAGCTGTTCTGTCGGACGCTTTTTCGCATCCAGACTCCGCGCCGGTCCCTGAGTTGTTTTCTGCGCTACGATTTCTTTTGCCATGCCGCTCTCTCCATGCAAACGGGCAAACCATTCTGCCAACGAAATTCTATCCTTAATAGCAAGCCAAAACAAATGAAATATATTTAATTAAGTATCGACATCATCAGCCTGATGCTTCACTTTGCTCTGCACAATGCTCGCACGATCCGACCTGTGCACCAGCCAACGTCATCGCGACCACGCAGGCACACTCAAACGATGTGTCACGACATCACGATGAACCCTCTAAATAGCCCCACGCAAACACGCCTGCGCCCCCATTATCCAGCAGAGCTTCTCTAATTGTCCATCCTTTGCGGCTACCCCAAAGCCTCTTGCACGCACATTCCTTCAAAACACGCCTTCGAGATGCACAGCCTCCCGCACGCAAGACACAACGCTCAAGCACACTGAACCGCCGCAACACACCGACGCATTTCATCATGCGCCAAAATTCTTTCCCCAGATATCAAATCTCTACAATGCGCATACAGTTTGTACTAGCCACACATTGCATACGCATGACACAAACTTATAATCCTCTAAATAAAATTCTTGCACAAAAACCTGGTAATCCCAAAACAATGGTGATAGGGTGAAAATGCTTTTGGGATAAAAGCAGAAGGTGATGTCAGGGGACATCTCCTGTTTTCCAAATGAGGATTCTATGAACACGTCAGCTCACATTGCAATTTCTGACCATAACTGCTCGGCCCTTCTGTGCGCCGTCGCAAATGTCGAAGATGCAACTTCCCGTCGCTGGCGTCGCTGATCCTTTTCCACATATCCAAGGGCATATCCAAGGGCTTTGATAGGCTAAGCTTGTTTTCTGCGCTACAGCTGCTGTCTCTATTTTATATATTTGTATATATAAATACATGCATACCTGTGCGATAATGTCAGGCGCAACAGCATCATCAGACGCACTACTATCGCCGCAGAAACAATCCATAGCCTCAAGCGGAAGCTCGCACTGCCATGTTCTCATGACACATCGCCTCAGAATATAACTATATCTGTATATATTCTCTGACCAAACTCATGAACACGCAGAGCTGCGCACCTTCAACCGCCCAATGCCCCAAATATCTGCGATTCACCGTTTCAGTCTCGACTGAAGCATATCCATATAAAACACTGCCCATCAAAACGGCAATGCTTAACAAATGGTTCCCCAAAACCTCCGGAACCCCATCATCTTTCCGGATCTTTCACACTCGCGCGCAAAGCGCATATCCCCAATGGAGCTTATCATGAAAGAAAACACCGCTATCCCCTACAAGATTTACCTCGAAGAATCCGAGATGCCCAAAGCCTGGTACAACGTCCGCGCCGACATGAAGAAAAAACCTGCGCCACTCGTCAATCCGGGCACCGGCAAGCCGATGACCGCCGCCGAACTCGAAGCCGTTTTCTGCGCCGATCTCGTCAAACAGGAACTCGACAACGACACGCGCGAATTCCCGATTCCCGACGACATCCGCAACTTCTATAAAATGTATCGCCCCTCACCGCTCGTCCGTGCCTATTGTCTCGAAGAAAAACTCGGCACGCCCGCGCACATCTATTATAAATTCGAAGGCAACAACACGTCCGGCTCGCACAAGCTCAACTCCGCGATCGCGCAGGCTTATTACGCCAAAAAACAGGGCCTCAAGGGCATCACGACCGAAACCGGCGCAGGCCAGTGGGGCACCGCGCTCTCCATGGCAAGCGCCTACCTCGACCTCGATCTCATCGTCTACATGGTCAAAGTGAGCTATGAGCAAAAGCCGTTCCGCCGCGAAGTCATGCGCACCTACGGCTCCCGCGTCATTGCCTCCCCCTCCGATACGACCAACGTCGGCCGCAAAATCCTCGAAGAATTCCCCGGCACCGGCGGCAGCCTCGGCTGCGCGATTTCCGAAGCCGTCGAGTACGCCGTCACACATGAAGGCTATCGCTACGTCCTCGGCTCCGTCCTCAACCAGGTCCTCCTCCACCAGTCGGTCATCGGCCTCGAAACCAAAGCCGCCCTCGACAAATACGGCATCAAAGCCGACACCATCATCGGATGCGCCGGCGGCGGCTCAAACCTCGGCGGCCTCATCGCCCCGTTCATGGGCCAGAAACTCCGCGGCGAAGCCGACTACGACATCGTGGCCGTCGAACCCGCCTCCTGCCCCTCCTTCACACGCGGCACCTACGCCTACGACTTCTGCGACACCGGCAAAATCTGCCCGCTCGCTAAAATGTACACCCTCGGCTCAAGCTTCATGCCCAGCCCCATCCACGCTGGCGGCCTCCGCTACCACGGCATGAGCCCAATCCTCTCCGAACTCTTCGACCAAAAACAGATGCGCGCCATCTCCGTCGAACAGACCGAAGTCTTCAAAGCCGCACAGATGTTCGCTCGCATCGAAGGCATCCTCCCCGCCCCCGAATCCTCCCACGCCATCAAGGCCGCCATCGACGAGGCCCTCAAGTGCAAAGAAACCGGCGAAGCCAAAAACATCGTCTTCGGACTCACAGGCACAGGCTACTTCGACATGGTCGCCTACGGGCAGTTCAACGATGGCAAAATGTCCGACTTCATCCCCAGCGATGCGGATATCGCAAAGAGCATCGCACAGCTGCCGAAGGTGTAATATATATATTTGCTCGCTTTGGCACGTGTCACGACACGTGCCTACAGCTCGCATTTCGGCCTATGCGCTTCGCGCATACGGCCTCTCCCCGCCCGCTATGTGCAAGCACATACGCGTGGCATGCGAAATACTTCATAACCAATATCATCCAATCCATTAGGAAACGACTATTGACAATGAATTCAAGAGTTTTGGGCGTAATTTGGATTGTGCTCGGGTGTTTGCTAAAACAGTTTATGTTTACTTCGATAAAAACTCAGAAATACGATGGATAAAATACTGAAAACTGGGCGATTTATTCCGATCTAAACAAAGATACTGCCCAATATGCTCTGCCCATTCGCTTTTTGCTTTGCCGATTTCTGAGTAGGATTCACTTTTTTTCAATGCTTTCAAACCACCTTTGTATACGATTTCAGCCAATAGCTGCCAAGTATCACAAATAGCGTCTTGTTCATACTTATTCAACAGGTTTAGCTTGGCATTTGGATACGCCGCTATTATGGCATCAGGATCTCCAAGCAACCATGCTTCCATTTCTTTAATGGCAAGACAAAAGACATGGGGAGTTTTTACGGACTGTGCGGTTTTCTCTAACTGTGCAAGGAAGTCCCTTGTATCCCGTTTGTCATTATCGAGCACTACAATGATTAAGGATTGCGGCATTTGATACAGTTTTTTGTCAAAACCTTGTAAATATGCAGGCAGGTCGTTGAGTAATTGTCCCGACTTGCGTTCTACAATATTCCCATTTGTTTTTAGTCTCCCAATTCCCTTGAAAGATTTACAGGTATATTGAAGTACATCACTTGTCAGGCTGTACTTTGTCATAATCTTAGGCATTATCCTGTGAATCAGGATTTCAGTCGATTTGTCTTCGATTAAGAATTGAATGAACATCGTCTTACCCAAAATATTTACTATACCACATATCCCCCAAAGCAACGCCTTCCTCAGCCAATTCCTTTACAAATTCGTACTCTGAGGCTCGTTTGGCATAAGAAAATCCATCTTCACCTTTTTTAAGCACCCAAACATCATCTGGAGTAAGTGCATTCACAAAGAATGGGCTATGTGTGGTGACAAAGAATTGTCTTAAGGTTGTATTGCCTAGCATTGACTTGATTTCACCAGCCAAATCATCTAGGAAATGATGATACAATCCATTTTCAGGCTCTTCCATAAATACAAATTGACGCGGATTTTTTTCATGTAAGAGCAAATAATAAGCAAACAACTTCAATGTTCCATCAGACATACGATTGGAATAAATTGGTTTATCAAAACCATGCTCAAAAAAGCGCAAGACCATTTGACTCGTCTCTAATTTTTTGGGCTCAATTTTTGTAATACCAGGTAGTTTTTGTTGAATACTTTCCAATACTTTCTCAAATATTTTTGGATTATCACGATACATAAACTGAGCAACATTGTTAATGTTGTTTCCAGTTCTATTGAGATAAGATTGTGGCATCGAAGTTTGCATTTGTCTGGCAGCATCAGGAGAAAAATAGCATAAATACCAACTGTTTAAAAAATCGAGAAAACGCTCGATTCGATTATATTGTTTCATTGCTCCTAGTGTTACAATTCCAGGGCGTCGAATATCAGCAAGATCTACATCGCACTTTTCCCCCGTAATGACACCATTTTCATCTTGTCCACCTTCTGTACCAATGAAAGCATATCCCTTTCCCTTTTTAATATATAAAAAAGATAAAGGCCATCCCTTATCCTTAACACGTTGCCGCAAACGCTCTTCCAGAATATAAGGTCGACCTGTTTTATCTATATCGATCTGAAGTTCATAGGTAATAGGACGTGAGTTATTCTTTTCTCGATAGTAGATCTCAAATGAAATTGGTTCCTCAGAACCAATGGAACGCAATGCTTCAAATCCACCACGATTATTCGCTTCACAAGCATCTTCAACACCAATCCTTAAACAATCCGAAATGAAGCCGAAAACATCGGCCATTGTACTTTTACCACTACCACATGAACCAATGACTGCGGTCAGATTGCCAAGAGGCTTTCCTGATTGATTGGAAAATGTTTTTCCCAATACGACATCTTTAAGCACACCATAATTCTTAATCTGAATGCCTTCGATTCTCGCCATTTCCTTATATCTCCACTCCAATCATGACCCAATGATCCCCCTCCATCTATTGCCTTATACATTCACTTTTGGCAAGTTCTTGACGATGCAAACTGTCCTTACACTCACCTCAATCACGCGCATAATCAGCTCAAGGATATAGCGAGGATTGTTGTGTTCGCGGCACCAGTCGTTCGGGTCGTTTTTGATGCCGGAGTCTTTGTCGATGCTGATCTGATATTGGTCGATAATCCAGCCCAATGGCGAACGACCATTGACGATGTATTCGTGTGCTTCGGGCGGGATGTTTTTGATGGTGATATGGCCGTTGTATTTGAGTTCGGTGAAATTGCCTTTGCCCACAGGCCGGAGCTTGTCGATGATATAATTCTGCGAACCATCCTCGATGATTTGTGCCGTGGTATTCATCGGGCATTCTTCGTAATTACAATGCAAGTCGCCTAGTTCACGGCCTGCCTTCATAAAGGCAATGAAATCCTCATACCGTTCGACGAATGGTATGCGAGGCAGAGCCTTCTTGAAGTCGTTCTGATATTTCTCGCGATACGACGGGCAATGCAGGATGCCATAGACGTAATAGAAAATATCTTCTTTCATAATTTCGTCATGCCCATACCGCTTGCGCGTTCTGTCGAGAATCCAATCCGTGATGCCCGACGTGCGGTTGTATTGATTTGCAGAATATTCTTGTTCTTTCTGCCCCCCCCCGAACAAAGTTCGTTGTTTCTTTGTTTTTGTTGAATTATTGTTTTCTATATAGACGTAGAGGGGGAAGCATTGGGAAGTTGCATCCATTATATTCAAATCTGGGATTTCCTTTCCCATAACACAGGAAAATGTTTTTTTTGTAGAAAGTCCACAAATACAAATTGTACGATTGCATTCTGGTCTACTATTGTAAAATTTATTAAAAAGATTTGGTATTAAACCAACACGATGATTCCATTCCCTTGAGTAGTACAACCATTGCTTACAATATGGTCTATATAACGCTTGTACAACATTATCATCCGTAAAAATAAATTCTTTATTTTTATGTAAATCAGATAAAACATTACTACAATATTTGATTCTTGAAGGATCCATGTTGGGTTCAGATATTAAATGCAATGCCAATGCCGTCCGTTGTTCATTATAGAATAACGTCGTTTCTTTCATATTTTTAATTAAGTCTGCCTTTGAATAATTATAACACCATGCATCTCGTGCTGTCTGTACTCCAGGAGAATATTGGTCATAAAAGACTTTATCAAATTCTCCATTCTTGTCTTTTTTATCCCCAATTCTAGGATATTTATCATAATCCCCACCAAGTCGTTTATTCAGCCAATCTCCATGTTCATCAGGCATGAGTTGTTGCCAGATGAGTTTCTCTGAGGCAAGTGACTTATTATCTACTAGGAAGCTAAGTTTTTCTTCGCGGGTCATGTAATCCGCGACGGCAGCGTAATTAATGCGGCATGTATGGGGCGTTGTGGGGTGTAACCCCGCAGAGGGGGTAGCGGCGTATTTCGCTTGCGAAATAGCCGCGCAGGGGGAGACTTCCCCCTCCACAAAACTCTCCTCGCCATTTATGGAGAGGGGCTGGGGGTGAGGTCGCTTCACTAAAAACGTCATACAAACTTTTGCACGAGAACCAGAACCAAAGATTTTACCACCTTCTTTTCGTGACAATTCGCCTTGTGTACGTTGATCACCGCGCAAATCCAAAACATAGATGCTGTCAAATTCATCGGCGAGTGCCTTACGCATACCATTTGTAGAGTTTCCTTCTAACCAACTACCGTTTGTAATAAACCCGATCATCCCTCCATTCGGATTGCGAAAAAGACGGTCTGATGCCCAACGGAATGCACGAATGTATGAGTCATAAACAGCATTCCTATTAGCAGACATAGAAGTGTTTACGTAAGTTTCTGCAATTCGTTTGTCTAGTTTATCGTATTTAAGGTTTTGATTATTATCATTCATACTACCTTGCTTTGCAGAATACGGCGGATTACCGATAATGACCTGAATTGGAGCTTTGCACTGGCGTTCGATTTGTTCGGTGTTTTCCTTAAAGAGTTCGTCAATCGTGCGCTGACCGCGTTCGTAGAGTTCAAAGGTATCGGTCAGGCAGATGTTGTCGTAATTGATATATTTATCGCTGGGGTGCAGGCTGTGAAATACCGTTTCGATATTGACGTCGGCGACATAATAGGCGAGCAGGACGATTTCGTTGCAATGGAGCTCTTTGAGATATTTGCGTTTGAGGTCTTTGTCTTTGATGATGCCCGATTGTAATAATCGCGTGATGAATGTGCCGGTGCCGACAAATGGATCGAGAATGTGGACGTTTTCATCCGATAACGAGCGACCAAATTCCTTTTGCATGAGGGCTTCGACGCTGTGGATGATGAAATCGACGCATTGCACGGGAGTATATACAATGCCGAGGCGTTGTACGGTTTTGGGAAAAGCAACGGCAAAGAAGCGATTGTATAATTCTTTGATGAGTTGCTGGCGAGCGGCGGGAGATGTGATGTCGCCGATCTGATTGCGGATGCTCGCATAGAATGAGTTGAGAATGGTTGTATCTTTTCCGAGGCCGTGTTCTTGTAGTTTTTTGACCATGCGAGCGAGTGTTTTGCTGACTGCGTTGTTATCATTGAAATGATAATCGGCAAAAAGGGCATCAAATATGGGGCCGACGATGATGTGCTGACCGAGCATTTCTGCGGCTTGCTCTGCATTGATACTATTATTAATATTCTTTTGCAGTCCTTTAAGATAGCGGTCGAACGCCTTTTGTACATCGGGATTGCGTTCGATTATATCATTCATGTGCGCGATAATATCGAGGGCGACTTTGCCGACATCGGATGCCCAGCCTTCCCAATAGTTGCGGGTGCCAACCTTGTCCACGAGTTTTGCGAATATCTTTTGCTGGTCGGGCTCAAAGAGTTCGAGCTGACGGGCAATGCGCACTTTTGCCTTTTCTTCATCGCTCATTTGCAGATTGTCAGCGTTGTCTTCGACGGGATTTCTTTGGTTGCCAGTTGTACCGACGATGAATTTGCCGGATTCTGAATCATACGTGCCGGGTTTAGCCTTGAAATCCGCAGATTCTGCCATGTTCAAGCGTATCGCATTGACCTGCGCATTGAAGTTTTCATCATGTGACCGAAGTGCACAAAGGACGCTCCAAACCTCTTTGAATCGGTCGCTTTCCTCAAGCGCTTCGTTGATATTTTCGCCGGGACGCAATGCCACAGGCAGAATGATATAACCGTACTTTTTGCCGCCTTCCTCGCCACGCCTAAAGTTGCGCATCACACGACCGACCGATTGTACAATGTCGATTTGGGATTTCTTGGGTGCCATGAATACCACGGCATCGAGTGCAGGTACGTCCACGCCCTCGGAGAGACAGCGGACGTTCGAGACGACGCGGCAGACGTTCGATTTGGTCTCTGTGCCATCCTCACCGGCGAGCCATGACAGGATTGCATTGCGTTCACTGGTGTTCATTGAACCATCGACGTGTTTGGCTTCGATGGAAACGTATTTGAGGCGTTCTTCGGCAGATTCCTTGGATTTGAGATACAGCTTGGAGACTTCAGGGAACATCGCTTCGATATTTTTCGACGAACCAAGTTTTTCGACGCTCCCGATTTCAGTGGTAAAAACAAGTGCGCGCGTGCACGGTTTCGGGTCTTCGGCAAGCATTTTGCCGCCGTCTCCAACGAGTTGTTTGGAAAGACCGTGGATTGCACCGACAAGGCGTGTGGCTGTGGGCAAATCCAGCAATTTGTCGGCTCTCTCAAATCCCGAAACCACTTTGTCTGGCAGGTCTTTGGGATCAACCGTGAGAATGATGACCTTGTAATCGCTCAGGCATCCGAGGTTTACGGCCTGACCGAACGAAATACGAGCGATTTCCTCACCGTATGTTTCGACATCATCCATCGAGCAAACCACAGCATCCGAAGTGAGCTTCTTTGCATCGGCTTTTGCGTTGACCGTGTAAATACGCGGGGTTGCGGTCATGTACAGCCGTTTTTTGCCCTGAATGAAACCGGTGTCATGGATCCTCATAAAGCTGGATTCAAGCCCCTCTTTAGCCGCGCCAGTCGTGCGATGGGCTTCATCGCAGATAATCATATCGAAAACACCAAATTCGCCATTTGTTTCACTTAAAACAGCCTGTTGCGCATCTGCAACGACCTGCAATGACTGGTACGTCGTGAACACGACCGACATGCCTTCCCGATGCATCTGTTGAGCGGCAAGCATCCTTTCTTTAATAGAAGTGACCGAAGTTGTCGCAGGGAGCGGCGAATCAATGGAGGCATCATCCGTCGTATCGAGTTCACCAGAGGCTGTCTTGGTTTTCTTTTCGAGCGCGCGATTATCAGAGCAGACACCGATGGCGAATAAAGGGGCAAGGGTACTGTCGTTATCATTATAAACCGCGTTTTCTGCCCAAGATTGATATGTCTGGCCAAGTAGAGCAATAGACGGCACGCAATATAGAATGAGACTGCCGCTTGTGCCTGCGACATCTTCAGCAATACGCTGCGCTGTAAGCGTCTTGCCAGTTCCACAGGCCATAATGACCTTGCCACGCTCGTGATTCTTAAAATGCGCTTCTGCCCTATGTACGACTTCTTTCTGATAATCACGAAGTTGCTTGGGAGCAATGCGAGCCTCTTTGCCTTGAACAATAGCATCCCAATCGACATTAGAACTCGCTAAAACGCTCATGCTGATGCGGGTAAAGTTGTCACGTCCATGGACATATTTTTCAGCATTTTTGCCCCAAACGGCATCGGTATCGACCCAGACAAAACGCGCGAACGTGTGCTCCTTGCGATCGAACGTGAATTTCCATCCTTGATGCCCAAGAAAATGCGCCACTTCGTCTTCGTCAATGCGGGAACTCTTGTTGTAGAACTTGCATTGAACTGCCCAGAACTCCCCGTCGTTCATCTCTAATACGAGGTCGATGCCCAAATCATTCGCCTCATTGCCGATAGCTTTGGCGAAATCCGCCCAGAGCCATCCGCGCTTTACGTCATAAAGTGGCGTCGCTAAAAACCAGCGCAGGACAAGGATTTCGAACCTGGTTCCCGCGTGTTTGGCATTGATCGAAGTGATGCGCATATTTTGGATGATTTGGCTGAATGACTGCATTTGTGTGGTTCCTCAAGTCTAGGTGGCAAACGGCCCACCAACGCTTTTAGATTACCACAAAATAACGTGTTTCAAAACGGAAACAATTAAATGTTCGCCCGCATCGAAGGCATCCTCCCCGCCCCCGAATCCTCACACGCCATCAAGGCCGCTATCGACGAGGCCATCAAGTGCAAAGAAACCGGCGAAGCCAAAAACATCGTCTTCGGCCTCACAGGCACCGGCTACTTCGACATGGTCGCCTACGGCCAGTTCAACGACGGCAAAATGTCCGACTTCATCCCCTCCGACGAAGACATCGCCAAGAGCATCGCACAATTGCCGAAGATTTAATTGTTATTTGTTTACGCGGGCTATCGGCTGCGCCGATACGCCCCGCGCATCGGCCTATGCGCCTGTGGCGCATACGGCCTTGTGTGCCACACAATCATTATTGCATTTCTATAGATGCATGAGAACTATCGCAACATGCAAAAGGATCATAACAAAAAGAGTTTATCTCCCCCCTAGTATATGCTATAGTATGTATACAGTCTGAGAATGCGACATTGAGCGGAGGATTGTGTCTTTGCTCAATATCAGTTCTCAAGAATGCAAATCATTGATATAAGGGAGATTATTATGGAAATTGTGCTTTTGGTCTGTTGCGGAATAAACATTATCCTGTTGCTACTAGTTCTTTGGTTTGTCACCAGAAAACATGGAACTGCAGAACTTGAAAAACAGATTGCCTTGCTAAAAGATACGACTACAGAGGGAAACCGCCAGCTTATGGATCAAATCGCTCGACAGAGCGAGTCGACGCTTAGTCAGTTTTCTGTTCTTGGGGATGGTTTGCGAACTTCTTTGGATCGTCAACAAAGCAAACTTGAAGAAGGCTTCAGTCGATTTAGGTCAGACATGGATAGTCTTCGTAAAGAAACAGGCAAACAATTAACTGAAGTTAATAGCGTTGTGACTGAGAAATTACAGTCAATCCTTGATCGCAAATTAAATGAAGCTTTCGACACAATCGTGAAGAATATGTCGGATCTGGGAAAGGGATTAAACGATGCTCAGGAACGACATCAAAAAGCCAGTGTGGAAAGACTCGCGTCTCTTGAGGCTGAATTCACAAACATACGAAGTGATATTGTGGACTCAATGGAAAAAATGCGCACCAGCAATTCAGACAACCTTGAGAGGCTTCAAACTGAATTTACGAACATCAGAAATGATATTTTGAATTCGATGGAAAAAGTTCAATCGATACTGGATCGCAAACTCAACGAAACATTTGATACTGTTGTCAAAAACATGTCTGACCTCGGAAAAGGCTTAAATGACGCTCAAGAACGTCAGCAAAATGCAACAGTCGAACAGCTGAAGTCTCTTGAAACAGAATTTAAGAATATTCGTGAGGCATTTCTAAATTCAATGGAGAGCATGCAGGCTGTTCTGGATCGC
>JAFUEE010000182.1 GCA_017464085.1 Pseudomonadota bacterium
ATCATGGAAACGTGGTGACGCTCGCTGCGCGCGCCTGCCCCCCCCCCGACCCCCACCACGTATCATTACCCACAGCCCCTCTCACTGCTCATCGCCTCTCCAGGCTCGGTGCGCATATCCGACATGCGCCTGCCCGCGCTCATCCATGCTGACTCACAGCAACATAGCAGGAACATAGAATGAAAGAAACTCACGCCGGACTTTACAAAAAAACTCTAGACCTCATACCCACTGCGCTCGCAAGCCGCGCTTTCGGAATAATCTCTGAAATCAAGTTTCCAAAAGCCGTTCAGAATTCGATCAACTCAGCGTTCGTCAGGCTCGCGCACATCAACATGGACGAGGCGGATCAGCCGCTACAGGCTTACGATTCGCTCAATGCGCTCTTCACGCGCAGGCTCAAGCCTGACGCACGAAAAACAGCAGACGAATGCCTCGTTTCCCCGGTCGACGGAAAGCTCAGCTTCTTTGGCGAAGTCTCAAAAGGATCGCTGATCGAAGCCAAAGGTCAGAAATATGACGTCCACGAGCTCATCGGAATTACCGCCGACGATACAGCCGACCTCGGCTGGCTCGACGATGCCTATGCCTTCACCATCTATCTCTCCCCCGCAAACTACCATCGCATCCATGCGCCAATGACCGGAAACATCACTCGCATGGCCTATGCGCCGGGAAGGCTCCTCCCCGTCAACAGGCTCGGCTATCTGCTCACGGACGACCTCCTGCCGAAAAATGAACGCCTGACATCGTTCATCGAAGACAACGAAGGGCGAAAATGCGCGCTCGTCAAAGTCGGCGCCACTTGCGTCGGCAAAATCTCAATCGTCTATGACGATTTCAAGACAAACAAAGAACTCCTGCGCACACCCTTCACAAAATCTGTCGTTCCGCCTTTCGCCGCACAGAAATCAGACCCCATCGCCTGCTTCGAGCTCGGAAGCACCATCGTGCTCCTCGTCAACAGGCCTGGCTTCAGGCCCTCGGCTGAGCTCTCCAAAGAACAGACCATCAAAATCGGCATGCCGCTCGGCACCTGGGCGTGAAGCACTGCTTTTTAGACTGACTGTTTGTCTTTGCATCATATTGTTTTAGGTGTATAATCAAGCAGTATTTGCGTGCCTAAGGACGCCAAATTTTCCGGAGACAAGAGGAGACAAGAATGGATAAGGAAAAACAGGAACTTTTTAAAGCTGAAGACTCTTCTTATGATTCCGATGCCGAAGATCTGCTCAAAGATCTTGAAGACGATGACGACGATAGCTTTGATTTCGACACACCGAAACTCAAACCTCAACAGTCGCTCGTCAATATCCTGAGCTCTTCATCCGATCTCTCGCCTATCGCTCTTGCCTCGTATTCGGAACTCTCCCGTACCACAACCGCTCTGGATGCGCCTGCTGAGAGCACGACTCTCCCTCTGCGCACGGATTCCCCGTCACCGGCCCGTGAAAACGAGACCTCTGATGACACGCAGGATCCTGGGCTTGCGGCTGATCACGACCCAGAGCCTCAGACTGCCGCTGCTGCACCGATCGGAAACTTCACCAAAGAAGAACCCAAAAGAATCGACGCCAAAAAAGATGATTCCATCATCCCTCCCCTGGCAAAGCCGCTCAATTCGATCAAGCCTTTCGAAGTCAAGCCTGTCGAAAAAATCGAACCCCTCAAGGAAAGCGCTGAAAAATCCAATAAACTCGATTCAGAACGCATCTCCGTTGACGAAAATTCCAGAGCTGCAAACTCTTCCGGAAGAAGACCTCCTGTGCCGCCAAAAATGTCTTCCGCCTCCATCCCCTCCTCACCGGCTGCCCCTGCCTCGCTGCCGAACGCAGCCGTCATCGCCAAACAGACAAAAGATGGGGAGACGCTCTATACTCAGGAGGAACTCAACGACAGGCTCCCGGGCGGAAGACTTGATGACGGTCGCGACCTCGCTTTCAAATTCAACGACAATAACTGGTATGCTCAGGTCTTCAATGAGGATTTCTTAAAAACTGTGCCCGCCAGCTCACCAAGACAGACTCAGCGCGAAGCCAAGTTCATCATCGACAGGCTCGGCATTGAATCTGGCGCCAGAGTTCTCGACCTCTGCTGCGGATTCGGGCGTCACACACTCGAACTCGCTAAAAAAGGCTTCGACATGGTCGGACTCGACCTCTCGATGGTCATGCTTAAAAAAGCTCTCGCCGATGCTCAGGCCAACAACCAGGCCATCAAATTCATACACGGCGATATGCGAAAACTGACATTCAAGGCCATATTCGACGCCATCTACAACGTTCAGACCAGCTTCGGCTACTTTGATGATGTCAGCAACTTCAAAGTCCTCCAGGGCATCTTCAACGCACTCAAGCCCGGCGGCGTCTTCCTCATCGAGACCGTCAATCCAGACTTCCTCATCAGCGACCTACCGCTGCGTATCTGGTGGAAGGGGCGCGAATGCATGCTCCTCGAAGAAATCGACATGGATGCTCTCTCAGGCGTCCTCAAAGTCACACGCTCGTTCGTGTTCGATGACCAGAAACGCGCCCCATGGGAACAGAAAATTCAGATCCGGCTCTACACAGCTCACGAGATGAGAGCTCTTCTCTCCCGCGCCGGCTTCAAAATTGTCGAACTCTCTGGCGACTACTCGCTGCCCGGCGCCTACTTCGGCGCAACAAGCCCCAAAATCATCTTTGTCGCTGAAAAGCCTCTGCGCTGATTTATTCCGGTTTAATATACGGGCTTCCCAAAGCCTATCTGAGACGGACTTCCGGTCCGTCTTTTTTTATTTTCGGCAGCCTTCGCGCATGCGCGCGATACGGCTGCCCGGGCGGCTATCTCCCCCAAAGGGCTCGATACGCCGCCCTCGCGCCTGCCGCTCACTCTATGCCCATCGCCTGCTTGCGCCGGCGTACAAAATCACAGAACACCTCGGCTCGCGCCTCCCACGTCAGGTGCGCCGCATCGCTGGCCGCGCCCGCGCCAAGCCTCTCCTGCAAAGCCGCATCATCGATCAGCCGGCTGAACCCTTCGATCTCGGCAGGCTGGTCATCCGGACTGACTAAATATGCATTCCGGCCATTTTCCAGGATCTCGGCCGTATCCGGCGCAGCTGGCGCATAAATCGCCCGCCCCGACGCGAGATAAATATATACCTTGATCGGCAAGACCGTGTGCCCGGCTTTTTTGAGCGGCCCAAGCGACGGCGGTATCAAAAGCACATCCGAAGCATACAAATACGCAGGCAGCTCATTATATTTCTTCCAGCCAGTAATCATGCAGTTCGGAAGCTTTCCGGCCTCGCGCTCGAACTCCCCTTCCACGCCGAGCTCATAGCCGGCACCGATGAAAATAAACTGCACATCCGGACGCGCTTTCGCAAGCGCGATCAGATGATCCAGCCCCTTGCGCATATCAAAGCGCCCGGAATATGTCGCGACTTTCGCGTCCTGAGCGATTCCAAGCTTTTCACGCGCCTGAGCTTTGGTCAGCACCGGCTCGAAATGCGACTTCGTATAGCCGTTATGCGCCGTGCAGATCTTCTCCGGATCAAATCCGATGTTGATAAAGCTCTGCCTCACATATTCAGAATGCGTCGTCATGCCCAAGAAATGTTTTGCCCTGAACAGAAGGCGGAACACAGGAATGACAGCCTGATGGTACTGCTCCGGCCACGGCCTGTACGTGTCCAGGACCGCCGGAAGCCCTGCAAGCACTGCCGCCGAAACAGCCGGTATGTTGCGCGAATAAATCACATCAAACTTCTCCAGCTTCTTGCGCAAAAGCGTCGTGCACACGAGCGGATGGACAACCTTCTGCGGCTGACGCGGCCCTGGATAGATCGAGTGCACAAACTCGACATTGAAGTGCCCGTCCACATTATAATACCCGAGCAATTCATCTGCCGTGGGAAGCGTGTCCACATTAGATGCGGGAATGAACAGCGTGCACTCACAGCCGATATTGGCAAGCCCCGAAAGGACGTTCATCGGCTGCATGGACTCCGTGACGATGCTCGGCATGATCTCGTCAAATATATATGCGACCTTCATCTCTCTGATACCCGAAAAACACAGTTGTCGTAACCCTCCGGAGACTTGTCCTCCGGACACCCCAAATATACCATACGACGCCGCCCGCAGACAACCACCGGCTCTGGCAAACAGGCGCTCTGCCGTTAAAACGAATCCGAATCGATCACATTCCATTTTTTTGAAAAAAGAACTTGCCACGAGCACTCAAAATCACTAAAAGCTGCGCTCGGAGGTGTGGCTGAGTGGTCGATAGCGGCGGTCTTGAAAACCGTTGAACCTTTACGGGTTCCGGGGGTTCGAATCCCTCTGCCTCCGCTTGAAAGACTGACATCGTAGATGTCAGTCTTTTTTTTTCCTTATTTTCAGATCACAAGCCCATGAATGCTCCCAAATCTCAGAATTCATTCGACATTTCTGCCGCTGCGTGCTCCAGTTCCCAGAAGATCAGAACCGAAGCCCTGGAGGCATTTCTCGCCATTCATGACCAGTCAAAAGGCGATGCAGCACTCAAACTGCTTCAGACCCCATATAAAGATCTGAGCGAGGCCATCCTTCAGGCCTGCACCTCAGATATCGTCAATACCGACAGCTTCCGGAATGCGCTCATTGCCGCACTTCCTGAAGTCAAAAGCTCTGAGAACGACAACTATCGCCAGCTCTTCCTCGTCCTGCTCCAGCGTCTCGAAAAGCCCCTGGAACGCTCGCTGGCAGATTTCTGCCTCGAAGCACTGCATGCAAAATCAAATGATGTCAGATACCAGGCATTTTGCGTCGCTGAACTCAATAACGAATCCAGCCCGGATTACATCGATTTCGTCCGAACCTCATTAAATGACGGCGACGAAGACATCAGGATTGTAGCCATTCAGGCAGTCGAGCGCCTCCGCCCAGAATGGGGAACATCCGCCCTCTCACAACGCGCAGGCAAAGCCATTGACACGGAAGCCTGTCATCTTTTCATCACGCTCCTCAAGATATGCACTGAAGCAGAACGCCCCCTATATTCGGAAAAGCTCCTGCCGTATCTCGAGGACGACCGCTTCTCATTTACCACACTGCAAGTTCTCGCGGAACGCGGCACGGCTGATGCCGTACCGCATATCCTCCCGATTGCCAAAAGCTTTTTTTCCGAACCGACAGTTCGCGTGACTGCGGCATTCACGGCAGCAAAGCTCGGTTCAGACGAAGGCATGAATATTTTAAAAAAATTATCCGAATCACGGCACGGAAATCCCACATACGCCAAACAGCTGCTCGCAGAACTGCCCAAAACTGCAACATGAACGGTTATTGGGATTTGCGGCAAAGCGAGAAATCATGTAATAGATGATTTGTCATGACTCGTCTGAGCACGGACATTTTTTAGGAGGCAATCATGAAAAAGTTTTTAGCTTCTATCCTTACCGCAGCCATCGCTTTCAGCTGCGGGGCCGGAATCATCCTGACCACTGACACGGCAGATGCCAAACCTGCCAAGACCAAAGATGCCAAAGATACAAAAGACACCAAGAAAAAAGCACCTGCTCTCAACGATGTCCTTGGCGATCTCAAATGGGGCATGTCGTCTGACAAGACCAAAAAGCTCCTGTCTGAAAAAATCATGAATGATTTTTCATCAAAGATCGAGGGCAACACCGATCTCCAGTATGTGGACAATCTCCGCAAAACGCACTCAGATCGCGTTGAAAACATGCAGAAATCTTATCAGATGCTCACGCGTGACAATTCTGCAAGCCTCTCAGTATCCATTGTCGGCGAAGAATTTATCCCCGATGCCGGCGAAGCCATGCTTATCCAGCGCGAGGATATCGCCTCCAAGTATTACTTCTTCCTCAACGACAAGCTCTATAAAGTCGCTGTCGTTTACGATTCCGCCTATCTCGGGCCAATCGCATTCGATACTTTCGTCGCAACGACAGCCCAAAAATACGGCCCTGCCAAAGAGGAAGTCTGGGATGATGACGCCAACTTTACCGAAGCTATCTGGACTGACAAAACAGACGTCAAGCTCACGGTCAAGAACAAATATACGTCGTACAACACATTCCTCATGGTCTTCACGGATGATGCCGTCGAAAAACAGCTTCAGAGCAAGCATAAGGAATATTTTGCCGCACTGAACAGCGGTCCTGAAGTCAGCTCCGCAATTGACGACCTCACCGCTGATTCCACGGACAACGCAGGCAGCAGCGTTGACGCGCTCCTCGGCAAAACGACCAAAGTTGACCTACTCGCAGGCCTCTCGCAAGAAGACATCGATGTCATCAACGGCGTCACGACGAAAGAAGAGCTCGAGAAGAAGAAGAAAGAAAAAGCAAAGAAAGAGCGCAAAAAAGACACCAGAAAAGCCAAGCAAGGTCTGGAAATCTTCTGATCTTTGCACAGCATCCAAGCGGCTCCAGGGAGCCGCTTTTTTTGTCAGGTGCTGAAGCCATATCATGCGCTTCACCTCCGCCTCTTGCCAAGTGATGCAGAACGCACCACGTCAGCAGCGCCGCTCTGTTCGCCCGGACGGGCGCGAACCTTGGAGATTTTTGCGCGAAGCGATCAGTCCGCGTATGCGCGTCGCGCATAGCGGACTGCCGCGACGCACCGGCTCTGTGCCGGTAGGCGCGGCCAACAAAACCAGCATTCATGCGGAAAAGAACTTCGCGCAATTGCCGAGCGTTTTTTGAAACATCTCGCGCTGCGCCGCACCTTTGCGCACCGAAAAATTCAGCGCAAACCCAGGCATCGGCAAAGAGATGCAGACCATATCGTGCTTTCCGGAGATCATGCCCGACATCTCGCGCAGAAGCGTCTCTGAGGCGCCTGACGAAAAACATGAAAACCATAGGATCGGAACGCCCGTCTGGCGCGCGAGGCATGATTTCAGCAGCATCCAGGCATTGTCCAGTCTCGGATCTGGCGGATCTGGCGAAAGCAAAGCCTCCCCCAAGTCGCATCGCTGGCTGATGAGCATAGCCAGGACTTTGTCATACGGCGTCTTGATGACTTGAGAGGCCGCTTCAGGCTGACCAGTTTCAAGCATCTCTTCGGCCTTCAGCGCCCTGGCGTACTCAAGCAGCCCTGCGAGATCGATCACTTTCCGGCCTTTTGACTGCTTGGAAAAATCTACGCGCCGATAGACCTTGAAATCCCGGTACAGCGCATTGGCAGCAATTTCCCAGTTTTCTTCAGCCCAATTATGTCCAGGAGAACATTCGAGGCAGGAGAAAAGCCAAGTTTCGAGCTTAGCAAGCGCTTTTTTAGGCTGCATGTCGCGCACCAGCCATTCGGCACCGTGCTCGTCAAAAGCCAGCACGGAGACCTGGTCAAACGCTGCGGCAATACGCGACAGCCAAACATACGCCAGCATGAGCCCGCACGGCGCATCCTTTCCAAAAACCCGCATGTGCGGTCCCGCGTCAATCAGGCAAACTGCGTTTCGATGTGCCAAGCGAGCCTGCCTGAATGCCATGAGTTCATGCCGTTTCGCATACCCGCGCCAGACGATCCGCTTGATCCGGTCACCGTTCATGAACGGGCGAACGTCATCGATTTCCTCACTTTCCCGCGCGCTCCGCCCTCTTTTCCCAAGGCCAGTCTGTTCCAGAAAAGCCGCCATTTTCCTTCCGGTGACGCGCTCGGGAAAGACCTTGATCTGCACGTCCTGCTCGATATGGACTTCGTATCGAAACAGCCCAAACCGATCCGTGAGCAGCAGCGCAACGCCGAGTATTCTTCCGTTGCCAAAGCGCACAGCATCCGCCTGAAAGGCAATCTCATAACACGCACCAGGCGCCAGAGCGTGCGCGCCGTCAAGCGCATCCGCGATGCGGATATGCGCAGTTGTATCCCAGCAAAGCGCTTCCAGCAGAACGCGCCAAGGCAGGCTGTTCCTGAGCTCAAGCCGGATGCGAAATCGGCTGCCGACGACAGGATGCTTCGGGACTGGATGTACATCGAGGCAGACCAGGCGATGCCGGAACGCGCGCCATGTCAGCAGAGCCCAAGCATAATCCAGTGAGAGCATCCCCAAAATACAAGCCACAACCGCCGAAAAAAACACGACCAGGTCGTGCATCTGCATGACGTACAGCACGCATGCTGCCACACACATGCAAAAAAGCATAGCGAGCGTCACGCCACCAAAAAGTGTCAAATAAGGCGGATTAACAGCGCGCTCTCGTTTTAAAATTTTGATATAATTATGATGCGAATGGTTATCCGTCATGGGCAAAATTCCGTTTCCAGCTTATAATATGCCAGAAGAGACCAGATGGATGCAACCCTGGTTTGAGTGTTGCCAACCATAGGCATTATCGTTTATGCTAGGGCAGAGGATTGCACAAAGCAGTCGGTGAGGATGTGTACATGAACGACAATTTCCAATCAGGAAAGACCCAGGCAATCGACCTAGATGAGCTCCATGTTCAGAGCGCAAACCGTCCAAGCGAGATGAGAGCGCGCGGAGAATTCGAACTTGACAAGTGGGGAGACGATCCGTGGTCGAGCACTGAAGAAAGCCGCAAAAAGCGTCGATGGGCTGAGGACCAGAACTGGTCAGGCGATGACGAAGAAGAGAAAAAGGAAAAACCTGAGGGGTTCTGGGATTCCAATGAAGCGGAAATGAAATCCGGCTGGAAAGCGCCCAAGCGCGGAGATGTGCTTGAAGCGGACGACGGCTGGGGTGACTGGGATAATTTCGGAGGCGCTCCAAAACAGCTTGCCCAAGAAGAAGAGAGCAAGGATTTTGGCGGTTTTCGAAGAGTCCAGGCCGCCTCGCAATACGCTCAGGTAGACACGAGCAACTACGTTGACGGCCATGCCCAGCGCGATGACTTGTACCGCTCCAAAGAAGAGTTTGGGACTGCGAACGTGCGAGAGCGCCGTGGCGATCCCTATGCACAGCCGCAGGAAGAATACGGTACAGCAAATGTCCGCGAGCGCAGCGGCGACCCATACGCCAGCAAGGCATCCCTACCCCCTCAGCAGCCGCTCATCATGCCAGAAATGAAGCTCGTTGGAGAGGAATGGGGCAACGAAGCTTCAAATAAAGAGCAGAAATCAGCCAATAACGATGAGGATGATATGCGTTCAAGTGCCAAAATATCGCCCCAAACACCAGCCGTAGATGACATTCCAGGCGTGACCAGAGCCTCAATCATCATCTTTCAGGCAGACACGACCCCGGTCGTCTATGAGCTCAAAAAGGTCATCACGACCATCGGGCGCGGCCTTGACAACATGGTCATCCTGAACGACCAGTATGCCAGCCGAAAGCACCTGTCGATCAATTATGTCAACCGCCAGTTCGAACTGTTCGCCCTGAGCATCGACAACATCGCCAGCGTCAACAAATATCCGATCACGCACATCGTGCTGATGAACGGCGACCAGATCGAAGTAGGCGCAACTCGCATCCGCTTTGTCCTTGGGCCGATATCAGATGCCCAGATGACGTTGTCGGAACCTGTCAATGGTTGCCCCGTTCATCTCGATCCTCCGCCCCAGGGCGTTCGCTCCCCAAAGACAACGCGCAAAAACCTGATCCTCCTCATCGCCGCTGTGGGCATCATCGTGGTAACGCTCATCGTCAGCCTGATCATCATGGCAGTCTCGAAGTCGAGTGACAAGCCCAAAGTCGCGCAGACAGAGATCACCGAAACGGCCACAGAAGCTGAAAGCAGCAACGCAGCGGCACGCCCGGCGGAAGAAGCCCCTGCCGAACTTGTCGAGCTCATGTCTGCTGACGAACAGCTCGTCGACGCCATGCTTGAATCGAGCAGCGCGCTCACGCCCGTTTATATGGGCTTCGATATGGATATCGCTGGCACGCCTATCCGCATCAAGCTCACCAGCAACCCGCCTGGCGCGCGCATCTATAACGAAAAGGACGGTTCACTGCGCGGCACGACGACCGATGGCTATTCGATCACCGAATATTCCCAGGATAAGTTTGAAGACAAGCTCATCCTCCGAATGGACGGCTATACAGACCAAGCTGTGGAAGTCGATTTTATGACATCTGTCGACAAATTAGTCACGCTTGAAAAGGAAGCCGAGCCGGAACCGCCCAAACCCGCGCCCAAGCCGGCAGCCAAGCCCAAGCCTAAACCCAAACCCAGCAACCCCAAGCCCGCCGCAAGACCCACTCCGGGCAGGCGTGTCATCATCTGATGCCCATGAAATTTCCTGAATGGAGAACGCTTGAATGTCGCGCGCGAGCCCTTGCGGCTCTGCGCGCTTTTTTTGGCCAGCGCGACTATCTCGAGATTGAATCGCGCGCCATGCGCGAAACAACGGCAAACGATCCGTATATCGAGAGCTTCAAAACGTACTGGTGCTGCGGAGAACACCCGTATTTTCTGCAAACATCCCCGGAATATGCGCACAAGATCCTGCTGTCGCGTTATCGCCATCCGATTTTCGAAGTCGCGCGCGTTTTCCGCAACGAGGCGCATGGCGCACTTCACCGGCGCGAATTCACGCTCGCGGAATGGTATATGCCAGACGCGGACTATCGCGATATGATGTCCGAGACAGAAGCGCTTGTGCGTGAAATCAGCCAGATATTGGGCACCTCTTACTGGCACTCCAACGCCCGAGAGGACAGTCATCCGATCGCAATCACGGCAGAGCCATTCGAACGCCTGACAGTTTCGGAAGCCTTTGAGCGCTATGCCGGTTTTTCACCGATCGGCATGGACAAGGCAACGCTCGTGCGCGCGGCGCAGGCAGCCGGTTCGCGTGTCAGCGAATCCTGGAGCTGGAACGATATCATGAACTGCGTGCTCGTGGACCGCGTCGAGCCCATGCTCGGCATGGAACGACCGACTTTCCTCATCGACTACCCTGCATCCATGGCTTCTCTCGCGCAAATCCGCCACACGCCGGCAGGCGATGTCGCCGAACGCTTCGAGCTCTATATCTGTGGCATCGAGCTCTGCAACGGCTACTCAGAACTCAACGACAGCGACGAGCTCAGGCTGCGCTTCGAAGCAGACAACAGCGAGCGCGTGACGCTCGGTCTCGAACCACTCCCCATCGATGAGGCACTGCTCAGCGCCCTCCCAGCCCTCGGCAAACTCGGCGGCAACGCCCTCGGCTTTGAACGCCTGCTCATGATCTGCCTGCACCTGGACGATATGAGCGATGTCATGTTCGAAGCCTGATGCGCCCAGATCAAACGGATGTCCCGAAATGACAGAACACGATTCCGCCCCTTGGCTGCTTTCATTCGATTCCGGCTCCATCATACTCCAAGTGCCGTCCGAAGAGGTCCCGAAGGCGCTCGAACTCGCGCCTCAGTTTGTCTGGGACCAGCGCATCCAGGCACTGCGCGGGAGCGCGCTCAACTATCGCCGGCTTCTGATACAACTCACCAAACACAATGTGCCCTACACGGACAACGCGCGCACCTACCAGAACCTGTCGCTTTCGTTCCAGTTCCACCGCGTGCCGTTCTATTACCAGTCCGAAGCGCTGAATGCCTGGGAAAACAACGGCTGTTCGGGGGTCGTCGTCCTCCCGACGGGCGCGGGCAAAAGCTATGTCGCTCAGCTCGCGATGGCCCTCAAAAACCGCGCCACACTCGTCATCACGCCGACACTCGACCTCGTCGCGCAATGGCACATGAATCTCGAAAGCGCCTTCGGCATCAAATGCGGGATCATCGGCGGCGGCACGTATGACCTTCAGCCGGTCACGGTGACGACATACGATTCCGCCTATATCCACATGGAGCGCATCGGCAACGCGTTCGGCATGCTCGTCTTTGACGAAGTGCATCACCTGCCGACACAGACTTACGCATTGAGCGCGCTTCATTCGATCGCGCCCTACCGCCTCGGCCTGACCGCGACGCCGGAACGCGAAGCGCCACATTCTTATGCGCAGCTCGTCGGCCCGATCGTGTACACCCAGTCTATCCGCGCGCTGGCAGGACAAAACCTGGCCATGTATGAGACAGTCCAGTACGAGGTGGACCTGGAAGCTGACGAACGCGAAGCATACGAAGAATACCGCGCGTGTTATCTCAATTTTATCCGCGACAACCACATCCGCATGGGAAGCCCGGACGGATGGACCGATTTTCTGCGCCTCTCCTCACGAAGCACAGAGGGACGCGCCGCCCTTCACGCGCACCGAGCCCAGCGAGCGATCACGCAGCACTGCCGCGCAAAAATGAATCTGCTCAACGACCTGCTCGCGCGGCACCGAAGCGACCGCACGATTATTTTCACCGCGGACAACGAGACCGTTTACCGCATCAGCCGGGAATACCTCGTGCCCGCGATCACGCACCAGAGCCCCGTCAAGGAACGCCGCGCCATACTTGAAGGCTTCAACACCGGCCGCTACCCCGTCGTCGTGACGAGCAAAGTCCTCAACGAGGGCGTGGATATCCCCGCAGCCAATATCGGCATCGTCCTTTCCGGAAGCGGCTCCGTGCGCGAACACGTCCAGCGCCTCGGACGCATCCTGCGCGCCGCCAAAGACAAAACGGCCATCCTCTACGAGCTCGTGGCGAAAAACACTTCCGAGGCATTCACGAGCGAAAAGCGCAGGCAGCATGACGCATTCTGAGCGCCCGTGCGCCTTCCGGCCATTTCAAGGCTTGAGGCGAGCATTCCGCCGCCTTGCGCCCGACCTGCTCCCGGCACGCGCCAGGCCTTGCGCATGACCGCAGCGCAAGCGGCGGCGTATGCACATAGCCGCCGCCGGCGCGCGTATCCGGCCTGAAGCCGGAAAGCGCGCACAAAACAGCAAATTCAAAGCATGACAGCTCATTTTAACTGCGACATATTCCCCGCACCTGTGTTATGACTACAGGCGCCTTATTGGAATGGAGGTCATACCATGCGAGTCAGTATCAGCATCAAGTGGACGCTCAGCGCCGTTCTTCTCGTCATCGTCGTCGTGTGCATCTATGCCTTTTTCACGTCGTCCGACGCACAGAAAAATGTCGATAACGAAGTCGAGCGCATCAAGCGCATCCAGTACACGGCACTTGACGAAATCGGGTCGCAGACGACGCGATACATCAGCCTTCCTGCCTCCAGCCTCCTGTTCGACAACGACAAGTCGGGCCTGAACAACCTGCTCGCGCCAGTCGTCGAGAATCACGAGGGCATAGACAACAGCTACTACGCGATCTATTCGACAATCATCGCGCCGAACGGCCGCGTCTGGGTTGCCGCAGTCAACAGCGAATACGACTCGCTCGAACTCGCGGGAGAGACTTTTTTTGACAGATCGCGCGAAGAACAGGCCATTTCGGAAGTGCCGGAAGCGTGGCTCAAGACAGATATCGCTGGCAAGCAGCTTCCCAGCACGGAAGATGTCGAGCGCAAGGTCACGACAAAAGGGGAGAGCAAATCCATCCACATCCGCCAATACACGCAGAAGATCGAAAGCAAGACGGAAGACGGGGAGCGCGTGGAACAGGGCTATCTGATCATCGGCTATTCGATTGACGGCCTTGAAGCGGAAATCAAGGCGATCCAGGCCCAAGGCGAAGTGCGCAAGAGCGAAGCATTGTCGCGCGCGCTCTGGCTGGCGATCATCGCGGTCATCATCGGCCTCGTCGTCGCCGGCATTCAGGCTGTTCTTGTCACGCGCAATATCAAGAAACTTTCGAAAGCCGCAAGCCAGATTGCAAACGGCGACCTCACTGTGCGAAGCGACGTGCATTCCAAGGACGAAATCGGACAGCTCGGGGAACAGTTCAACATCATGGCTGACCAGGTGCAGGCGCTGATGAAAGAGACCGAGCAGAAAGCCATGCTCGAAAAGGAAGTCGACATCGCGCGTTCGATTCAGACGACCCTCCTGCCGCCATGCGGCCATGCTGCCTGCGGCCCTGTCCAGCTCAATGCCTACTTCCAGCCTGCCAGCATGTGCGGCGGCGACTTCTTCAGCTATAACCAGCTGCCTGACGGCTCGACGCTCCTGACAATCGGCGACGTGACCGGACACGGCGTGCCCGCTGCCATGATTACGGCATGCGCCAAGAGCGCGCTCGACACGCTCCTCAACATGACATCCGCGCAGGGCTTCAACCTGCCGCAGATTATCGCGAGCCTCAATGTCGCCATCTGCCAGTCCGCTAAACGCGAATATTTCATGACATTCCTCGCGATGCGCATCAGCGCCGACGGCCGCTCTGCCGAGCTCGTCAACGCCGGACACAACTTCCCGCTCATCATCCGAGGCAACGAAGTCAAAGGTCTCGTCTCGCGCGGGGAACGTCTCGGCGACCAGATGAATTCCAAATATGAATCCATCCATACGCAGCTCAACAAGGGCGACCTGCTCCTCTTTTATACAGACGGCCTGACGGAATATGCAAACAGCCAGAACGTCGAGTACGGCGAAAAACGGCTCCGCAAAGTCATTGCACCGTGCGCTTCGATGGATGTCGATCAGGCGATCAGTTTCCTATGGAACGATTTTACGGCCTTCTGTGCCGATGCGCCGCAAAATGATGATATCACGCTGATGTTCGCGCGCGTTTGATGTTGATTATCCCTTTCCTCTGTGCCATAATGATATGAGGGTTTTTTCTTTTCAAAAGGAGACACGAGATGAAAGAAATCAAAGAAGTGAAAGCGCTTAAAGAAAAATATGAACGTCCACAAATCGAATGCCTTGGCAAGCTGAACACCCTCATTCAGGGTGATTCCGAAGGCACTGGCCCGGGCGGTGACGGCGGCTGCACGCCGATGCAGCAGATGATGGGCGAATGTTAATCACCTTTTTCTGATCTGGCCTATTGCTCCGCAATACGGCCAGTATTTTTGGCCTATTGCGGAGCAATACGGCCAAATTTTTTATTCTTGCATGACTTGCCGCCTTCCCTGAGCACTCAAACTTGCACCCTGACGGCACAGCCATGCTCACGATCTGACCATGCTCATGTCCGATCCGTCTTCCGCCCCAAAGCCAGCTGAACGCCCCGAAGCGCCTGAACCTGAACGGCCGCAGTTTAAAAAATTCTTCAAGCGAGCCTATATCCTGTCCAGCCTCTGGCTTCTGGCTGCGTCCTGCCTGATGCTTTCCGTGCCCTGGTACATCGTGCAGATTATCGACCGAGGCATCGTCCAGCAGGACATGCACGCACTCGCGGTTTATCTCGTCCTGGCCGCAGCCTCACAGGCATGCGCCGGTATCTGCCGTTATATCGGGAACAACCGCATCATGCACCACGCGCTCTCCCTGTCACGCGAGCGCCAGAAAACCCTCTATCAAAAAGTGATGTCCGCCGATCTCATGAGCTTTCCGCAAATCGCGCAGGGCAAAGCGCTCGGGCAGCTTCTGACCGCCGCTCGAAGCGAGCAGAGTTTCTTTGAAATCCTTTACCGGCAATGCATGCCGCTGATTGTCTCCGCCGTGATCACGCTTGGCGCGCTCTTCATGCTCTCGTGGAAACTCGCATGCCTGAGCATCATGCTGCTGCCCCTGGCTGGCTTCCTCTGGCTGTATCTTAAAAAACGCATCCGGTCAGAAACGCGCGCCAGTTACGAATCATGGGAAAATGTTTACCGCGTGCTCGCGGATTCATTCCGCACACTCATCCCGATCCGCGCGCTGCACCTCACAGACCATTTCTCCCGCAAGTTTGACGATGTCTCCGGCCAATGCCTCGATACCGGATACAGGCTTCAGAAAACCGTCGGCGTTCAGGCACCGGCTTTTGATATCATACAGGCCCTGATTCTTGTCGCACTGTTCGGCTTTGGCGGCATGCAGGTCATGCATGGAGAGCTATCGATCGGCATCCTGCTCGGTTTCCAGGTATATCTGTCGCGCTTGTTCGGCCTCGTGCGCAACGGAACGGGCATTTTCGGCGCCTACCAGAGCCTGATGGAAGGCCAGTCGCGCGCGCGCGCACTCGAAGCGCTGCCACCAGCGCCACACCTAGAACTGCAGGCCGCCTGCGCCCCTGAACTCCTCCGCATCGACGGCCTCTGCTTTGCCTTCGGGACGAGAAATATCTGGCATGACTTTAACTTTTCGCTTGCCGAAGGCGAATATCGCGCAATCCTGCTGCCATCAGGTTCGGGGAAGACAACGCTTGCTCGCTGCATTCTCGGCCTCTATCCGCATCCCAAAGGCACGATCTGCATCCCTGATGGCGATTCGCGCACCATCGGCTTCGTTCCCCAAGATAACACGCTGTTCAACGGCAGCATTCGCGACAATATCGCTTTTGCGCATGAACAGCCGATCACGGACGAAGCCTTCACCCGAGTGTTCAAGGCCTGCTGCCTTGAAAACGTGTGCGCGCACTTTGGCGATGAGCCGATCGGGGAATACGGCGCAAAACTCAGCGGCGGAGAACAGCGGCGTGTCATGCTTGCACGCGCGCTCGCAAACAATCCCAAGCTCCTGATTATCGACCAGCTCGCGAGCGAACTCGAACCCGACCTGTGCCGTCAAATCTTCCGCAACATCCGCCAAATGGCCCCAAAGCTCGGCATACTTTATCTCGGCCATAGGGCGCCCGAATGGGACTGAGGCTCTGAAATTTGCACCAGCCCTTTTGTTCTGCTCAGCGCATCACCGCACAAGAAGCATAAAAAAAAGCCCCAATAAAGGGGCCTTTATGAATGATTACCGCTTATCAGCGGCCTTCTTTGTCATGCTCGCGTTTGAAGGACTCGACCATGAGGTCAATGACCTTCAGGCAGACAGCATCGAAGACCTCTTCCACGTCGTATGAAGGACGAGCCCCGACAGTCCCCGGCTTGATTGTGCCAAGCGCGCTGGAACGCTGATCGGCCATGCCTGATGTTTTCTTGTCAGAATTGCGCTCGAGCGCGAGATCGAGAGAACCGCCAGACCCGAATGCCTGTTTGACCCTTGCTTCCATGGCCTCTGCGGCCTGTTCTTTCGACTCGACGGAATCGCCAGACCCGAAGTGTGATGTATGGAGCAACTCATGAGCGAGCAGACCGAGGCCTTCAGGCGACGAGAAGTCGAGCTTATTCTGCCCGAGGAAGACGCTCTTCCCGAGGGTAAACGCGTGCGCGCCCATGGCCTCTGCGGCCATGGCAGCGACAGGACCGGAATAGATCTTGATCGAAGAGAGATCGAACCCGAGGAACGGTGAAAGTTTTTCCTGAACAGAAGCAGGAAGCTGCGCGGCTTCAGAGCGCAGGGAATCTTCGATGCCATTGCCTGCGAGCCGCCCCGTCTTGATCATAGACTGCGTGTCTGCGGCCATACGGCGCGTATCCTTGCGGCTGTCTACCCAGTCAGAGATGATGCCGACGACACGTGCATGCGGATTCTTCGCATCATCCACGCGCTGAGTGGCATCATAAGCGACCCCAGATGTGCGATCCATCTGGCGACCGGTGCCCTGATTGCCAAACTGATCCTCAATGATCTTGACGAGCTCCAAGTTTGCAGCCTTGAGGTTGAGATCCCCGAAAGATTTGCGCAGCGGTGCGGAACTGTTGCTCGCTTTGAGCTTGATACCCGAAATGTTATAGAGCGCGGGAAGCAGTTCGTTCGCCTTTTTGTTTTCCTTGCTGAAACGTACGCGCTTGAAGAGCGGCTGTTCTGCATTGCCGATTTCAGAACGCTGCGTGACGAAGCCCATATCGGCTCGCACGGAAGGCATGAACGCGAGCTGCTTGACATCGCGCATCAGGCGGTTGGAGCGCTTCGCAAGCTCGGACTGAATCGTCGGTATCGGGGAAACATTGGGCGAAGCCTGATCTGCAAAGCGCAGCGCATTGGATGCATTGCGCGCATGCTCGGCACCGGCAACCGGCGCATACAGACCGGCATCACCGGAAGCAGAGCTCTGAGCGAGCTGCTGAACGCGCTGGATATCATTCTGAATCTTTCTGTAAGAAGCGCTTGCGCTGTACTGAACGGCCGGTGTTTCAAAGTCAACAGCCTTGAGCAGATCAGAGGCATCGCCCGCATAGCTCGGATTCTGTTCGAACTGCATGCGTTTCTTTTCAAACATCATGCGTGCATCCAGAAGCTGTGCTTCCCGAACATCTTCGGGTTCCGCAGTCTTCACGCTTTCTGATGCCAGGCTGTTGAGGACAGCCATACGGCTCTGAAGTTTCTCGACATCCTGAAGGGCTTTTTTGACCTGATCGTTCTGAGGCATGCTGGAGAGCGCACCGCGAATGACCTTGGCGCGTTCCGCGCCATCCTTGAGCGCGACGGCATCCACGGCGACAGCCGAGAGGCTGGCGGCTGTTTCGCGGGAAAGCTCGGAAGCCGCAGACATGAGAGCGGCCTTGAATATCTCTGAAAGGCGCTCCTTATCCTGTTCGAGCAGGCGCTCGCTGGCCATGCGCAAGCTCTCCGCAGCGCGGCTCATCTCTTCGTTCTGGCGGTTTGCCTGGCGAGCATCGGCTGAACGCTTCGCGAGCATCTCGACATAGGAGCGGGATGCCTTGAGGTCTGAACGATCTGATTCGACACTTGCTCTCGCAGCAGCCACCTGCGCGCGGTTGAGCGCATCGCGCACCATCTTTTCATCTTCGGCAGCAAACACGCGCTCAGAACTATCCATTTTAAGCTCGGACGTATTGAACGTCTCCGCTTTATCAGAAAGAATCTCAAGCAGGGATCTCTGAAGCTCGCGCGATTCTTCTTCGACTTTGGCAACTGTTTCCGCAAGCTCAAGATTACCGATCCAGACGCTATCAGACATGCGTTTCTGCAAGTCGCCCGCGATATCGCGCGCAGCATGATCGCCGTTTTCCGCGAGCAGCGCGATCGCGCCCTGGACGATATCGACATGACGGCTGTCCCAAGCCCCACGCGGCTCTGCAAGCATGCGGTCTGCCAAATCCTGATAGTTGCGGCAGAGCACTTCGTTGCGCTTGCCGGACTTGACCGGCATCAAACCTGCGGGACGCGCTTCTGCGGAAAGCGTCTGACGTATCTCGGCCATGCCGGCCTCGACGGCAGCGTCATCAAACGCGCCATTCTGATAGCCCATCATCAGGCGGTCAAACGCCTGGCTCACCGCGATGTAGCGAGCGGAATCCTGGAGCGATGCTGACTTGCGCTCGGCAATCGTTCCGTGAAGCGACTGAAGAGATGCCATGATTTCCGATCTTTTGCTTTCCATGCTGTACCTCTCAGAGCCTTCTAAAGGCTGTTATTTTCTTGATGCTGAGTAATTTCCGCGCAAAATCTAGGGTTCACGCAAACTTCCCGTTCTTCATGCAAGATCTTATCCTCGGCAGTCATTTTTTTAGCCGCCCCCAAAAAGTTCAAAGACCGTATGCGCGTTTGCGCATAGGGCTTTGCTGCGGCCGTATGCGCAAACGCGCATAGCCGCCCCCAAAATATCAAGGACGGCACAGACCGGACGCAAGCCCTTCCGGAAGCTCCCCCAGAAGACAACGCACGAGCGCGAGCGACCAGTCCATCGCGCATCCCGCAGAACGCCCCGTCACGATATTCCCATCCAAAACAGCCGGGACAGGATCCAGACCCGTCGCACGCAGACGGCCATGAACACAGGGATGCGCCGTAAACCTGTGGCCTTCGAGCATGCCGCAGGCGTCCAGAACAAGCGGCGCCGCGCAGACTGCCGCAACCACGCGATCCGAAAACCGAGGCACGAGCGACATGAGCGCATCCGAGGACAGCATATTCTCCACGCCACGCATCCCGCCGGGCAGCGCAAGCGCAGTCATTTCAGAAACATCCGCCGCCGAGAGCAGACAGTCAGCGCGCACAGAAATATGATGGGACCCCATGACCTCAAGCTCCGAAGTCAGGGACGATGTCACGACGGCAATACCTGCGCGCCGAAGGATGTCTATCACCGTCACGGCCTCGACCTCTTCAAAACCCGGAGACAGAACGACTAGAACTTTGTGGGACATGACAAACCTCCAAATAAATGTGCAAAAGCGCACGCCCGACATCCTATCACAGTATTGGGATTGAATCGCGACTCGCTTTGCGTTTTAATAGGCGCCGGAGGTCAGACATGCGTCAAAAGCTCAGATTTTTACTCATTTTATTGTGGATGATCCTGCCCGTGGCTGCCGCTCAGGTCGCGTTCGCCAAGCCCTCTGCGGACACCATGGGGACAACTCAGTCCCGAAAGAAAAAATCGGGGACAAAAGTCACCCCTAAAAAAGCCCCAGCCACGAACCGCAGCCAGACTGCCGACCTGCCGAGCTCGCAGGAAGAGCGCATGAATGCCGTCAAAACCACCATTCAGTCGATCCTCGAGCTCTACAGCACCCAGAAAGCCACGGCGCTCTCCTACTGCGAAGAGGCCATGGACCTCCTCGACCCGAGCGACCCGGAAAAGATCCGCATCAGCCTGATGCTTATGTGCATGGACCTGTATGCACAGAATGACCGGCCCAAAGATGTCCTCGCGCTGGGCGCAAGCATGTCCGCATGGGTCAAAGACCAGAAGAGCCTGCAAAGCCTCCATTTTATGGAAGCGACCGCCCTGACCAAGCTCCACGACTGGAAGGCTGCCCGCCTGAAGTACGAAGAATGCCCGAATCAGGACGACTTCATGGTGATGAGCAATGTCGCGGAGCTCTATATGATCGAAGGCGACAGCAAGCGCGCTGCCGAAGCATACCGAAAATCCCTGGAATTCGGGCCGGACAACCCGCACGCGCTCTTCGGGCTCGCAAGCGCGCTGCACCGCGCAGGAAAACCTGACGAGGCCAAAGACGTTTTTCTCGAGGGCGTCGAGGCCGATTCGCAGTTCAGCTATCTCAAAGAGGCGTTTTTCGAGCCGGAGGGCGAAACTGACTTTCAGACCGGCTTCCGCATGTACGAAGGCAACCGCCTCAAGGAAGCGCGCCATTACCTTCAGAAACATGCCGCGCTTGAGGCGCGGCCTGACTACAAGGCGCACGCCCATGCACTGCTCGACAGCATCGAAGCAGACCTGAAAGCGGGCAAAGCCGCACTCGCGACATCCTATCCCGTGGTGCTCTCGAACGTGCGCGCAGCCGCCATCAGCGCGGATGCACGCTTCCTCGCGTTTGCTGCGCTAGAACGCGACAAGGCGAACGAATACACGTCCGTCATCTGGTCGCTCGACACACAGACTGGAAAGCCCTTCAGGGAAGCCGCGTTCCCAGGTGAAATCATCTTCGATCTCGCTTTCGTCGGGGATTCGACGCAGCTGCGCGCGCTCAGCACACAGCACCACTACGCGCTCGATGCCGCAGACGGCACACACGACCATTATGTCTTCGAAAACAATGGCGAGCAGCTGCCTGCCGCGCTCGCGCCATCCGGCACGGACATCTTAGCGATGACCCCGAACGCGCTCCTCACCATATCCCCCTGGCACAACCCATACGCCGAAACGCCGTTGATGAGCGTCCCCTCGAATATCAGCCGTCTCAAAGTCAGCACAGACAGACAGACCGCCGTCCTCACGACCGCGACCAAGACTGAGCTCTTTGACCTGAACACACAGGAAACAGTCAAGACTTTTCCGCGAAGCTTCTATGCCTACGCCATCGCGGCCCATCCGCTAGAAAATCTTTTCGCCCTCGGAATGGAGTCAGGCGCGGTCCTCGTTGACGAGAACGGGATGCTGACAGACTTTTTTGCAACCCCAGGGCAAGTCGTCACGCTCGCGTTTGCCCCGTCCGGCCGTTACCTCATGACACTGAGCGAACATACGGCCGAAATCTGGCGCATCCAGCCAGAAGAACAATATGAGGAACAGAAACCATGAAATCAGTTCATCATCTTATGCTTTCAGCACTCGCTTGCCTGTCATTGAGCGCATGCACGCCCATGCAGCAGGCGCATTCCGATCACAGCGCAGAGATAGACACGCCGCAGCCACAGGTCGAACGTTTCGCCCTTCCGGCGCTCAGCCCTTCGGATACTGGTTCTACGCAGAATGCGCTCAAAGCCAAAGAGCGGCGCTTCAGGCTCGAGGACGAACAGAACACCATAGACATCTTTGATGCAGCAGCCCCGGGCACGGTGCATGTCACACAAAAACAGATCCAGCGCTCGTTCTGGCAGGCCGTCGAAGTCCCCGCCGGCACTGGCACCGGCTTTATCTGGGACAAATCCGGCTATATCGTCACGAACTACCACGTCATTGCAAACGCATCCTCACTCACGGTCACGCTCTACAACCACAAGAGCTATCCCGCGCGCATCATCGGCGCCGAACCCAAAAAGGATATCGCAGTCCTCAAGATCGACGCGCCGGCTAAAGAGCTCACACCAATCCCACTGCCTGAAGACAGCTACGAAATCGCCGTCGGCCAGAAAGCGCTCGTCATCGGCAACCCCTATGGGTTTGACCACACGCTGACGACCGGCATCATCTCGGCAATCGGGCGAGATCAAATTGGCGCAGGCGGCGTGACCATCAAGGACATGATCCAGACCGACGCATCGATCAATCCTGGCAACTCCGGCGGCCCGCTTCTCGATTCAAACGGCAAGCTCATCGGCATGAACACCATGATTTACTCGACATCCGGCGCCAATGCGGGAATCGGCTTTGCCGTGCCCTTCATGACCATCAAGCGCATCGTCCCTCAGATCATCAAAACCGGACGCGCACAGCAAATCGGCCTGGGCATATCCCTGCTCCAGCCCAGAGACGCTGCCTATATCGCAAGCATGTACGGCATCAACGGCATCGTCATACAGGCTGTGGCAGAAAACAGCCCGGCAGCAAAAGCCGGTCTCAAGGGCCTCTCACAGACGGCAAACGGCGTCTATCTCGGAGACATCATCCTCAGCATCGATGACAAACCCGTCTCCAATTATAACGACCTCTACACGGAGCTCGACTCGCATAAGCCCGGCGACAAGGTCAATGTAAAAATCCGGAGAGACCAAAAAGAACTCACGGTTCCCGTCGAGCTGTTTGTCCTTCCCGAATAAATTCATCCGCGCCTGACGCGCCAAATATCATATCGTCAAGCGTGCTAAATGATCGGACGAGCGTCAGGCCATCCGCTGGCGCTGTCTGTCCAGCCAAGGCGCGCTTGCCGGACGCGAGTATCTGCGCCATCTCCGATGCCGGCCGTCCAAGACCGAAATCTATCAGCGTACCCACAATAATGCGGACCATCTGCTTGAGGAACGCAGTCCCCTCCACATCGATCTGAATCAGCGCGTCCTTCTCAAAACACGGATAAACATAAGGCCCAGAAACCGCCTCTATGTCCAGGCGCGTAATCGTGCGCACAGGAGACTTCGCCTGGCAGTCGCTCGCACGAAAGGCTGAAAAGTCATGTTCTCCAAGCAGATGTTTCGCAGCCTCACGCATATTGCCGACATCCAGGGGCCGGACATGCGCCGCATGATGCAGCAGGGACGGCGGCAAGTATTTTCCCTCAAACAGAAGATAGCGATAATGCTTGCCACGGCTCTCAAACCTCGGATTGAATCCCTCAGGCACATAGCATGCGTGACGAATCATGATCTCCGGAGGCGTCAGCGCGTTGAGCGCAATCCGGAACCGCTCCGGCTCATACGGCCGGTCCGTATCAAATGCAGCAATCTGATATTCCGCATGCACCCCGGCATCTGTCCGGCTCGCGCCGCGCACCTCTGTCGGCGCATTGTTGATGCGGCCAAGCGCATCTTCAAGACACCCCTGTACTGTGCGCTCCCCAGCCTGGCGCTGCCAGCCCGAAAAATTCGTCCCCTCATAGGCAATGACTAGTGCGATTGTAAACAACGTTCCCCTCAAAAATCAATGGTCGTCAACAAAGTGAGATCACGCTCCATGCCCTGATCCGCCATGCCAATCCGAATGCCGATCGAACCTTGCGCCGGAAGCATCGGCAGATCAAATCTGATCCTGTCCGCAATGATATCGCCCGGAAGCAGTCTGGCCTGAAGCGCAGGATCCCCATAAAGCGGCTTCTTAAACTCGAGCTTGCGATTGGCCACATCGAGCGCGAATGCAAAATATGCCGTCCGCTCAAGCTCGTGCGACAAGCGATAGTACACGGTCAGCTCAAGCAAATTGCCGCCACCAGTCACAAGCTTGTCAATCTTAAATCCTTCAAGCGTCACGCCATCCTCGAGCGCAACCTGCCGCTTCGACACACCTTCGACCGGCAAGGCGTTCATGAATGACTGATCCAGAGGATTGACCGAGCGCACATCCTTGTGATTTCCTATCAGATAGAGCCGCGAGGATGCAGCCTCCACAACCGTCAGATTCTTGCGTTTCCCTGACGGATACATCCCGCGATATGCCTGATTGATCCCGAACAGCATGTCTTTGGGCATGATATAGAATGCCGGCTGCTGGGACACAGATGCCGGTGAAAGCGCCTTGACCATTTCCGAGCGCGTGACCGGCTTCGCAACATTGAGCGAATACGATGCAAATGTGGAGATATTGCAGTGTCGGTTCTGACAGACATACCCAGGCTCACAATCCCTATACGTCTGGCATAGCTGAGAATTCTCCCCTTTGAGCAGATAGACAGGCTCAGACTGGTCCGCAAGCCGGAAATACGCATCGATCAGAGAGGTTTCCGTAAAGTTATCCGCGATTGCAGGCAGATAGGTATAATATATAAAAGATGCCGAAAGGCTGGCTGCAAGGACAAGCGAGATCACAGGCGCATAAGGCATCGGCCCCACATCCTCGCGGCTGACGCGCATCAGCGAAGCGCTCGAAGTGGACTTCACCTCCACGGATGGCTTGAAATAGGTCTCCTTGAACTCCGTGACTTTTTCCTGAATGCCTTCCGCTGCACGCGTGAACGACAGAATCGTCAGCACAATAAAAATGACGACATACGAAAAAATGCGAACGACATACTGGTCAAAAAAACGCGTTCCGGCACCATCCCAGTGCATCAGCGGGTCAGTCATCAGATAGCGCACAAGCCGGAACGGTTCCACATGGAAAAAGTACACGATGACGCACAGACACACCACGGCAATCAACACAAAGCCCCCGCGCGCCTCAAGCGTCTTCCGTACATCATGCCAGAAACGCGGCGAAGACAGCGCAAGCGCAATCAATATCGCCACTGGAATCATGCCTGCAAAGAAATCATGGCCGCTCTGCTCGATGCCTAAAAACAGCGCGAACAAAGACACAATCAGCCAGCTCAAGAGCAGGCTCTGCAATGGCGAACGGCTTTCCCCCGCTGCCTCCATTGCGGAAAACTGAAACTCCCCATTGAAAATGTTCCCCGCCACACACAGGCGCTTTGACGCAATCAGCGCGCAGATCACAATCACAGGGAAAAAACAACCCCAGGGAAAGAGCCCAGTCATCAGCATATCAATCCAGGACCGCCACTTAAACGAACGCTCCTGCACAAGCGGGGAAAGACTGGCCGTTTCGACCGCCCCCTCTATGCCGTCGCCTGTACGTATCTCCACAAAACGCTCCGAGAGCTCCCCACCCGTGACATACACAAGCGCCCCGGGCGCAAGCACATATGTGGAATCCAGCGCGGCTTCTGCAAATTCAACTGCAGACTTGAACGCCATGGAACTGCTCACATTCGAACGGCGATGGATCCGCACCGGCGTCTCGGAAACGACACGCGCCATCGGCGCCGAAGCCTGAGTCTCTGGACTGTTCGTGTGATACCAGAAAAAACGGAACGCCGTTTCAAACGCCCCGTCAATCGGCGGCACGTCCGACTGCGCACGCGCAGGCGCTTTCTTCTGAAAGCGCCACATCAGATAATTTTCAAATGCATGACGCTCAGATTCATTGATATTAAAAATATCTGTCGAATCCGTATTCAGATTCCTCACCGTCTCGACAAGGATAAAATTCCGGCTGCGATTGCCGCTCATATCATCCGAAGCCACGCGAAGCGTGCCGATAATCTGCTTGCCACGGCGCTCGATCGATATCACGCGATCCTCATCGAGCGCGTCATTGATCTCCACAAGCGTCATCGGAATCCGATTCTCAAGAATATAACGCGCCTCCGACACATGAATCCCGAACACGATCCCCGAAAGCAAAAATGCAATATACAGAGGCACCAAGAAAAATCGCGTCGATAACGGACGGAACATCACCTTCTTTTCGGGATGATGCCACACAAGCAAGACCGTCACGACACATTCGAGCCCCAAAAGCGCAAGCGCATAGAGACCGCCCGACAGAAACGACAAGAATACCGAAAGCGCCGTCAGCGCCACAAACGCGCGATGCATGCGCCGCGTCGAAGCATAGCACGCCGAAATATAAAACAGATTCGGCAATGACACTGCAAAAATCAGCCATACATCGCCGTGGATGAACTTGCCGGAAAGCACAAACATCGGAAGCGTGAGCAACACGAGCGCGGTCACCCACGCCGCTCGGCGTGTCGATGCCTGTCGCACTGCGAAAAATGTCAGCAGGACAAGAACAATACCCGCAACTGCTCCGGGAAGACGAAGCAAAAATGCGCCGGGATCTGGAAACAAGTGAAGCAGTCCAGCCAAAATCCACAGCTGAAGATACGGCTGCGCCACATAGCTTCCCTCTACCTGAGGCACCCAGAACGCTGCCTCTACAATACTCGTCTGGCTGATATGCTGCGCCGCAAGTATCGTCGAGGTCTCCCATGGCTCCCAAAGCCCCACCGCCCCCTGCGTCAGACATATCAGAAATACGGCCGACGAAAGGCAAAGCAGCAATAAATAATCAAATAGCTGACGTCTGCTGAACATAAGGCATAAAAAAAGAAGCGCGATAATCCGCGCTTCTATCTTACCTGAGGTTGGGGTCGATGAGAAATAATTTCAATCCGCTCGCGCCATCATTTGACGCCAGCCCCCTGCCCCGAACCCTGCATATTCCCCGGCACGCTCTTCGCAATCTGCGTCACAAGCGCGACAAGCGCGTCAAACTTCGACTGGTCATAGTTCACGCTCAGCTTCACATCCGCCTTGTCCTTGTCGAACTTTATCCCTGACAAGAACTGGTCAAATCCGAGCTCGACCACATCGACGTCCTTAGCCATCTCCGCAAGAAAGGCATTCATGACATCCGACGCCTGCTTCGCAGATGCATCATCCTTCATCCCGACACAGGCTTTCGCATTCAGACCGGCAACAAAATCCATCGAAAGATTGCCGTGCTTGATATCGCCAAGCTTCAACATGCCAATCCCCTCAGAACTCTTGTCCAAAATCGGATCCGCGCGCCCGATCTTGTCGCTCTCCTTCGCCGACAGCCCCCACACGAACCAAGCATCCGCCTGCCGGTTCACGCGCTGAAGCTCGGCGCGTATGCCCGCGTTCGTCGGGCCTTCGCGATAGCCCTCCTTATAGGCGGCCAGCACTTCCTTCACGCGAAGCTCGCTGCCCAGCACGATGAGGTTGTCCAAAATCGCAAGGCACTCATTCTCGCGCTTTGTCGCGTAATACTCCATCCCATTATGCTTGCGCGTATCAATCGCATCCGAATGCGCCGCGATCATCGGCTTATACTGCGACAGGTCCTCATTCGTCTCCCACAGCACGATATGCTCTGAACGCTCCACGTCTGTCGGAATGCCCACAACTATGCGCTTGAGAATCTTCTCCGGACTCACACCCGCAGCGCGAATCTCCGAAAGCGCCTGCTTGAACCCCTTGTTCGTCACAAAGAGGTCCATCAAATACACATATATGCGCCTCTGCACGAACTTTGGCATGTCGATGCCGCCAACACCGACATAGTCAGTGCGCAAAAGACCTACAGAATCGATGCCGTCCGCCCAGGCAGGAGTACAGGCTAGCCATGCTGAAATCAAAAGCCCGATGCCTATGCCTTTCTTCATAAAATACCTCTTTCCTCTCTACGCGAATCTCACAATCTCGCGAACAGCCTCTTTTTACGCATGACACGGCTTTTCATTCAAATTTTTGTAGATGCGCATCTGCTTTTGCTGGCAATGCGCAGATGCCGCGCCGCCTATCCCTTCGCAGAAGGGATACGGCGGCCCGCGCGTGCCTATCGCTCAAGCGATACGGCCCGCGCATACGCTCACGAACGAATCGGACTGCCCGACGGATCGACAGGCGTAAGAAGCTTGGGATTCCCCTGCGGCTGCTGAGAGTCGCGCTCAGGCACCGTGTACTGGCGATTGAAAAATTCATCCATCATGCGCATCTGCTCCTGCTGACGGCGCATCATCTCCTCAAACAGGCTGTCACCCCCAAAGCCGAACGAAAACGAAAAATTACCCGACTGGTCGAGCGCGCGACGCGCTGCCTCACGGGCCGCATCCGGAAGCTGCTCGATATCGCCGATGCGCGTCTTGTACTCGTCATTGCCGACTGATACCGTAATCTCGCTGTCCGGATCGTCCGGTGAACCCTGAATCGTCACCGTCGAGGAAACCACGCCCTTGTCTGTCTGGACAAGCGATTTGAACATCATGCGCTGCGAGGGATACTGGCCGCCCCCCGCCTGAGGCACCTGGCTGCTGCCACGCGGCACCATGGGCATCTGGCCAAACATGCCCGCACGCCGGTCGCGCGAAGGCTGAAGGTATTTCCAGACCACCTCATCGGGAAGGCTGTCCAGCTTCATGATAATCTGTCGATGCTCCCCCTTCTGAATCACATCAAGCGACACCTGATGCCCCTTCGGAAGCTTAGACACATAAGCCTCCAAATCCTCTGGACGTGAAAGCGCATGACCGTCAATCGCCAGAAGGATATCACCCTGCGACAGTCCCGCGCTCTCCAACTCCCCGCCTACCGCGATATTGCTCACCATCAGCCCCTCCCCTTCCGAAAGACGAAGATGCTGAAGCAGAATCGGCGATGCCTGAAGCGGCGCCACTGCAATCCCAAGACGAGGCCGCGCTTCCTCCGCAAACGCGCTCACTGAAAACAAACTCAATGCCACAAGAAATAAAACAACAAATATTCGACTGATTTTTTTCATAGTCTCTGCCATCCATTGTCATACCCCTAAGATCAGGGGAGTTCTCGCTCTTTAAAATCCAATCTTACCCCTGTTTATTCCACTTTTCACGACTCCATTCAAATTTCATCCGCATACGCCCTCGGCGCAAGCTCCAGCGCACACCATGCACAACATCCTTAAATTGATTTTTAGACAAAATCCGCTATTCCCTTGCTCCGGTCTATGCTCGCTCAAACGGCTGCATGAGACGCATTAAGGCTCTAAAAGTCCGTTCACAATATGCCCCAAATGCCAGCACAGATGCCATGCACATCCATTCGCATGCGCTCCAGCTCCGCTTCTGGAAAGGCGTAAGCGCCTCCCCCTTATGTACTGCGCCCCCCGCATTTCACTGGCGGCATGGGGAACGTTTCAAGGAGATCAGAAATGCCAAAAGTCATGATCCTTGACCACATCCTCTCAGATGTGATCAAGCTCGAAAGAATTCTCAAGCCCGCCGGATACGAAGTCTGCTCACTCACAGGGCCCTATGGCATTCTCGCAAAATTTGATTTCGAAAAGCCTGATATCCTGCTGTTCAATCCCGACATGCCGAACGCCGACACCGATGCACTCCTCTCCACGCTCGTGCAATCCAACGACCTGCAGCAGATGATCATCATACTCATCTGCAGCGGAGACGCTGTCGCCATCGAGCAGTACTGCAGAGAGATGAAACTTCACGGGTATTTCATGACTGAAAACGGTTTTGACGGCATACTCCCATATCTCGCACAATTTTACGGGGAATAATGAGCGACCAACTGACACGTCGATTTGGACCATACTGCCTGCTCAAAAGAATCGGCATGGGCGGCATGGCCGAGACCTGGCTCGCGATCCGGCAGGTCACGCAAGGCGTACACAAATTCGTCGCCCTCAAGTGCATCCTGCCTTCCTGCAACGACGATCCCAATTTCGTGCGCCTCTTCTACCACGAAGCCGCCATCAGCCTCAGGCTCGAACACCCGAACATACTCCATACCTGGGACTGCAACGTCATCGATGGACGCCATGTCATCGTCATGGAGTTCATGCGCGGCATCACGCTCGATGAACTTCTCCGCCGCGTCCGCGAAAAAAACATGAAACTTCCGCTCGAGGTCGCCTCCTGGATCACCATACAGATACTCGCGGCTTTCGAATACCTCCACAATCTCCGCGATGAAAATGGCGAACGCCTAAACATCGTGCACAGAGATGTCACGCCGCAGAACATCTTCGTCTCTTATGACGGACAGTGCCGGCTCTTCGACTTCGGCGTCGCGCGCACAGGCGACCCCGAAAAAGACCTTCAGAAAGGCATGCTCGTCGGAAAACTCTCTTACATGAGCCCTGAACAATGCCAAGGCGGAGCCGTCGATGCCCGAAGCGACCTCTTCTCGCTCGCGGCCGTGCTCTATGAAATGGCCACAAATATCGCCGTCTTTGACAGAGATAACGATATCCGCATCCTCGATGCCGTCGTCTCACAGCCCGTCAAAGATCCGAGAACAATATTCAGGGATTTCCCACTCTTCCTCTCGCGCATTATTCTGCAAGGCCTCGAAAAATCACCTGACAGACGGTACCAAAATGCGGCAGAATTCGCCGCCGACATGCGGACTTTCATGAAAGTGAGCGGTTACGCACAGACCAACCAGGCGCTCAGATCCCTGCTCGAAAACCTCTATCGGGTCGAGATCGACAAGCTCAACACCTACCTCTCCACAATGGCACTGACCTCGCTCAAGGAAAATGAACCGCCCTCGCTGGATCAGCTCATACGCGAATCCCAGCAGGTCAGCGACTTTTCTTTCGGACAGGTCGTCGAAAGCATGGAAATCACTTCATCAAAACTGCCAGATTTCACACAAAATACCACGCCCAAACCCGCAGATGCCGCAACCAGCAGCGATGTCTTTGGATGCAAAAGAAAATGGATCTTTAAAAACTGAGTCACACAGGAGTTCTCAAATGGCCAAAACCCGCCAGGACAACGTCAGAAACATCGGCATCATGGCGCATATCGATGCCGGAAAAACTACCGTCAGCGAACGCATCCTCTTCTATTCCGGAAGGACCTACCGCATCGCAGAAGTCCACGACGGTCAGGCCACAATGGACTTCATGGACCAGGAACGCGAACGCGGCATCACCATCAGCAGCGCTGTCAACGAAATCCAGTGGAAAGACACCGACATCTATCTGATCGACACGCCGGGACACGTCGACTTCACCGTCGAAGTCGAGCGAAGCCTGCGCGTCCTAGACGGCGTCATCGCTCTCTATGACGCCGTCGCGGGCGTCGAGCCTCAGAGCGAGACCGTCTGGTATCAGGCTAACCGACACAATGTCGCAAGGCTCGCTTTTGTCAACAAAATGGACCGTCCAGGCGCCGATTTCGACAGATGCGTCCGCGAGATCGAAGAAATCCTACATGGACATCCCATCCCCCTGCAACGGCCGATCTTCGAAAATCAGGCTTTCGCCGGCATCATAGACCTCATCTCGCGCAAAGCCATACGCTTCAGCGAGGCAGACCAGGGCTCGAGCGTCGAATACTGCGACATCCCGGCTGATCTCCTCGACGAAGCCGAATCCGCTCGCGAAAATCTCATCGAGAGGCTCGCGGATGCGGACGACGAAATCGCTGAAGCATACCTCGAAGGCAACGACATCTCAGAAGCTCAGATCAAAGCCGCACTCAGAAGAGCCGTCATCGCCCTCAAAGCAGTCCCCGTATTCTGCGGCTCCGGTCTCAAGAACAAAGGCATTCAGCCGCTCATGGACGGCATCGTCGACTATCTCCCTGCGCCGGGCGACCTCCCCGCGCTCAAAGGCACTGACTTCAAAGGACGGGAAATCGAGCACTCACGCTCGGAAAGCGCCCCCTTCTGCGGACTCATCTTCAAAATACAGCAGATCGAGGCCAAACGGCTCGCTTTCGTGCGCATCTATTCCGGCGTGCTCCGCGAAAATGACACCATCCTCAACGCCACGCAAAATCAGTCGTTCAAAATCAAACATATCTTCCGGCTGTATGCCAACCGCGTGGACCGGGTGGAGTCTGCCAGCGCAGGCGCCCTCGTCGCCATGGTCAAGACAAAGGGCATGACAACCGGCGACACGCTCTGCGCCCCGTCCAGCCAGATCCTGCTCGAAAAAATCGAAGCAAACAACCCCGTCATGTCCATCTCCATCGAGCCTGAATCCATCAAGGACAAGGACAAACTCGTCGAATCGCTCAACTCCATTCACGAGGAAGACCCCACGATCATCTTCGAAGAAGACTCTGAGACAGGAGAGCTGCTGCTCAGGGGCATGGGCGAGCTGCATCTCGAAGTCGCATGCGAACGCCTCAAGCGTGAATTCGGCATCCTCGTCAGAAAAGGCAACCCGACCGTCGTCTGCAAAGAAGCGCTCATCTGCGAGACAGAAGAAACAGCCTCTTTCGAACGCGACCACGAAGGCGAAGTCATCTTCGGCCAAGTCTCGGCCAGAGCAATCCCAGGTGAAAAAGATTCCGGCCTCGTCTGCAAGCTCATGCTGCCCGAAGGTCATCCGTTCATCCGTCAGGATGTCACCGATGCCGTCCTCGGCGCGGCTAAAGACGCCATGCTGTACGGCCCGAACGGCTTCGAAATGGTCGATGTCGAAATACACATCACAGCCATCGGCCTCGACCCCAAGGGCAACGCCAACCTCATCGGCTCGCGCATCGCCGCCGGAGAGGCCGTCAGAAACGCCTATAGAAAATCCGGCACAAAGATCCTCGAACCCCTCATGGCCGTCGATATCATCGCGGCAGACGAAAACATCGGCGATCTCATCTCAGACCTCACGCTGCGAAAGGGACTCGTCGAAAATCTCGAAAATGACCCGCTCCGAAGCGTCATCCATGCCGTCGTCCCGCTCCGGAACATGTTCGGCTATTCCATGAAGCTCCGCACGATCACACACGGCCGCGGCAATTTCTCGATGCATTTCCTCCGCTTCGACGCGATCTGAGGCATAACGGGAAGCGACAAGCCTCGCGGCGCCTATCCCCTCCGAGGGGGTAGCGGCGTATTGGGGAGACACGGGGCCATGCCCCATGTCTCCCCAATAGCCGCGCAGGGGGAGGCTTCCCCCTCCCACAAAAAATTCAGCTCACAGCGGCAGCTTTTCTCCCTGCGCAGGGGAGCTGTCCTTTTTCTTGCGATGCACAGGCGCGTCAGCTGATTTCGCCGGTTTGGACGCAGATTTTGCGGCTTTTGGCGCAGGCTCCGGCTCGTCCTCGACTTCGTCCACAACGAGCATCACGCCTGCCGGACGATGCGCGTCCAGCCACGAACGCATGCATGCATTGCAGTCCACACGGCGGCGGCGCTGCTTGCATTCGCGGCTCCGATAGCTGTCCAGGGGCGTCTGAACATACGTCTCGAACTCGGGATAGCCTTTCTGCGCGATTTCACGGATCAGGCGCAAGCGCGTCTCGCAGTCTTCCTTCTCAAACTCCCAAAGCCGGACGGAATCCCTCAGCCAGGCAGGCACATGCTCGGGATTGAGCAGGTTATAGAGATCCGTCAGGTGTTCCAAGCGAGCCTCGGACAAGTCGTACGGGGAGTAGAGGATCAGCCAGGCGACGAAATAAGCGGCATACGGGGGATTCGTCTTGGTCAGAAGCCTGTCGAGCTGCTCGAACGTCCCCGGCTCTTCCGAATATTTCAGGAGAATCTGCGCGACGGAAGGATTCCGCAGCGCTTCCGGCTCAAGCTTCATCAGATGCTCGATGCCGGCGACCGCCTTGTCCTTGAGGCCGAGCTGGTCCTGAATCATCGCATAGAGGCGCAGGAAATTGGGATGCTCCCAGAACTTTTCACGCACGGGTTCGAGCGCGTCGCGCGCCTCCTCATAATTCATGCTGTAATAGTTCTCGACGGCGCTCAGAATGCCGGTCTCGCGAGAGAGCACCGAATCGAATGAAATCTTAAAGCCGTCCTCGCTGTAATTGTAAGGCTGCGGCTTGAGCTCCTGGTTTTCCACGGCCTGCGCCACAGGCTCCGCAGCCACAGGCGCGGCTCCGGCTGGCACGGCTTCAGGCTCTGCCGCCGGCACCTCCGCAGCCACAGGCGCTGCTGGCTGTTCTGACACATCATCATCCGTGAACAAGCTGGCAAGTATGACAGCCACAAGCACGACAATCGCAATGAGCAGGGCAATGATATGCTTGCGCCACCTGCTCCGCCCCGCATACTCGCTGGACCGGATATCGCTGAAACTTCCCCGGCGCAGATCCGCGCCGCCCGGCACCGCAATGTCTGGCTGGCTGCCACGCGCATAGACCGGCGGCACCGCGATGTCTGGCTGGCTGCTCGCATAGACCGGCGGCAACATGCCGCCCCCCTCCATGCCGGGATAGGGCACCGCTGAGAGCTGCATCTCGGACGACAGCAGAAGCTGCACTTCGTCCAAAAGCGGCTGTACCTCCTGCGCGCTCTGAAAACGCACCTCCGGCGCCTTGTTCAGAAGCCGCTGGATGATCGCATCAAGACGCTCAGACTGCGCGATCGAGCCGTCCAGATGCGGCGGATCCTCCGAGACATGCTTGTTCATCAGCTCGATATAGCTGTTCCCTGTGAACGGCGTCGAACCCGTCAGCATCTCATAAAAAATACAGCCGCAGGCATATAGATCGGCGCGGTGATCGACATTCACGCCGACCGCCTGCTCCGGCGCAAGATACTGAGGCGTGCCAAAAATCTGCCCCGCACGCGTCATCGTCTTATAATCGCTGCTCGGGCTCTCGATGTGCGCGATGCCGAAATCAATCAGCTTGACAAAATCATCCGCGCCCTCGCGCTGAATCAGGAAAATATTGTCCGGCTTGACATCCCGGTGAACAATGCCACAGTCATGCGCGCACTGCAACGCACTCAGAAGCTGCCGAAGAATCCGGATGCTCGCAGCTGGACTCAAACACCCCAGACGTTCAAGCCGCCTGGTCAGCGACTCCCCGTCCAGATACTCCATCACCAGATAAGACACGCCGTCGTCAGTCGTGTCGAAATCCATCACCGTGCAGATATTCTGGTGATCGAGCTTCGCCGCCGCCTCCGCTTCCCTGCGAAATCGCCGGCGGTAAGCCTCCTCCTGCGCAAAATCCCCATGAAGCACCTTGATCGCAACTGTCTTGTGCATGATCTCGTGCTCGGCCTTATACACCGAACCCATCGCGCCACCGCCGATCCGCTCGCAGATGCGATATTTGCCGCCTAAAATGTCACCAGGATTGTATTGCATGGACTGCTCAAACTGTTTGCAAAATCCCCCCTTCCCCTCTATCCCATTCCTAAAAATTCTTCAATAACTAACACCACTCCAACAGACACCGGCGAACACACACATAGACACACTTTTTTATTGCATTTCTGAAAAAATGCGTCAGAAATACCTTGGCGCAACACGGATGTTGCCTGCAGGATATCAAAATCATGAGAAAATGCCTGATCACAATCTGCATGGCCTTGAGCCTCTTTTGCCTGACAGCTTCGGATGCCCGAGCCCTGCCGCGGAATTTTAGAAACGTCGATACATTCTTTGTCGGCGCGATGCCCAGCGAATCTGACCTCGACGAGTTCCTCGCGCTCGGCATCAAGACCATCATCAGCCTCCACAGGCTTCCACCCGAAGTCCAGAAAAAAGCCCAGAAACTCGGCATCGAGCTTCACAGCTTCCCACTCAGGACCCGCCTCCTGAACATCGATCAAATCATGGCAGTCATGCGCAATGCCCCCGAAAATTCGGTCTATCTGCACTGCCTTCATGGCGCTGACAGAACCGGCGCTGTCACCGCTTACTGGCTCTACGCCGAACGGCACATGAACCCGTTCACCGCGCTCGCCAGCGTCATCTCCCCCTCCGAATTCCACTTCCGCGGCTTCATACAGCTCGGAAACGAATACGGCGTCTGCCTCTCCAAATCAAAAACCGACTGGATCGGCATCTATTCCGGCGCCAAAAATGGCGGCCTCGAAGGCCTCAAAATCTGCGGCGACGAATGGTACACACGCCTCGCGCGAAATTTCCTCACACTCACGATCGGCGAACCGATCAACGTACAGAACGAACGCTTCTGGAAAAAATATAATGGCGAACGGGATTAACCCCGCAACCTCAACATGCGCTTCAGCCCCCCACAGGGGGTACGCCCTTCTTTAAACGCGCTCCGGCTTTTCGGCTGCGCCGAATACGCCTCCGCAGGCTGCCTATTGCATACGGCAGCCTTTTTATTGTCCAGCCCGATTGCATGCGCCACAGACAAGACAGATTTACGCAATTGCACACGCATTGCAACGCTTCGCAAATGGCTAAAACGAATGTCGCCCAGCCCTCGTCCGAACAAAGCCTGCCTGAATTTCGACAAACGTCGTTTGCAATTTTTTTTATAAGTGCGCACTTTTTTCTGATGATTGCCATATATCATTAGTGCGTGTCGATGCAGATGTCTGCTACGCCTGGCGGTATATCCCCTGCACACAGATGTCAGCTGAGACACAGACATAACGGCGTATGGCTTGCAGATTCGGTCTGACGAGATGTGTTTGCCCGGACGTACACCGGCACTTAATTGTTGTCTGTGCAGTTAGCATGTCTGGTTTTTGCCCACACATGCTGGCACAGGTGCGTCCAAGCCGTTCCAGGCTGGAGTGAAGGGTGGGGGAGGCACCCGCCCAAGGAAAATAGAAGCCACTTCTGTACTCCCCCTCCCCCGACACCTCATGACTAATCAGCAGTTTGAGCGCCGATATTATCCTCCAACAGCACAGAAAGCCCCTGAGATTCGCCGACAACCCAGACGAGACAGCCCGGCTCAAATGTCGCATCTGCGCTCGGGTTCATCTCCACACGGTCATCGACTTCGATACCGATAACAAGGCAATGGCTACGCTCCCCGATACCTGAATCGCGCAACGTCTTGTGCGCCAATCCACTGTCCTCATGAATCGGAATGGCGATACAGCGAAGATTAGCTTCATCGGTTCGGCGATCCGATACCCCCTTCGTAAATGCCCGCATCGATTCAATATAAAGCTTCTTCTGAGAAATATTATACGGCTCGCGCGAAAGCGCGCGAAGCGCATCGTTTTTACCAACAATAAATATCGTATCATCGAGGATCATTTTTGAATCGCCCACAGGAATGTTCACAGAGAAGCTGTCCCCATGTTCGATACGAATGATATAGAGGCCGAGATCTGCGCGAAGATTCAGATCCTTGAGCGTCTTATCCAAAAATGGGGAATCTTCATCAATGCGCAGGCGAGCCACTGAGAGATCGCCAGAAAGCCAGCCGCCCTCGTTGATATTCGTCAGAGATCCAAGCTCCATACCCATGCGATTGCCGCTTTCCTGCTGTTCCGCAAGCTCGACTTCGTTGTAATTGAACAAAAATTGACGTTCCAATCGGATATAATTCGCAAACATTCCCTTGAAATAGACGACCACAAAAAACACGACCGCCGCAATGCCTGCACTGATCGGCCACGAAAATGGCGAATAGGCAATCGTTGCAAATGCAATCAGCCCGATGACGACCAGAATTCGGATCACGCTGAGCACGCGAAGCAGGCTCTGATTGCCGCCTTTGAGCAGCACGACAAAAAATGCATGCTGCATATTGGAACGCCTGACAATCAGCGCGCTCAAAAACGGCATCACACCGAGATACATTACCGCAAGACACGCGCCACGACAGATCAGACGAGAATACTCATAATCAAAGCGCTCCGCAAAAGCGATGAGCCTCGGTTCGATATAACCGCCGATAAACGCGATAATCCCAATGATGACGACACTCAAAATCAGCGTCTCGAATATGAACTGCCTGATCAGAACAGCCTTTCGATTTGGCGGTTTCGGAAGCGCATCTTCATCAACCCCCGCCCCGCGATTCGCGATTCGCTCAGGAAGCCGTTTTTTGAGAAACTCGGTCAGAGGATCTGCCAGCTTCAGCATATTCGGCATAGATATCGTCGTAATCACGCACACGACAATCACGACCGGATAGAGATAATCCTCGAGCACGCCCTGAGAAATCCCCAAGCCGGCAATGATGAACGAAAACTCTCCAATATTGCCGAAGCTCAGGCCCGCATGCACGGAATCGCTCAGAGACCGACCGGACAAAAATACGCCGAGCATCGCCGCAATCGGCTGCACGACGATGACCACGAGCATTGCAAGCAATATCATGCCCCAGTGATCCAAGATGACTGACGGATCTGCCATCATGCCCACAGAGACAAAGAAAATCGCGCCAAACAGATTTTTGATCGGCGCCATCAGCTTTTCAATGTGATGCGCTTCCGTCGTCGTCCCCAGAATCGAACCGATCACAAATGCCCCAAGCGCGCGTGAAAGCCCTGCCTGTTCCGCGAGCATCACCATGCCGAGACAGAGGGCAAGAGAGATGATGAGCAATAGCTCATCATTCAGATACGACTTGAGCTTGCGCAGAAGCGTCGGCACCAGGAATATGCCCCCGATAAACCAAAGGGACATAAAGAAGAGCACGCGCATGATTGATGTCGAAACTTCTTTCGCGAGCGTGTCGCTCTGGCTGAGCGCGAGCATCGGCAAGATGACCATCAATAGGATTGCGACGATATCTTCGACGACCTCGACACCATAGACGATATGCGTAAACGGCTGTCCTTTGAGCTTGAGCTCCTCAAATGCCTTGACCGCAACCATTGTCGATGAAATCGCGAGCATACCGCCCATAAATATGCTCTGCGTGCTGCTCCATTGAAAGATCGCGCCCAGCCCGAAATTTGCCAACATCACGCCGGCAAGAATCGCCACAGCCGTGATCGCGCCAGTTTTTCCGACTTTGAGCAGGCTTTTAAAATTGAACTCCAGCCCCAAGGCAAACAACAGAAAGATGACGCCGATCTCAGACCACGTATGGATGCTCGCTTTATCAGTCACATTCGGCAAGATCGAAATATATGGTCCGGTCAGAAGCCCAGCGAGCAGGTAACCGACGATGACTGGAAGCCTGGTAAACTTGCAAATGACAGAGGTAAAGCCGGCTGCAATCAGTATGAGCGCAAGGTCAGCAATGAGAGGATATTCGGATGACATATATTGTCCTTACACAAAGTAAAAAAAACAAGCAACCATGCGTATATTACTATTTTTTCCAGATAGATAAGGGCTATTTTTTGAACGTTGAACACGTCCCTATGCGCTTCGCGCATACGGGCCGCTTTGCCCCGGCTATCTGACGATACGCCGGGGCTTTATTAATCGCGCCTGACCGAAATGCTCAGCCCCGCGCGCAAGCGCAGGCATGCAACAGCATCCGCGACAAAAACAAATAATGCCGCGTATTTGCCTTGCCGTGATTTTCACGGCAAGGCAAATAGCGGCTTTAGACGAGCGTATTGGCCGCAGGCCAAAAGCGAGCGAACGAAATCAAACGACTCCGTTGGGATCAATATCGTATTTATCTGTGCAGATCTTGATCAGGTCATAGATGACAAAGAACACGCTGATTCCAAAACAGAAAGACATCAAGATTTTGAAAACGCCCTTTTTGACCTCACCCAATACAAAATTATGGACGCCCCAACAACCGAGGAAGAGGCAGAGGAGGATAATCACGACCTTGCTCTGACCGCCGATCTCCCCCTCCAAGCCGCCTGAAGACTTTTGGACACCGACACCACAATTCAGGCAGAACTGCGTGCCCGGGCTGAGCATTTCGCCACAATGATGGCAATACTGATGGCTCGTATTCTTTTTAACGCCGCATTTCAGGCAGATATCCTGGATGTCATTCATTTGCTCGCCACAATTTGTACAATACATCACGCCACTCCTGAATTATGTTTAAGTGACCATAATTCCAGCCCATGCCCATTATCGAACCTGAAATTATGATAAAGCCATATCAAGACGACAGAACCCCACTTATGGAATCCTTTTACTGAAATTTTAACATCATTCGCAGTGATTTGCAAACCCAATCCCCAGCGCGCCATCAGGCCAGATGCCAGATCCAGTTGCCAAAAAAGCCAAGCCCCATCGCTATCCAAAAGCCAATCTCCCAATGCAGGGGAAGCGTGTGAGCCGGCAGAATCAGCGCAAGCACAACCAAGGGCATCGCCCAGAACATGGCATGATGGCGAAAGGCATCCGCGAACTCCAAGTGCAGCGCGGCAATCACCGCGCTGGTCATGCCGCATCCCGGGCAGGGCATACCAAACAGATATCTGAACAGGCAGGGCAGCCCCAGCAGATACCGAACGGCGGCCAGAACGAGATACACCGCGATCACCCATACATTGATCCACTTGATCTTGCCCTGATCAGACATCACCATTTCGAGGCCCTTCAGCCCTCTTGAAGCCCCAACCAAAACCGGAGCCCCCGAAAACCCCGTGTCTGGAAACCGGTCGGAATCCCCAAAATCAGACCAGAAATGCCGACGGAATCACGAGGCAGTTCTGGTTAGCATATTCCGTAATGTTTCTGGCAGTCTCGCGAAGTTCATTATCGACATTGAGCGAAGGCTGGGAGGACGGAATGACGATCAGGTCAGCGCCGATTTCATCCGCAACAGTGAGCACTGCGCTTGCGGGCGGCATCACAGGCGCATGCTGCCGGAACGAGAGGCGGCCGGCATGCGCCTCGAACATAAACGGCACGGTCAAAGCCTGCACCGCAAGCTTGGCGCGCTGTGTCACATGTTCCGTCGCTGCGCGGATATGCCGTTCGGCAGGCGCAAATCCCTGATAATCCCCGTGAGGATCGGCGCGTTTGAGATCCGGCACCGGCGTGACAATCTCCACATCGGAATCAGGATAATACATCGCAAACGATACGGCCCAAGCCAAGAGCTGCGGCGAAACTTCGGGATCGAGGAAAGCGACGAGTATCTTGCGGTGGCTGCCTCGGTGTGTCGGATCTTTGATCAGATAGAACGGGATGCGCGTATAGGCCACGAACGTCGCAGCCATGCTGCCGATGATGCCCGTCGTGTGCGGCTTCGTGCCATAAGCGCCCGCAAACATCAGGTCCGCGTTGCATTCAGAAGCCGCATGCAGGATCGACTTTGCCATCGAATCACGCGAGAAATCCACTTTCAGGCGCACATGTTCTTCCTTGCCCTGCATCACCTTTGCGAGATATGCACGCCCGGATGTCTCCACCCCGCTGCGGACCTCGTTCAAAATCTCGACTTCGTCGCTGCCGAGCGCCGCATAAGGAAACAGAATCTCACGCATCACTGCCGGAAATTTCTCAAGCGCATGAAAACACGTCAGCGATGCGCACGATGCCTGTGCGAGATCATAAGCCTGATACAGTGCCTGCGTTGCATACTGAAGAAAATCAGATGCCACAAATATGCTCTGCATCGAATAAAAGCAACTGCGAGACACCTCACTCATACGCTCACCCTCACTTCTTTCTCAAATCGTCCACTTTGTAGGGCTCGCTTTCGTTAGGATGATAGTATTCGACGACATCCACATTGCCATCGGCATCATAATCGTGATCGATTTTAGTTCTGTTGCCGTTGGCATCAAAATACTGAATGCCATGACGGTTGCCTTCAAAATCGACAGAAAACTCTTTCTTGAGAGGCTTCTCGTCCTCGTATGACACGATCAGATCGCAGATACCGTCATAGTCGAGATCGATCTCATCGCGCGTATGCCTGCCAGCTTCATCATAGAACTCGGTAATATCCGTTTTGCCGTCAAAGTTCAGATCGCGCACGACATACTGAACGATGCCGTTTTTGGAATATATGCGCTGATCGGTCTTCCCATCGTTATTGATGTCTATACTTTCAAGATCGAGACCGCTGACGTCATAATCCTGTGCAACGAGCTTGTTTCCGACCGCATCTGCTGCCGACTTCACATCTTCAGAATTTTTGCTGCACCCCGTGCCGGCAAAAATCATCGCCACTAATACAAAATAAAATGCCTTGTTCATATCGTTTCCGAAATCTTATGAACGCTTCCATAAAATGACTTTTCCGGCATTGTCACCGGAAACGACCGTGCCATTTGCGTGCGAAGCGATGCAGCGCACATCCACCTGATGGCGGTTCTCGTCAAATACCGGAGCGACTTTGTCTATTTTTTCACCAAACTTTGCGGGAATCCCGACAATCGAGCCATCCTCGAGCCCCATCAAAAGCGTGTCGTCCATCCTATGCGCGCAGACAGTAGCCCGGCCTGTATCGCACAGAACGCCTTGCATATTCTCTTTCTCGACAAGCCACGCGATCACTGCCCCCCGCTTGTCAACGGACAAGAAACGATCTGCATCGATAAATTCGAGACCGATGATTTCCGTTGTATGGCCGCTATACTTGTGAATCACGGCCCCTGTCTCTTCATTCCAAGAGCGTATCGTCATATCGCGCGAAGCCGAATAGAGCACAAGTTTTTCAGGCTCAAAGCGAACGCATGTCACAGGCCCCATGTGCCAGTCGTACGTGCGTACCGGCTCTCCATTTTTCCAGAGCTTTACCTTGCGATCCTGGCCGCCAGTGGCCATCAGGCCGTCGCGCTCGAGCGCAATCGAAAGGATCGTCATGCTGTGGCTGCGCGTCGTCGGTTTAAGCTTCTGCGCGCCCATCGTGCGCGCACCTGCAGAGACATAGATGCCTGCATGGTCAATCAAGAAATCGCCAGTCTCTATATCCCATTCGCGAATGCTCTTGTCTTTGCCGGCAGAAAACAGATGCCCTGTCTCGGGATGAAACGCAAGCGTATAGACGAACTCATTGTGCGGGCGGAGCTTGCGTATAATCTCCCCACGTTCAATATCGATGACATGTATCACGCCATCGCGATCGCCAGCCGCACACAGACGGCCGTCGGGATGTATCGCCACTGCAAGCGCTTTCGCGCTAGGAAGCTGTATCGTGTGAACCACATCCAGTAATGACATCGCCGCTCCTCACATCCCTCTCAGATGTTCTCTTCTTTCATGATCTCGTTGATCTCTTTGATCTTCTTAAGTGCGCTTGCACGGCGGATTTTCTCCGCATCCGTCACGGCACGATCAGAATAGCGCGTGAACCACGTCCTTGCCTCCGCGAAATAATCGAATGCTTTGCGATATTCCCCATTTGCACGCATTTGGCGAGCGAGCTCGTAATTCACGCGCGCAGCTCCAAAAAGCGCTGAAAGCGTGTAAAGTTTTGATTCCGCGCTCTCATCGAGCAATCGATATGCCGCATCATAATGTGCAAGCGCCTCATTGTAACGCCCCATATCTGCCAGCACATCCCCGAGCACGGTCTCAAGCTGCCCGTCGTCCATATTATTGGCAAGGCCGTTTGTCAGGACTGAGACAGCTTTATTCTGAAAGCCAAAATCCGAATAAAGCTCTGCAAGCTCCTTATAGTGCACGGTCACCTGATCCGCAGACTTCAACAACGGATTCGAACGAATCGATTCTTCATAAGCCTCCGCGGCCCTATCAAACTCCCCTAGCCCGATATGACACCGCGCCTGCTGAAGATATGCTTCAGCATAATATTTGTCGATCTTTACAGCCTCGCGGACAGCCCTCAGACAATCAGTATAGCTCGTATCCGCATCTTCTTTCTGCCGATCAAACACCTGCTGTCCCGCCAAACCATAATACGCCTCACCAAGCTTGAGCCAGTACAGCGCGGAATCCGCAAGAATGCCTGTTGCCTGCTTCAGTTCCTGGACCGCCTTGCCGTAATCACGAAAATATTCCATATCGATCAGCGCCATATAATACAGCGGAAGATCGTTACTGGGATCACGTTCTGATGCCATCTGAAGCATTTGCATCGCTTTCGGATAAGTCTTCTGCTCATACAGCCTGACACCTTTCTCTGTCAGATCATTCGATTCCACAGCAGCCATATTGCAGCCGCTCAGAACAGTCATCAGAACAATCCAGACAAATATATCGCGCATTCTCCCCATGTTCATCCTCAAACGACGAAAACAAATCTCACAGCTGCAAAGCCACAGCTACGCCGCCCTCGCAGATTATCACATCCGCGCGCATTTGTGCGGAAATTATACGCATTAAATTCCACCGCAACACGAATCCGAGGCTGTCATTCAGAGTCTGCAAGCCTTGTCCTTCTTGCAATGATCTTCAATCGCGCTCTTGAGACGCATTTTGAAAAATCTGTTTTCCTCGACCTCATAACGCGCTCGAAGCACATCCACTGCAGCATTTCCAGGACAATTTTTCAGGCTCGAAATCGTCACAAACCGAATCATGTCGTTGTCGCTCGCTAAAAAAGGTTTCAGAATATCCGGCGCGCTTTCTGGCGCGACTTTGGGATATGCCATAATCGCCTGCATCAGCATCATCGGACGTTCGATTTGTTCGGGATGCGCCAAAATTTGTTCAAGCATCTGAATATTCTGAGGCGTATCAAAATACGCGAGCGCCTCAAGCGCACGTTGCCTCACAGAATACATCAATGTCTCATCATTCAAGATCGAATGCAGATGCACCTCAGCTTCGGGACTTGTCAGAAGGAGATCCTCACGTGAAGGAAAGTCACAGTGCGCATTGAGCAGCAGCATGATTTTATCACGATCGCTGAACTCCCGGTTCACAATCGTCCGGCGCACTCGTGAGCGCCGCGATGCGCCCTGCGCCTGTGATACGCCTGCAGTCTGCGCCCCCAGAGCATCCGTTCCGCCAGCGCTGCCAGAAGCATCCTGTGCCAAGCCAATCCCACACATGCCCCAAACGCATGCGGACACAGCAACAATGAACAGGCACTTGTTCAATTGATACCAAACCATACACGCCCCGCAGATACGGCACTGCAAAAAAAGGGCATCGTTGCCGATGCCCTTAAAGAGAACCTTAGTTGTTGCTGAGTTCAAACACGAAAGGATATTCGATCTGAACCATGCCGCCGCCCTTGGGAACCGGGAATCTCCAGAACTTGATGGAGTTCACGACGCAATTCTCAACAGCTTTGTTCTTGATCGTGCTTTCCTTGACCAGAGCTTTCGAAACAGCGCCCTGCGGAGAGATAATCCAAACGACCACGACACGACCGTTCAAACCTTTAACTTTCGCGAGTTCTTTTTCATAACAGGCACGAAGCTCGCCGGAGTGCTGACGAACGACCTTCTGGATGATACGTTTATCAAGCGACCCTGTAACCTCAGGATTCTTCATCTTCACGGCAGGCTTGGCCTCGCCTTTTTTACCGAGATCAGCGGCATAACCCGTACCAGCCGCGCGAATCGCGTTGCTGCCACCAGGACCGCCGGGACCGAAACCGCCGTTGTTGAACCCGCCAAGACCGGCACCGCCACCACCAGTACCTGTCGTGCCGAGCCCATAACCGCCCTGAGCCGCCGCCGCCGAGCTGTCGAAGCTCGACCAATCGAGGTTGTCAAGATTCTGCATATCAAGACCGGCTGCCAACATCGAGTTCATCGCCTGAGCCTGAGCGAGAAGACCGGTTGCCTGAGCTGCCGCCTGAGCCTCTCCTTTTGACATCGACCCCTTCGGACCTGGCGCATCATTACTTGCTGCGGCATTGGGAGCCAGAGGCGTGTCGCTCGGTTTCGATTCGTCGACTTCCTCTTCCTCTTCAGGCTTCTCGTCCTCTTTCTCCTCTTCCTTCTCCTCCTCAACAATCGGCTCTTCAATTGCCGTTGCGAAACGTGAGGCAGTCAGAATTCGGTCCACCATCAGGGCATCAACGCGATTCGTTGCAAACAGAATCACAGAAAACAGCGCGAAATGAATCAGAAGAGACGCGACAAGCGCGCCGTAGCGGCTCGGGCGGAAATTGCCGAACAGCGGCATCACAAGCGGCGTGGGATCGACGCAATGCACAAGGATAGATGCTTCACCGAAGATATACTTGGCGCGCGTCACACCTGTCAGCTCACATGCCAGCGATCCCGGTGCAAGAATATTGCCCGCCGATTTTGGCGTCGTGAACTCCGCATTGCTGCCAGCCTTAAACTCATATTTGTTGTCGCCAATCAGCACAAAGCCGTCAAACGAATTGTTGAACAGCAGCTCCCAGTGATTTCCGACATATTGCGCGATTGAAATTGACGCGCCGCTGCCTGTCTCCACCTTGTAGTTGCATCCTTTGCCGGACCCAACCGTCACGACTTTGTCTTTCGGCTTGAATGACTGGATGCTCAGAACAGTGTCTTGCCAGACCATCGCGACTTCAAGATTTCCGCGCCCAGTCTTGCTGCGTGCAGAGAGAAAACGACGTTCAAAGCTGACCGGGCGTTTTTTCTTCTTAATGATTGTCGTCGTGGGTGCTGACGAGCCTGCCGAAAATCCGCCCCCAAAGCCGCCGAATGATCCGTTTGCTTTAGCCGGGGCTGCGGCTTTCGCGCCCACCGCCCCCATACCGGAAAGCGACATTTTCGGCACTGAAGGCTGAGGCGACACCGCTGGCGCTACCGGAGCAGTCGCATCAGGCATCGGTTCCGATTCTGATGCTGATGACGCTTCCTGATTGCTCGCTTCTACCTCGTCAAGTGAAACAGCCAGCGTCGCGCCGTCCTCTTCTTCCTCTTCTTCAATTGGCGCATCCTCAAGCGTCAGACGGACCGACACATTGCCGAAGCGGAGAATTGAACCGCTCTCCACCATCACACCTTTGCCTGGATCGACCTTCACATCATTCACGAAAGTCCCGCCCATGCTCACACGGTCTGAAAGCTTATAGCCATTGCCGCTCTTCTCGAGCACGGCATGCACTCGCGATACGCTCGAATCATCAAGAAAAAGCTCGTAGCTTCCGTTTTTTCCGATTCGAACTGGATTGGCGCTCGTCTCTACGACATGCACCACCTCGTTCGACGGCCCTAAAATCTCAAATTTCATGTCGTAACCCTCCCATTACTGATTCCACGAACCCCCGTATCGCTCTTCATGAAAAATTTCCACGCGTTCTTTCCCCATCAGAGCTCATCCACCGTCTTGCGCATCTCATCCACAAAATCTTCACGCGCCTTAATCAGGCTCGACAGCTCGTCAAGCTCTTTGACATTGATGTTCGACTGATTCGGTACCATCAGATCGCCCTCAATGCGGTCGTCTTCAAAACTGATCGACGTCATCTTCGGCTCTTCCGAAAATGCCGTGCTGCTAAACAGCATTGCCGCCAATACTACTATTCCGCCGATACTCTTTTTCATCGCGCTACTCCTTCTTGAAACATAGCCCCCTGCTCCCCTTTATCACATCGCAAGTTCTTTGACAAGTATTTGCTTCGCTCACGCCGACTGTTGACACGCCTCCCCCGCGCCTCATGACACGCCTCAGTGACCGCGCTTCTTCTTCCTGTCCGATATCTCATACGAAAGGCGATTCCCACTCTCGGATACCCTGAACGAATACACAAAATCTGATACGAGCGATTCATACGGCGCACCTTCGAGCCACTCCTTCTTACCATCCCTGTCGCGATATCCCACGAGCTCCCACTTCCCGCTCGGCACCATCGTCTCCTCATTCCTGTCCACGCATACCGCTTCAGATGCGCGTCGGAAACAGATCACAATATCCTTCTCCGACTTGCGGTCATATTTCACATGCGCCGCACCTATCGACGAAAGCTGCATATACGGCCTTACTCGAATCGAACCGAACGGAAGAGGATCCAGAATCATGTTCAGCGAATACCGCTTGTCCTTCTCCATAGAAATCCGGATCATCTCCCCCTTCTCCACGCGTATCGAGCCGCTCTGCTGCGCATACTTGTCATCCGCATAATACACGCTCATCCTGAACGATCGATCCTCCGTATAATCCTGCGGGACTTCCATATTGAACAGCGTCACCCGCTCCGCATTGTAGGCTGTCTGAAGCTCGGGAAGCTCCACGACCTCCTTGTCGCGCGTCGGCCACACCACTTCAAGATGATCCCCAAATCCGCCATGCTGGACATGGATGTACTGCGGAAAACCGCTCACGACATCCACGGTCAGGGGGTCTGCCGTGGGAACAACATGACCGTTCACATAATACACTACCCTCTGAATATCCGCATTCTTCGGCGGCTTTATCACCAGCTTTGAGTGCAGGTACACGTCGCTCGGCACCATCGTGAAATCAAGCGGATTCTCCACCACATCATGATGCGGCTCGACCACCTGGCTCATCGGCACATACTCATCCGAATAGAACGAAAGCTGGTTGTCGTAATGATCGATCACGGGAATGCCATCCGAAAGGCTGCCGCCGACAAGCGACAACGGAACTCCGTTCACCAGGACATCCGCATACTTCGGCGTCACAGTCACCGGAAGACGCAGCATATCGCGCGGCTTCACAACAACCGCAGCATCCTCCCCCGATACGCCGGCTTCCGCGTCAGCTTCGGCTTTGTCCTTGTCCGTCTTCGCGATATACAGCACCACCCCGATAATAATCGCAATCCCGATCAGAAATCCGATGCCGATCACAAGCCCTGGAGGCGGAGCGCGATGCTTGGACTTCCGTTCCCCGTCAATCTCTTCCACAAGCTTGAGCATCTCGGAGCCCACAAGAAGCGTCCCTTCCTTCTGGTGTCGGACAGGCTGCCGCTCGGCCTCCTCAGCCTCGCGGCGCTTCCGTTCCTCCTCGGCCTTGTCAAAACTGACGACATCCTGAACATCATCGCCAAATTCAATGCTGTCCCCCGCCTCCTGTTCATAGGCTTCCAGCGTCTCGGGATTGATCTCATTGCCAGCCATTACAGCCGATGATTCTCTCTGCTCGCTCATTTTTTTCTCCCTACGATCCCTCACCCCCGCCTATCGGAAGCTAAATCTCAAACACACAGTCCCTCAAGACCGAAAATACCTCTCATCGACAGCCTTGCTGACGCAGATGAACTCACTTCTTGGGCTGCTTATTCTTCTGCGCCTGAGTGATCTTCAGGGCAAATGTTCCACGGCTGTCCTGCGAAACATCAAATGCATAACGCGAATCCTTGAGCAGGCGCTGTATCTGACTGCCGCGCAGAACACGGACATCATCCCCGTCACCCACCATGCCAAAAATCTCCCAGTCCGGGCCTGATGGCACGACCGTCTCCACGCCCACTTGCGGACACAGGACTTCTCCATAACGCCTCAAACACGGCTGGACATTGCTGTTCGGCGCTCTGCGGAACGTCACAAGCGTCTCTCCGATCGAGTCCCTCAGAAGCGTCGCATCCACCGAAAGCGTACCGAACCCGTCCGGTATGACCGCAAACATCAGCGGGCGGCGCTGCTCGCGCGTAATGTAGTACTCTATGATGTCGCCATGAGCAAGCGTCGGAACGATGGGCGCGTCATAACTCGTCCCCTCATACGTAATCTTGACACCGTATTTGATGGCCGAAACCGGAAACGGCTTCAGCGAGCATACTGTGCCAGAAAGCGCATTGTATTCCGTCACAAGATCCGGAATGACAACATTCGTCTCGTCCGTGTCCGGCCAGATCAGATGCATGTGCCGCGCATACCCGTCCTTTTCCAGCACAAGCACGTGGGGACGCCCAAGCACAACATCCTGGATACTCGTAGGAAATGACCCAAGACGGCGGCCGTCGAACGTCGCGCGTATCCCCGTCATCTCCTTCGACAGCCTGAAGTTCACAATGCCCTTCTGATAAAGCACCGCCGGCTCGAGCTTTACCTGGATCGTTCCCGCAACAAGCTCCTTCGCGTCATACGTCTTAAAGAACGGAACCATGCCATCCCCGAACGCCATGATCGTATTCTTGTGCCCTGTCACAAAATAATGATCGCCCGATATCGGCGTCTCCACGCCGTTGATGATCAGCGTCGTCGCACCGGACACCTTCAGCTTGACTGCATACTTGTTCAGCGGAGCTGCGCGATTCTGCTCAGGCATAACAACTTCCTGCACAGCAACGGCCTGCGTCTTGCTCTCGTCAACTGGCGTCTCGGCCGTCATCACCTTGTACATCAGAAAAGCAATTCCGCTAAGAATCACGATGAGCGCGATCAAAAGCCCCACCGGGAATTTACGCTGCATGGAGATATCGCTCGGATTGCCATACATCTCACGGATCTCCTGCATCTTAGCCGCCTCGCGCACTGCCGCCCGCTCCGCTTCCTCTGCTTCGTGCGCCTCATAAGCGGCGCGCTCCTCAGGGCTCATAGAAGCGAGTATTGCCTCAAACTGCTCCTCCTCACTCATCATCGGAGGCACCTGGACGCTTTGCAGCTCAGCAGACGCAACGACCTCTGCAACAGTCATTTCCGGTATCGATTGCCTGGGCTGAGGTGTCTGAGCAACATCCGGCGAAGATGACACCTGAACATCAGCAGGCTGCTGCGCGGCAACTGGCGCGGCAGGCGGCGCCATGACCGAAACAGATTGCGCGGCAACTGGCGCGGCAGGCGGCGCCATGACCGGAACAGATTGAGCGGCAAGTGGCGCGGCTGGCGGCGCCATGACCGGAACAGATTGAGCGGCAACTGCCGCGGCTGGCGGCGCCATGACCGGAACAGATTGCGCGGCAACTGACGCGGCTGGCGGCGCCATGACCGGAACAGATTGCGCGGC
>JAFUEE010000183.1 GCA_017464085.1 Pseudomonadota bacterium
AATTCAAGCAATTCTGTTCTATCAATACCTCTCGCCATTGGTTCCTCCTGTAAGATGAGAGTTTATGCAAGTTCATCATACTGGATTTCCAATGGCACTTTTAGCTTTTTCGATTTTGCGAACTCATGTGGACGTTATCAGTTCTGGCCGAGGCATGATTCCTTTTCAGCATCGCAGATCGGCGTCGCGCCGGAGCAGATCTGGATATTTTCCCAGACACCGTCGATGCACATCTGGAGGGTCTGGCCGCTGCAGCGGACCTCGTCCTCGTTGCACGAGCCGACATTGAACGAGCGCGTGAGCTCGGCCGTGAGCATCGTCTTGTTTTCGATGATGCGGATCGGCGCGGAGGGGCCGTCCTGAACCGGGCGGCATGCATAGATATCCGTGCCGTTCGGTTTGAGGAAGTCAAAGACGAACGTGCAGTAGTTCGTGCCGCCGACGCCCTTGTAGGATGCGGTCGTCATGAATTCCTTGTTGTCGCCGCAGTTGCCGCAGGAATTGTTGAGATCCGCGTCGATCGCCGTCCATTGCGAGACCGGCTTGGAGAGGTCGTTCGTGCATGCCATGTAAGCGAGGATCTGGTTGGGATCTTCGCCGGTGGGCACGAGGAGCCGGCCATAGCCGATGTGATCCGCGTCATTGGTGACCCACTGGAAGTTGCACCACTGGAGGTCGACGACGGGATCGGTCGCGGCTTCGCAGTTGCCATCACCGTTCGAGGCCCAGCACACGGGCTTGTTCGCATCTTTGCCTGAGCCGCAGAGCGCCATTTCGTACCATGCGTTGTGGACATCGTCGCACATCTGGAGCGACTGGCCGGAGCAGCGCGTTTCCCCTTCAGCACAGACCGGCGTGCGCGTGCAGGCTGTGATGTCGAATTCGCAGGACGCGTTGCATTTGAGCGTGCCGCCGTTGTAGTAGGGGCTGTAATCCGCGCAGGTCGAGATGCCGTCCATGAACTTGTTGCCATCGCACCATTCGTTTTCATCGAGCTTGCCATTGCCGCAGGTGTTTGCGGCCTTGGTGCATGCTGAGGTGTCGATCTTGCAGTTCGTGCATTTCAGGTTACCGGAGGTGTATGTGTTGCTGTATGCGGCGCAGGCTGTCACGCCGTAGATGTTTCCGGCGGTGCCGTCACATTCTTCTTCGGCGGTGTTGATCTTGTTGTCGCCGCATTTGGCGGTTTCGGATTCGAGGATGCAGTTCGTGAGGACGATCTCGCAGGAGGCGGAGCATGATGCCGCGCCGGCAGCGAAATTGCCCCAGTCGCTGCAGTTTGACTTGTTGTTCTGGAAGAGCGCGCCGTCGCATTTTTCGCCGTCATCGAGCTTTCCATTGCCGCAGAGGTTGATCGGAGCGGTCTGGCATGCGGATGTGTCGATCTTGCATGACTTGGAGCACGAGAGGTTTCCGCTGATATAGGCGTTGCTGTAGGCGCTGCATGTGGAGATGCCGCCACGGAAGAGTTTTCCGTCGCAGTCTTCGCCGTCATCCAGGTTGCCGTCGCCGCACTGAGGCACGGGCTTTTTCACGCAAGCCGATTCATCGATCGTGCAGGACTGCGAGCACTTGAGGTTGCCGGAAGCATACATGGACGGGCTGAATTCGGCGCATGTCTTGATGTTATGGCGGAAGTCCGAGCCGTCGCATTCCTCGGCATTTGTATTGATGGCGCCGTCGCCGCAGTAGGCTTCGGGCGTTGCGCGGCAGCCTGTGGTGTCGATTTCGCAGGTTTTGGAGCATCCGAGCGTGCCGCTTGCAAAGCCCCAGTCGGAGCATTTGTTCGCGTTGTCGATATAGAGGCTGCCGTCGCACCATTCATCGCCGTCGAGCTTGCCGTTGCCGCATTTGAGCGTGCAGGCGCTGGTGTCGACTTCGCATGTGTTGGTGCATTTGAGCGAGCCGCCGCTGTACTGATTGCTGACTTTCACGCAGGTATCCCACGATGGATCGAAGGCTTTGCCGTCGCATTCTTCATCGGGGCCGAGCACGCCGTCGCCGCATTTATGCGCGATACATGCGGATGCGTCGATGATGCATTCGTTCGTGCAGCTGAGAGTGCCGGAGCCGAAGGCTGAACTGTATTCAGGGCAGGAGTCGACGTGGAATGCATTTCCGTCGCATTCTTCTTCATCATCGAGCTTGCCGTTGCCGCAGTTGATGTGAGCCTTGAGGATGCAGCTTGAATCATCGATCTCGCAGGTCTTGGTGCACTTGAGCGAGCCGCCGCCGTATTTGGCATCGACCTTTTCGCAGGTGTTCCAATCGGGATCGAAGGCGTTTAGGTCGCATTCCTCGGTGTTCTGGTTGAGGATGCCATCGCCGCAGACAGGCGCTGCTTCCGACACGCATCCGGATTCATCGAGCGTGCAGGCGTTGGTGCATTTCATCTCTCCGGAGACATAAGCCGCGTTCCAGTAATTGCAGGCGCTCTTGTCATTTTTGAACTTCGTGCCGTCGCAATATTCGGATGCCTGATTGACGATGCCGTCGCCGCACTTGGCCACGACGGGGGCGGAGCAGTTCGAGGTGTCGAAGGATTTGCAGTCGTTCGCGCAAGCGAGCGTGCCTGTGGAACCAGTGCCGACGATTTTTTCGCATGTCTTCTTGTTGAGGTTTGCGCCGTCGCAGACTTCGCCGATCGCGACGCCGTTCGAGCTCGTGTTGACAGAGCCGTTGCCGCACCACGAAACGCAGGCGCCCAGGTCGAGGCCTTTGCAGTCGGCGCTGCATTTGATCGTGCCTTTTTCATAAAGCGCGGTGTTGTAAGTCTTGCACGACGTATAGTTGAACGGAAGCTTGTTGCCGTCGCAGACTTCGCCTGGATCGATCTGCCCATTGCCGCATTTCTTTGCGACTTCGCAGGCGCTGTCATCGATCTGGCAGTCGTTAGTGCATTTGAGCGAGCCGCCGGAAAATTCAGCAGACCATTCCGCGCATGTCTTCATGCCGTCTGCGAAGACGTTGCCATCGCAGAACTCTTTGTCGTCGAGCTTGCCGTTGCCGCATTTGACAGTCGGCTTTTCGACGCAGCCGCTCATGTCGAGCTCGCAGGTGTTGTTGTTGCACTTGACTTTGCCGGAGGAGTAGGTCGCCGCATCCCAGTCGGTGCAGTTCACTTTGTTGTCCCGGATCGCATCGCGGTCGCACCATTCGGCGTTGGTGTTGACGCTGCCGTCGCCGCAGTACGGCTTGGTTTTGCATGCGCTTGTATCAATTTTGCAGGTGCCGAGGCATTTGACTTTGTCGCCGGCCTGATATTGCGCGCTGTAAGCGGAGCAGTCGTCCGTGCCCATCGCGAAGACGAGGCCGTCGCACTGTTCTTCCTGCGCGTTGATCTTGCCGTCACCGCAGTATGCGGCAGCCGTGCACTGATTGGTGATGATCGACTTGCAGTCGCCGGAGCAAGCGAGCGTGCCGGTCGAGCCTGAACCGACGACTTTTTCGCATGTGTTCTGGCTGACGGGGAATTTTTCGCCATCGCAGGCTTCGTTGATCGGGACGCCGCCGACGGTGCCGTTGACGGTGCCGTCGCCGCAGTAGGCCGTGCAAGCGGTTGTCACGACGTGGCAGTTCTGATCGCAGGTGATCTTGCCGGATTTATAGACGGAAGGCGCGTAGGTCTTGCAGAGGTTGGAGCCTGCGGCGAAGACGTTGCCGTCGCATTCCTCGTTGTCTTCAAGCGTGCCGTTGCCGCATCCGCGCGAGGCGGTGCAGAGCGTCGTGTTGAAGTTGCAGGAGGAATCGCAGGTCAGCGTGCCTGTCGAGCCCAGCCCGACGACATCGGCGCAGGTCTTGCCGTTGAGGTTGGTCGTGTCGCATTTTTCTCCGGTATCGAGCGTGCCGTTGCCGCATTTGACGGCCGGCGTGCAGGTGCCCTTCTGGAACCCGGTGCAGCTCGCGTTGCACTGCGGGGTGCCGGTCGATCCGAAGCCGACCACGTCCACGCATGTCTTGCCGTTCAGGATGCCGCCATCGCAGGCTTCGCCATCATCCAGGATGCCGTTGCCGCATTTCTTGGGCTCGCTGCAGCCGGTCGTGATGACTGCGGTGCAGGTGTCATTGCAGGTCAGCTTGCCAGTCGAGCCGAAGCCAACCATTGCCGAGCATGTCGCGCCGTTGAGCATTGTGCCGTCGCAGACTTCACCGGGATCGAGCTTGCCGTTGCCGCAGAGATTGGCTGGCGTGCAGAGCGACGTATCAAATTCCATGCAGTTGGCGGAGCACTTGAGCGTGCCTTTGGAGCCGTAGCCGACGATATCCGCGCAAGTCCTGCCCGCGAGCGTCGTGCCGTCGCAGACCTCGTTCTGGTTGATCTCGTTGTCGCCGCAGAAATCGGAGCGCGAGCACGATGAAGTATCGAGATGCTTGCAGCCGTCGCCGCAGCGGAGCGATCCTGTGGAGCCTTTGCCGACGGCGGATTCGCATGTCGCGCCGCTGAGGTCTTTGCCGTCGCAGACTTCGCCGCTGTCAATCTTGCCATTGCCGCACTGCGTGGCTGCGGAGCAGCCCGAAAGGTTCAGGTAGGTGCAGTCTGAGCCGCAGAGGATCGTTCCGGTGGAGCCCGGGCCTACCTGGCTTTCGCAAGTCGCGCCGTTGAGCGCCGTGCCGTCGCAGATTTCGCCGGCTTCGATGATGCCGTTGCCGCAGGTCGTCGAGGCCGTGCAGGCAGAGACGTCAAAGCTCAGACAGTCCGGGCTGCAGGTCAGCGTGCCCGTGGAGCCAAGGCCGTTTTCGGTCGCGCAGGTGCGGTCGTTAAGGCGTGCGCCGTCGCAGACTTCGCCGGCTTCGATGATGCCGTTGCCGCATTTGGAGGCAGCCGTGCAGCCGGAGATGTCATAGCCCGAGCAGTTGTCCCGGCAGGTGATCGTGCCTGTCGAGCCTTCTCCGACGATGGAGGCGCAAGTCGCGCCGTTGAGCGCCGTGCCGTCGCAGACATCATTGCCATCGATCGCGTTGTTGCCGCAGGTCGATGCTGCCGAACAGTGGTCTGCTGAAATCACGCAGCCATTGCATGTCAGCGTGCCGCGAGATCCCGTGCCGATAATCGATTCGCATGTCTTGCCGTTAAAGTTGTTTCCGTCGCAGGCCTCCCCTGCTTCGAGGATGCCGTTGCCGCAGGCTGAGGCGGCAGTGCAGTTGGAGCGGTCGAACGCGTAGCAGTTTGGCGCGCAGCTCAGGTTGCCGGTCGAGCCTGTCCCGACGACGGATTCGCACGTGCTGCCTGAGGGCAGAAGCGCGCCGTCGCAGCTTTCGCCCGCATCGATCTTGCTGTTGCCGCAGGTCGTCGGCGCAGAACAATATGACGTGTCAAAATCTGAACAGTTGGCGTTGCATCCCAGATAGCCGCTCGAACCTTCCCCGAGGATCGAGGCGCATGTCGCGCCGCCAAGGTTGACGCCGTCGCAGACCTCCGAGCCGTCGATCGCGCCGTTGCCGCAGGTAGAGGACGCGCTGCATCCTGTGGTGTCAAACCCGCCGCAGTCGGGCAGGCACGTCAATATGCCTGTGGAGCCCGGACCGACAATCGATGCGCAGGTCTGGTCGTTCAGACGCGCGCCGTCGCATGTCTCCCCAAGCTCGACGATGCCGTTGCCGCATGTGTACGTGACCTGCTGTTCGCAGGTCCTGCCGTCTTCGTCTGCATCCAGATAGCCGGATGCGCAGATGATGTGGCAGGCGCCGTTGAGGCAGTAGCTGCGGCTTACGTTGTTCGTGGCATTCGCTTTCGCGCAGGCATTGCCGCACGCGCCGCAGTTGTCGACATTGTTGTCGATGTCGATGCAGCGCCCGTCGCAGTTCTCCAGATCATACGAACACGATGTCGAGCATACGCCGGCATCGCACACTTCGCCGCTCTTGCACGCGATATTTTCGCCGCCGCAGTGGTTCGGGTTGGTCTGCGTGTCCACGCAGCCGGACGAGATGCAGGTCAGGGAGCAGAACGTGCCCGTCGCTGGGCAGACGCACAGGCCGGCCTGGCAGGTGCTGCCTTCGCTGCACCGGTTGCCGCAGATCCCGCAGTTCATGTCCGATTCCTTTACGCATCCGCCATTACAGCAGAGCTCGCTGGCGGCACAGTAATACGTTATGCCGGAATCATCCTGGCACTCGGTCATCACCGCGTTCGGATCGGATTCGGACGAGCATCCCGCAATGCCGGCAGCAATGCCAAGTCCGATTAAATATAGCCATTTCTTTCGCATATTTCCTCCTCTCTTTGGTGGAATAGAAAAAGGCCCCAAAATTTTATCATATCCTATGAAAACGAGGAAATAATATCGTTGGAAATATATAAATTTTAGCGCCTGCCCACGCGCTTGTTGATTCTGAAATTTATCTCATGACGGCCTTTCTGTCGCCTGATGATGTCTGAGCGTATGGATGCTTCATGGATAATATTGGGAATGATTGAATGTTTGATGAATGTAAAAATGTAAGCTGTCGAGCGCGCAAATCATGAAAATTCAGTGTTCTGGCGATGTTCAGTGAGGATATATTTCATGTTTTGTGCATTTGGGGCGTCTGCTATGCCTTCGGCATACGCAGACGGCGCGCGCTATCGCTTTGGCGATACGCGCGCACAGAATTTGTGTCTCGGGCGTATCGGAGATAGCCCGAGACGGCCGGCGTATCCCGGACGCGTTCCGGGATAGCCGGCGTGCCAAAGGCCGCAGGATGTGCTAGAAAGATCAAGGACGATTATCGGATGTTCTTTCGGAGTCTGTGTATGCGTGCGCTGATCAAATATGGTGTCTCTGTCCTCGTGATGTTTGGCATTGCCTGGCTGCCGCTCGTGGGGGCATTTGATTATGAGGCGGCAGTGGCCTGTGCCTTGGCTGGCCTAGTATTCGTGCCGATCTGGGCACCCAAAAATGCCGAAAGGAATTGGCGTGGTTTGATACTGACGGTGTGCGCTGCGCTTGGGTTCTGGCTGTCATCGGGGAGTGTGATGGCGCTCGTCGCGCTGATGCGCGGGGAGATGTGCGATTTTGGGCAGGGGATGGCCTATCAAGGGCTGATTGCGTTGCCGGGTCTGATGCTTGCCGGGCTGGTCTGGGGATGGTGTGCGAGGATTTCGAGATTTGCCGCGGTGCGCGTGATCGTCTATCTCGCGGCGGTCGCGCTCGATATCGGATTTGCAGCCTATGCGCTTTACAACTGGCCGCCGCTCGTCGCGTTCGGGCAGTTTTTCGGTTATTTTGCCGGATCGATCTATGACGAGGCGATCGATGTCATGAAGGCGCTGATGATGTTCAGGGTCGGCAGTGCGGTCCTGATCGCCTGCTTGTTTCTGGCGCAGGTGCCGAAAGCGGGCGCGATGCGGCGGTTTGCGCTGCCGGCTGTCGGGCTGGCGATTGCATGCGGTCTGCATGTCTGGCTGTCGTCGGCAGGCTTTTTGATGCCGATGGGGCGCGGGGCTGTCTCGGAGGCGCTCTGGGAGACTGTCGAGCCGGAGGATGGCGCGTTCAGGGTGCATTTTATTCCGAGATCGAAAGCCAGAATGGCGCTGGATGCACAGAAAGCGCGCATCCTTCGGGATTATTCGCGGGAATACCGCTATCTTGAGAATTTTTTCGGGGCACGTCCGGATGCGCCCGGCGGCATCGATATCTGGCTCTATCCGACGGCTGAGGACAAGGGGAAGTTTATCGGCGCGGAGCGCACGAGCTTTGCCCGCATCTGGAAAAATGAGCTTCATCTCGTCGAGGCGCCTCCGGATTCGACGCTTGCGCGACATGAGATGGCGCATCTGTTTGCCGGATCGTTCGGCGTCGGGCCGCTCAAAGTCGCCGGCGGCTGCGGCTTCCCGGCTATCGGATGGATCGAGGGGCTTGCGATGGCTGCGGAATGGCCGGTTCAGACTTACGATCTCCACACATGGAGCGAGGCGATCCTGAGCAGGCAGGATATCTTTGGGGAAATCTCTGTGCAAGGGCTGACGTACGGCTTCTGGGGCATGCCGTCGCGCGTCGCCTATACGCTTGCGGGATCCTGGGTGCGTTTTCTGATCGATGAATACGGCATATCGCGCGTCAAAAAGCTTTCGCAGGGCATGCCCGGGGATTTCCGGGAGATTGTCGGCGTGCCTGCAAACGACGCATTCGCTTCCTGGAAATCATATCTTCGCGCGCATCACAGGTCTGAGCATGCTCGCCAGATTGTGATGCTGACGTTCGGGGCTTCGTCGATATGGTCGAAACGTTGCGCGCGCGCGAGCGCATCGGCGTCGGCGCGCTGGAACGACTGCCTCGCGGATAACGGGTGTGCGTTGGCACGCCTGGAGGATGCGGCTGTATGTGGGGAGGATGCGGATAAGGCCGGGCGTGTTGCGGCGCTTGAAAAGCTCTATGCGTATTACCTGATGCGCGGCGCGCTTGACGCTTATCGGGGCGTGCCTGAGGCCGTGCGCGTGCTGGCGCGCACGCAGCCCGTGTTCCGCGGTGTCTTTTATGAAGCGTGGAGAAGGATGAACAGGCTGCACCAGAAACCTGAAAAACTTGAAGCATATTCGGCTCAGGAACTTCGTGAACGCATCTGGCGCGAATTGGATGGGATAGGCGCTGATGCCGATATGCCGGAGGCGTTTGGCGTGATCTGGGCGGAGCGCCGTGCGGATATGATGTATCACGCGGATATGACTTACATCGCGCATATCATGTATGACGCGCTTTTGTTGCGTCCATTGCCCGAGGGGGTCGCGCGGCGCATCGAGATCAAGCGCGATGCCACGGCGGTGCCCGGCAGTTCTGAGAGCAGGGCTGTGCGCGACTGGTTCTGGGGGACTGGGGAGAATCGGCATGCCCGGATTGCGGCGGATTATCCAGAGCTTTCGGTCATCGCTTACCTCGAGTTTGTTCAGGCCATGCACGGCGGCGATATGCCTGGCGCGCGTCGGGCGCTCGCGCGGCTGGTGTGGGATGTTTTCGCGCGCAACGGGGGGGCCGGCTCGCTCGGCCGCCGGGCTGTTCGAGAGACTTTGCGCTGGATGCCATATTTGTGAGCTTGGATAATGATAAAATCTCCCCTGGCGAGATGTATATAAATTATGATTATGCGAGGAGGTGTGATAGGTATAGAATAGGCTTTGAGTGTGCTGTTTTCATGATGAGGAAAGCCATGAGTTCCAGATATAAAAAGTATTTTTTACTCGCGTTGGCCGCGCTTGCGCTGGAGGGGTGCAGTTCGACATGCAAGGATCGCGGGGAGTGTGAATGCGCGACGCGTTTTGATTGTCAGGAAGGCGAACTGTGCCGAGAGGGGGCATGTGTCGCGGATGACCGCGAGCCTTGGATCGTGCCGGAGCGCAAGTTTGGGGAGGCGTGCATCGGTCACCGCGAATGCATAGATGGGGTCTGCCTGCCAATCGGGCCCGATAACGGCGGTGTCTGTTCAGTGTTTTGCGAAACCTCAGAGGACTGTTCGGAAGGATGGTCGTGCAAAGCATGGACGAGCAGCGATTACTTCTCTGGCGGCACGCATGTCTGCGTTCAGGATATTTCAGCAAAGCTTTGCTTGCCGTGTGCGGTGGATGGGCACTGCAATGCCACAGGCGATCTCTGCGTCAGCTTGCCCGAGGGGCGCGTCTGCGCGCGCGATTGCAGTCAGGAACCTTGTCCGGAGGGATATACATGCGAGACTGTGGAGCATAACGATACGTCGTATGCGCAGTGTCTTCCGCGCGACAACTCCTGCGAATGCGGTCCAGGAAAGGAAGGGATGGGGCGCGCATGCACGAACAGCAATGAATTTGGCATCTGCGCCGGCTGGTCGTTCTGCCGTGTCAAGGATGGTGAATATGCCTGGAGCGATTGCGATGCCACGGTGCCTGCGGCTGAAGTGTGCAATGGCATAGATGACGACTGCGATGGGCTTGTGGACAGCTTTGATCCAGGGCTGGTGCACGACGATCTCGGGGAGGACGGGGCGCTTTATCCGATCTGCTATCTGGGCGGATGCGTGGGGCGCTGGCAGTGCAAGCGCTTGGAGGAAGGCTCGTATGGCTGGTCGTGCGATGCAGGGGACCCAGAACGCGAGATTTGCAACGGTGCGGACGACAACTGCAATGGGGAGATTGATGAGGCATTCAAAGAAGGCGATCTTTATGTCGATCTGAACAACTGCGGATCGTGCGGCGCTTCTTGTCTGGATGTGCTCTCTCATCTCAGGCGCGACAAGGACGGCACGGTCAAGGCGGATGCTGCGGCTTGTATCGTCCGCGATGGCGCTGCGGTCTGTATCCCGGTCGCCTGTGAGCCCGGATATTATCCCTATCCGCATGACAATCCGGTATCGTGTCTCAAGCTCGAATCGCCTTCTTGTCAGGTATGCGGGGCGGACGAAGATTGCCATGTCTATTCTGATCGCTGCCTGGACCTCGATGGGGATTTTGGTAAGCATTGCCTTCAGAGCTGCGATGCCGATTCCCCGTATGATGGCTGCACTGGAAATGTCGGCGAACAGAGCTGCTGTCCTGCGGGCTATACTTGCCGCGATAAGGATGGCGGCAAATTCTGTGTGCCCAAGGGGGAGAGTTGCAGCTGTGATGCCAGCAAGCTCAACATGGTGCGCAACTGCGCTGTTTCTGCGGGCACCGATGTCTGCCAGGGGCGGCAGACGTGTGAGAAGATAGAAGGCGACACTTTTGCATGGAGCGCATGCAGCGCAGAATCTCTGACGCTTGAAGTCTGTGATGGCCAGGATAATAACTGCAACGGCGAAGTCGATGAGGACTTCAAGGATGAGCAGGGCCGCTATAATGCTGAAGAGCACTGCGGTGCGTGCAATGAGGATTGCCCGAGCCGTTGGAAAGCGCCCGAGCTTCATGCGAACGGAGCCTGCCTGCTCGATGGGGAGGCGTATGCTTGCAAGTTTACGGGATGCAAGCTTGAAAAAGAGATATACGGCAAGCAATGCCGCGAAGATCGCGACTGCGGTGCCGGCATGCGCTGCGATCGCCAGGTGTTTTATTGCGTTGCCGAAACAGGGGAGACAGCGTCTGCATCGTGCGAAAGCGACAGCGACTGCCGGAAAATCAGCAGCGCGCACACCTGTGTGGATAAGGTCTGCCGTGTCGAGATCCAGTATTATGACGTGAACGGTATTGCAGCGGACGGCTGTGAATGCGGTGTTGCTATCCATGGCAGCAGCGATGAGCCTGATGTTTTCAGCGTATGGCCTTCTGCGGACAGCCTCTATATCGACCGGAATTGCGATGGCGTGGACGGCACGATTGAGACATCCCTGTTTGTCAGTGCGCAGTCGGCTGATTCAAGAGGCACGATGGATGCGCCCTACCGGACGATTGGTGAAGCGATCAACGCATTTGATGCTTCCAAGCATACGGCTATTCTGGTTGCGGCCGGCACATATCTGGAGCATGTCGAGCTCAAATCGGGCGTCCATATCTATGGCGGTTACAGCGCGGATTTCAAAAATCGCAATATCGTCCTCAATCCGACGCAGATCATGGGGCCGCCTCCTGCCGAGGGCGGACATCCGGGGTCAGTCTATATCCCGGCAGTGAAGCGCAAGACGGTTCTGAGCGGTTTTACGATTCAGGGCTATGATGTTTCCGAGAGCCATGCGGCGGACGGCAGCAATGGTCGCAACTCGTATGCGGTCTATATGGCAGAAGCCTCCAGTCAGATCGCGCTCTCCAATAATATGATTATTGCCGGGCGGGCAGAAGACGGCGGACGCGGTGCTTCCGGAGGTTCCGGGTATGCAGGCGGGGATGGCGTGAATGGCCGTGACAGTCGGGAATGCACGGATCAATGGTGTGATGGGCAGTACACGGAAGGCGGAAACGGCGGTGCCAACAGTCATTGTTCGTCGGCCAATGGGCGTACGGGCGCGACATCGCGCGGCGGCTCTGTGCAGCAGGACTTCTATTATGGGGATGGCCTCGATGGCGCAGGCGGTGCCAATAATTCGTACAATCACAGCTATGCCGAGCAGGAGCCTTATTGCAAGTATGACTGCACGTCTGGCGGCTATGCGAATGGCTCGAACGGCAAGAATGGTGAGAATGGCGGCAATGGCGTGGGCGGCAACGGCTGTTTGGATGCCCTTGGTGCGGTTGTGGATAACGAGTGGGTCGGGCTTGGCGGCAGCAAAGGTTCGCGAGGTTCGGCCGCGACGGGCGGTGGCGGTGGCGGTGCCGGGGGAAGCGCCATCAACAACAACAGCAGTTCGTGCATTTATGGCAATCTGCTCGGTGATATCGGCGGTTCTGGTGGCGGCGGCGGCGCAGGGGGATGCGGCGGTGATGGCGGCCAGGGCGGCGGTGCCGGGGGCGGTGCTTTTGGCATCTGGATCGCCTCGTTTGCCTCAGATCCCTTACTGACGGCAAATCAGATCCGTCTGGGCATTCCTGGCAAAGGCGGTGATGGCGGCGGCGGCGGTGCAGGCGGCAAAGGCGGCAAAGGTGGTGTCGGCGGCAGGTCGATCGCGCCTGCGTGGTGTGCTGGCGCTGGCGGCTCAGGCGGAGGCGGCGGCGATGGCGGTTCCGGCGGCGGCGGCGGCGGCGGATGCGGCGGCATATCTGTCGGTATCGCAGGCATCAGCATCTCGAAGACTTTTGAAGATAAAAATACTTTCATCTATCCTGAAGATGATGAGACCAAAGCCTATGGCTTGCCGGGAAACGGCGGCGATTCGCCTGCTGGCGATCAGGCCGTTGGCGATTCCGGGGCTGTTGGAAAGTCGTATTTTGTTCTATCTTTTTAAGATTTAAGACTGAAATATGCGCATCCACTATCTGACTTATTATCGCCTGGCGTTTGAGCAGTTCAGGGAAGCAGGCGCTAAAATCTGTGTTTGGATCATATTCTGGATGGGACTGGGCTGTTTCAGTCCCTTCCTGCTATTCAATTACACGTATCACGAGTATCTCAAGCTGATGCTCGGCATCTCTGAGTCGATCGCGACACCGGTTATCGGGCAAGGGGCCAGTTTTCTGCTCAGCGTGGCTTTCATCTCCGTCATGATATACAGCATGATGGGCGTCGTGCAGCAGACAGGCGATGATTCCGATGCCAATTGGCTGACCTGCGGCATACAGGGCGTGCTTCATCCGTTGCGCGCCATTCGGGTTTCGGTCGTGCTCATCATCGTGTCGCTTCTCTATGCGGTGCTCGTGGGCTTTTGTTCGCTTGGCATGGCTTTCATCATTCCGTTTGCCGGGCCTATTTTGGCGATGTTATTCGTGCTCGCTGCATACGCGGTTTATATCTATGCAAGCACGGGAATCGGATATGCGTGGTTTCTCATGCTGGATGATTCTGAGATGACGGGCACGGCTGCGATACGCGGATCTATTGACGAAATCCGTGGGCGGCGCATGCCGATTCTCGGGCTTCTTCTGCCGGTCCTGATTGCCAGCGTGCTGCTGGGCATCGGCATGGGCGCGACATATTACAAGTATATTTCTCCGCGTGTGACGGAGGGGGAGCTTGCGGTTGAGACGTATCATCAGGCCATGCAGAATCGCCGTGATATGGCCTTTTACCAGAATGCAGACAAGTTCATGGCTTTGGAGAGCGACAAGAAATATTACCGTCATGTCGTCGAAAATGAGTTCTATTCTCCCCAGGTGCCTGAATATGAGACGTTTGACGGGAGTTTCGGGGAGTTTGTCTCGGCACTCGCGCAATATGGGGCGGATCGTGAGGAGTTTCTTGCGATCCGCGAGCATCGAGAGGTCTTGCCGCTCGTGCGGTCTTACCGCGAGCATCCTGCGGGCAGCAAACGCTGGGGCGTGCTCTCGTTGCTCTGTGCGCTCGGGGAGTGCCTGTTGGCAGCCGTTGCGCTTGTGCTGTTGTTCAAGGTCTATCGCGAGCGGCTGCCTCTGGTTGAGCTCGAAGCGGACCCTGAGCAGCAGAAGCATCCGGAGATGCTGCTTCACAGCGAGCCGCGCAAATCTCAGCCATCAGGCTCCCCGGACCAGCCCAAATCAGTTGTCTTGAGCAAGGCGGTCTTGCCGATGGCGGAACCTGTCGTGAAAGACGGGCAGGAGTCGATTGATCCTGGCATGGACTTGAAGCTCGGGGATCTTGATGCGCAAGAGGAAGCCCGGACGGCTGAAGCGCCAGAAGTTTCGCCCTCGGCCTCCGAGGCAGATTCTGAAAATGCTGGAAATCCTGAAAAAGCTGAGCAATCCGATAGAGTGGATGAGATCGATCCGGGATTTACGCTTAAATTTTAGGTGGTCATGGCTATGCTGCCGCATACGCCATGACAGTCCTGGCTATGCTGCCGCATACGCCAGGCGCGCGCCGCTGTTCATTGCAGTTGCAATGGACACGCGGCGCGTTTGCGTTTACGCGTTTGCTTTTGCGCTTTCCAGAAGCAGGTCGATGCCGTTGCTGAGGTCGCCTGATTTGCAGAGGCAAGTCGCCATAAGGAGGCGCAGCGAGGAATTCTGCGGGTCGAGTTTGCGCGCGGCTTTGAGATAGTAGGTCGCTGCGCGGTAGTCCTGTCGGATCAGGCAGATATTGCCGAGGAGCCTGAGGACTTCGACTTGCTGGTCATCGCGCAACGGGACGAGTTTTCTGCCTTCTTCGAGGAGCTTGATTGCATCGACATATTTGTGCTGCTCCGCGAGCGCGAGCGCATAATGCGTGCGGGCCGGCAGATAGTTTGGATTGATCTGTAGGGCATCCTTGAAATTGGTGCAGGCGTCCGGATACTCTTTTTTATTGAAGAAGAACAGGCCGCGTTCAAAGAATTTCTGGACGCGAATGAGGTCGGAAGCTGACATTTGGGCTCCTGTTTAATCGAGATCAAGGCTTGCGAAGCGATTGGAAGGATCGATCTGTTTGTCGCCTGCAGCGAGTTCGGGTGCCTTTGCGGGAACTTCAGGTGCTTCTTCGCGTGCGGCGGCGGCTTTGGCGAAGTCGTTTGAGCTGCTGGAGACCTGGGGATCGTCGCCGGGCGCGACATCCGCGATGGGGGGCGGGGCATCGAGGTCATCATCATCTTCTTCGGCGCGTGTCGGGGCGTCATCGAACATAAAGAAGCCGCGGTCGCTCGGTCCTTTGTTGTCTGCGAAGAGATCGGCCATGGAGGGCGTCTCAACCTTGGATACTGGCGCCTGGACCGGCCGCGGCGCGCTGCGCCAGGGCTTGTTGTCGAGTGCATCCATGCGCTCAGCCGGGCTCATCTCGTCTTCGTCATCGAGCGGCGAACCAGAGGCGGATGACTCTTCGGGCGCGCTTTCGCGCGCGAGTGTCGGTGTCGGGCCATTGAGGTCAAATTCGGCTTCCCCGATGGAGACATAGACGGTATAGGGGGTGACTCGGAATTTGCCGAGCTCGTCGAGATCGAGACTGTTCTGGAGCTGAACGAGCAGCTGCGAGAACGTGTAGCCCGAGAGGTCGCGCATCGTTTCGGGTTTGCTCACGGCCGAATCGAGTTTGACGGGTTCATTGAGCACATAGATGCGGAGCAGGTGCTCCATAAGGTCAATGAGTTCCTCTTTGGAGTACCGTTCGAGGGCGGCTCTGATTTCCTGATGTTGTGCATTCGAGGCCATGATGGATCCTTGTCCGTGTATTTGAAAGAGAGAAACCGCAGCCGCCGGGGTGTTGCCGGACGGCCGAAAAATGTGATTGATCGTAATGTCAGCGCTGAACGTTTGCCATGTCGTCCTGATAGTATTTGCAGTCGATGAGGACTGCGCCGCGCATGTCGGCCCAGGCGAGGTTTGCCCCGCGAAGATCGACGCGGATCAGGATGGCATCAGCAAAATTGGCGGCAAAGAGATTGGCGTCTTTCAGGGAAGAGTCCAGAATCATTGCGCGTCTGAACATGGCGCGGCTGAGCTCGGCCTGGCCGTTGTTTGAACAGGTGAACTGGCTCTGCGCGATGAAGGCATTTTCGAAGCGCGCGCCGTACATGTTCGTATCCTGGAACTGTGTCTTGACGATTTTGGCGTTGCAGAAGGAGACATTTGGCAGCTCAGAGCTGAAAATGCTCGAATTCTGGATATAAGCCTGATCGAATCCGCATTCGCGCGCCTGGCAGTTGAGCATGTTCAGCTCGTCAAATTCCGCAAATCTGAAAGAAGACCGGCAGATATCGCCTGCTGTCATCTGAAGGGCTTTGCCCTCAAATTCATCAAAGCTCGCGTTGTTTGCGGTGATTTTGTGGATGAGGACATTTGTGAAATGTTTCTCCGCAAACGATGTGTTCTTGACCAGGACATCGCGAATCGCGAAGCCGTCAAGCGAACCGCTTCTGATGTGATCCTTGAGGTCCATCTCGGAGGAAATGACATTTTGGTAATCGGTCAGTGGTTTTTGTTCGGGAGGCATAATCAATCCAGAAATGAGTCGGGCTGTGATGAAACCAAGACATATCTATATTACCGCGAACAGGATTTGCGTCAACCGATTTTAGGCAATTAGCAATTAGCAATTTGTCAGCGCTCAAGGGCGATCCGTAACCCCGGGGAAGGTGGTTTCGTAAGGCAAAGTTGCAAATGGGCAACAAAACACTCCAGGGATGTGAACAGAGTATAAAAAAGCCGCCGTATGCCCGGCGGGCATAGGCGGCTTGCGAGCCGTATCGCCGCAGGGCGGCGATAGGGGAGTGCTTGAAAAAATCAGGCGCGTCGTTCGGTCTTGCAGATCTTGGAGAGTGCGAACGCGACGACCATGCTGCCCAGGGAGAGCAGTGCGCCAAGTTTGGCGGCATCCTTCGTGTCGCCATCGGGGAATGCGACGCCGGCCACGAAGAGCGCGACGGTGAAGCCGATGCCGGCTGCAGAGCCGAGGACGAGCAGGTCTTTGTAGCTCATGCCTGCGGGCAGGCCGAGAATCTTGCCGGAAATGCCGCCGAACGTGAAGATGCCGACCATTTTGCCGATGATGAGCGCGAGCGCGACACAGGCGGTCGGGAAGCCGATCGTCGTGAATGCGACACCGGCGCTGGCCCAGCCGAACAGGCCGAGGATGATTTCTGTCGGGACATAGAAGGCTGTCTGGAGCTTGTTGAGCGCGTCGTCTTTGCCGCGTTCGTCATCCGAGTGGACGCCGTCGTCCTCAGCCGCGTGCGGCATGCAGACAACGATGGGGATGAAGCCGAGCGAGCAGTGGATGCCGGCATAACCGAAGCAGAGCCAGCTCAGAAGCATGAGGAAGAAATAGGGCACCCAGCTGTTCCAGCCGAGCTTTTTGTTGAACAGAAAGTAGCCGATGCACATCAGCACGACGACTGCGCCAAGGCCGATGAGCGTATTGATGCCGAAGCCGGAGCCGAACGCGACTGCGATGATGACGAGGCCGACGGCATCGTCTGCGATCGCGAGCAGCAGAAGGAACGGGACTGCGGGGTGCTTGCCGCCAAAGATGATGCGCGCGATCATGGCGCTGAACGCGATATCTGTCGCCGTGGGGACGGCCCAGCCGTGCATCAGGTCGTTGGGGGTGCCGGTGCCCATCTCGTAGCCGAATGTGCCGTGGAAAAGCAATGCGATGAGCAGATAGACGCCGATCGGCCCGAGGACGCCGCCGGCTGTCGCGATGAGCGGGGTCGCTGCCTGTTTCGGGTTGTGGAGCGCGCCGCCGGGGAATGTCGCTTCAAAGACTTCCTTGCCGGCAGCCATGAAGAAGAAGGCCATCAGGAAGTCATTGATGAAGAAGTGCAGGTCAAAGTGCTTCATGCCGCTGCCGTCACCGATGTCGGTGCCGTAGATCGTGTTATCCATGAAGCTGAAATGGGCGTGCAGGATGTTGTGGTAGAGGTGGTTTGCTGCCTCCCCGCAGTTTGCCCAGACAAGCGCGATGACTGCCCCGATCACGAGCAGCAACGAGTTGTCGAGCAGGAATTTCCAAAGTTTTTTCATGATTCCTCACTCTGGTTAAGGGAAATAAAGAAACGGCATGTGGCCGGTGAGAACAACATTTGTGCGCGCGGTTTTATGCGCGTAAAACTTTAATACTACTATCAGATTTTGCGCGCGTGGTGTGCAATATCCGACATGTGGGACAAAAAACATTCAGCCTGTCAAGGCTGGGACGGGGATGTCGCAGTGTGCGTGGCGAGCAAACGGCAGCCCTGCGCCATGCCGGGGCATTTGGGGCTATGAAGGATGTGTGAATTTGGGTGCCTTCAGAGTGCGAAAGACGGGGGAAAGCAAAACTCGAGGCTGGGGAGAACCCAAAATGCAGAAAAGGCGTTTCTTGAGGAAACGCCTTTAAAGCCAGTGCTCGGACTCGAACCGAGGACCTGCGCATTACGAATGCGCCGCTCTACCAGCTGAGCTACACTGGCATTTGCGCTCACGCGCCTGTGATGACATGTAAAGATAAAAGCCAGTGCTCGGACTCGAACCGAGGACCTGCGCATTACGAATGCGCCGCTCTACCAGCTGAGCTACACTGGCTTACATGTCGTCCGGATGCGACATCCGGAACGGCGCGCCTTATAACGCGCCGCCCTTATGCTGTCAATATTTTTTTAATATCAGTTGATCTTTTCCTCAGGAATGCCGGGCACGATGATCGCGACTTCCTGACGGTCGAAGATGAGCTTCGTGGAGGGATTGTAGACCTCGATGAACGCCTTGTAAGTGCGCGCTTTTGTGGCCGGCTTGACGCAGTTGTCGTTTTTGGCGGTGACCTTGAAAGTGAGCTTGGACTTGGGATCTTCTTTCTTGGCGGCGCCGACTGCGAAATTGGTGAAGCTGTCGTTATAGCCTACGCCCGCGACGTCTGCCGGGGCAGTCGGGATATTCTTGAGGCAGTCGGAGACTGTTGTGTTTTCCGGGGCGACGAATTCGAGCGCCTCGATCTTGGAGAGGAAGCAGCTCGTGTCTGTCTTTTCCGCGCTGGCGCGCTCATCTTCGGGAATCTCTGTGCCGATGACGCGCGTGGAGACGGTATAGGAACCATATTTGACGAGCGCCTCGATCGCGAGGACTGTCTTATAGGCCAGCGAGTTGATATCGTCGATCGTCCTGGAGATGTAGTCTTTGTTTTCGTATGAAATCGCGAGCGTGCAGCTGTTTTCGATTGCTGAAACACCTGATGTATAGGTTCCGCAATTCGGTTTATTGCTCTTTGGGCAGTAACCGTTCGTGCAGCATTTGTTTTCGCCACAGACCCATTGGGAAGCGCTGATCTGATAGGCGCAGACGGGGACTTTTGCGTTGGTGCTCGATGCGATCAGCTCGGCATCGGCCTTGAGGAGTGCCGGCCAGTCGCCCTTGTTATCTGCGGCTGTGAACGGGATCGCGAGCGGCACGACGCGCGCGCCGATTTTGTTGACCTGTTCGAATGCCTTCTGTGCATTGACGTCGCCATTGTTGTTCGAGGGCGCATCTGTGACGTGAATGATGATCGGCAGCGAGCCTTCGCGGAAGCCGACAGACGGGTCGGACGTGATCTTGTAGAGCGCGTGATAGCCAGCCTCGGGGTTGTCTGTGCCATAGGCGTCTCTCGAGACGGCATTGAGCTTCTGCTGGAACAGATCGGTGTTGTCCGTGATTGCCTGCTCGAGCCGCCAGATTGTGCCTTCTTTGTCGCCGAAGATTGAGAGGCCGAACTGCGAATCGGGCACGCGCTCCCTCACAGCGGATACGACGACTTTGGTGAAGTGATCCTGGAGGTTCTTGATGGCGTCCTGCATCGAGCCGGTGTTGTCGATATTGAGGAAGACGTCAGCCTTTGTGATCTGCGGGGTGAAGAACAGCGTGTCTGTGCTTTCCTCTCCGCTGAGCGGGAGCTCGAAGTAAAACTGGATGAAATCCTTGACGTTCTTGTCCGCATTGCAGATGAAGTCTTTGGGGTCTGCTTTGTTGTCTGTCGCGATGGCGTATTCCGCGAGGTCGGACTGGCCGTCTTTGTCGGTGTCCGCGAGCGTGCTGCTGTGGATGCCGAGGTTGTCGCAGAAGACTTCGGCATTGTCGGGCAGGCCGTCATTGTCCGAGTCCAGGTCGAGATAATCGGGGATTTCGTCATTGTCCGAATCGCGAGGCTTGTCGCCCGTGCCGCGCTCGTCTTTGTCGGGAATCGTGTCGCCGTCCGAGTCCAGGTCATACCGGTTGATGAAGCCGTCGCTATCCGTATCATCGCTGCTCTCGAAGGCATCCTCGATGGTGTCGCCGTCGGAGTCGAAATCGAGGTAATCCGGGACGGTATCGCCGTCGCAGTCGAAGGGCTTTTCGGCCGTTCCGGGTTCGGTTGCATCCGGTGCGCATTCCATCATGGATTTGCCGTTGGCGTCGAAGAAGCCTGTAAACTCCACGGCATCTTCATAGCCGTCGCCGTCGTTGTCCGGGCTGCAGAAATCGGGGATCGTGTCGTTGTCCGTATCGACCGGATTTTTGGGGTCTGGCCCTGCTTCAAGCGAATCAGAAATCTCGTTCAAATCCGCGTCGGTCGAGCGGAATGCGGGAATCGGGTTGATGCCGCATTTGCCCGGGGCACGCTTGGGATCTCCGCCATTGAACGCCTCAATTTTGTCGGGTATCGTGTCGTTGTCGGAATCCTCGTCCTTATAGTCGGGTATCGTGTCGCCGTCCGTATCTTCGCAGCCTTCACCGGTTTCAGGATCGCCTTGCTGGCATTCATTCTTGTCGCTGATTGTGTCTCCGTCTGCATCGGGGATGACTTCTTTATCGGGGTCGACAAAGTCTGGGTCTGTCTGGCAGCTTGGGTCGTTGGGATTTTTGACGCACGGGTCATTCTGCTGCTTGCACGCCGTGGAGTCGGGATCTTTGGCGCACGGGTCATTCTGCTGCTTGCATTCCGTGGAGTCGGGGTCTTTGACGCACGGGTCAGTGCTGCATGCTGGATCGTCCGGATTTTCGCAATCTGTGGGATCGGTGATTTCCGGGTCTTCGGGTTTGGGCTTTTCGTCGTTGCAGGCACTCACAGAAAGCGCGGCACCCGTGAGCAGAATGGCGATGATGTGCTTGAACATCAATTTTTTCATATCATTTCCTCTATGAAAGCAGGGGCTTGACCGTTCCGATGCCATCGTGCAGCCAGGTGAGCGGCGGATCCTGCATTTTTCCAAATCTTGCGAAATAGTTAAATCCCGAATGTTCCCGCAGCAGGGATTCGACATCTGAGGGGAGCGGCATCCGTGAAGCCATCGCCTGACCGACCGGGATATACCGCAGTGCGGCTTCGATCGCGTTTTCGACGGGACAGATATTGAGCGTCCGAGGCTGCAAGACAGGCCGCAACGCTGCATTCCCTGAATGTAGCACAACTGTGTCATGATTTCTATGTGCCTTGAAAATACTTGCGCCATCAAATCTCGCCATCAGGCAGGCGCTGTTCAAGGCTGCGAGCTGCGCGCTTTCTGGCTCGAGTTCCGGGAGTGTTTCGGCGACTCGGTCAAAACTTGAGCACAGCGCGCGCGCGAAAGTTTCGGCTTCCGTCATGCTGCCTTCAAAAAACACGAACTTTGGGGAAAGGCAGCCGGTCTGGTCCCAGACCGAGGCATCGAGCGCCAGCGCGTCATAATCAGATGTCGTGAGTTCCGGGATGTCATGCCGGAAAATAGCTGCGGCAGACAGGCGGTGCCCATGCGCGATGATGTGCGGCTTGCGTTCGGCAAGTGCCGCGAGCGTTTCGAAATGGCGTATCGTCGCTTCAGAGCCGCTCACGTTCAGGACATCATGGGATGCGATCAGTTCGGCCATGCGCGTATCGTCATGGTCGGAGGGGAGGAGGGTCCAGCGGGACGCGAGCTCGGGGTACGCTTCACGCATCCAGCTGTGCAGCGCCTGAAAAAGCGCGTGCTGGTTGCCCGATGGGCGATGCGTGACCCGGATCGGCGCGAGCAGCGACGTGAAAATGTCCTGAAATGCGGCCGACGGGACAGTCGATGCCGTCACGATCAGCATGGACTGGAAAGCCAGATCTGGAAAAATCGCCTCCCTGCGCGAGAGGCTCGTTTCCGGGGATAGAAGCTCGGGGATATCTTCCGCGCGGATATCAGGGCATTCCTGAGCAAAGAACTGCTCGATTTCATCCCGGTTCCAGTGCGCGCGCATCCGTTCGAAGCCCCACTGAAGCATCTGGGGGGAATAGCCCGTCTGGACTGCAAAATGCGAGAGGTCTGGAAAAAAATGCATCAGCGCGATCAACACTTGCGTCCATTCGCAGGCAAGCGTCCCGCGCAGCCAAGCATGCTGCGCAAACCGGCTTGAAATGGCCCGCTTGGCTGACGCAGGCTCGTGGAGAGGTTTGCGGTCAGGCGGGACCGCTCAATTGTCAGAATTTTTCTTCAGTGACCGGGGCGGACGCCTCATCCCCTGAGGGGTCATTGATGGACGGATAGAGCAGGATTTCATCACGCGCGATCTTCCACGCTCTCTGGACGATCCAGGACACTGTCCTGTCCTGGCGAAGCGCTTCTTTCTGAATCTCGTCGAGCATATCGACCGGGAAATATACGCTTTGTTTTCTCTTATCAGACTTGGGATCGTTTTTAAGCTCAACCTTGGTCATGACGGAACTCCATTTGGGGAACGTGAAAGCAGACACTCCAGTGCTGCATGCTCGTTCGTATTGTATCGCATGTCTGGAATTGTTGCAAGTTTGCGATTTGCTCTGGAACTATATTTGTTTGAGTTTGTCTGTGCGCGTTTGGCGCGCTTTCGGCCGTTGTCCGATACGCGCGCCCGCGCTGCCTATGCCGCTTCTGGCGGCATACGGCATCGCCTTTTTATTTGCAGTGCGCAAACGTGAGGCCCTTGATGATCGGGATCGTGTATTCCTCTTCAGTATTAGGGCCGGACGCGAGCTTGCACTTGGCGCTTGTCCAGACGTTGCTGCTGCTGGCGTTGAGCACGTCTACGAGGGCATCGCTCGGGCTGTCGCTCAGCGTTGCCACGTTTTCTGTGTATCCGAACTTGAAGTAAGTCGAATAGTTGCCAAGCGCGCCCTGTCCGACAATCTTCTCCTGCTTGTTGCCGTCCCAATAGTAGATATTGCTCGTCGAGGGGGTGCCGGCGTTATAGCCGAAAAGTGCGCCGGAGCGCGTGGTGCCTTTCGAGAGGCCGCCGAAGACGCTGTTGGCGATGTTAGATGCGGAATTGTTTTGCCCGATGACGACGCCGGTCTCGATGGCGCCGAGCGCATCGCCGTATGCCGCGCATTGATCCACGTTTACTGCCACCTGCGTATAGCCGATGAGGCTGCCTGCGGATTCGCCGCCCTCGGTGATCTTGGCCGTGCCGAAAGCGACGCAGTTCTCGACGCGGATGCCGCGCGCATACACGGTGCCGATGAGGCCGCCGGCTGCCCATTTGCACGTCGCGTTGCCTGTCGCGCTGGAGTTGAAGATGTTGGCGCCGTCGTCATAGCCGACAAGGCCGCCGCATGATGTGTAGTACTGATAACTCTTGGGCGCGCCCGTCACGTTCCCGGTCGCATGGCAGTTCGTCACCGTCGAGTTCTGGTTGAGGTCGCCGACGAGGCCGCCGACCATATCGACGCCGATAATTTCACCGGACGCCCTGGTGTTCGTGATCGGCGTGCCATAGGTGAAGCCGATGATTCCGCCGACATAGAGGCCTGTCGAGGTGACATCCATGCTTGAGGCGCAGTCGTCAATCTTGCTGTGATAGATGTTGCCCGCCAGGCCTGCTGTGTGATCGACACCGCTGATCTTGCCTTTTGTCGTGCAGTTCTTGAACGTGCAGGATGTCGCGTCGCCCGCGACGCCGGCGTTATAGTGTGCTTTGCCCGTGATTTCGGCATCGACCGAGCTGTTCGTGAAGGTCGTGCTGGTGGCGTAGCCGGTGATGCCGCCGCTATAATTGCCGTTTGCAGTGAGCTTGCCGCCGCTGACGATGCAGCCGTCGGTCAAACAGCTGTCGAGACGGCCCGCTAAGAGCCCCGTGCCCGTGCTCGTGCTTGTGACCGTCGTGTCGGTGACCTTGCTGTCTTTGAACTCCGTGCCCTTGGCATAGCCGGAGAGGCCGCCCGTTTCATAAGAAGTGTTCGAGACTGTCGTGCCGCTGACTGTGGTTGCGGTGACGAAGGAATCATAGAGGGAGCCAGCAAGACCGCCGACATACTGGACGCCGGTGACCGTGGCATTGGTGACCTGGCAGTCTGTCAGCTGCGTCCGGCTCGCGTTGCCGAGGAGGCCGCCCGTGTTCACTGCTTTGCCGGTGACTGTCGCGCTTGCCTTGATGGACGTGAGCGTGCTGTCGACGGCATGACCGATCGCGCCGCCGACGACCGTGTAGGCGTCGACTTTTCCTGACACCTGCGCGTTGGAGACGGTCGAGTGATCCGCAATGCCGATGAGCCCTCCGACGTAGGTGAGGTTGCCATTGGACTGAATGTTTGCGGACGTGCGGATGCCGTCAATGGTCGCGCCGTATGTCATGCCAAAGAGGCCGCAGTAGTTGGACGTGCATGTCAGGTTGCCGCTGATGGTGTGCCCGTTGCCGATAAAATAGCCATTGAACGGCTTTGAGTTCGTGCCGATCGGAGCCCAGTTGACCTGGTTGTAGAGCTTGATGTCGCTCATGATGATATAGGCATTGTCTTCGTTCTTTTCGTCGGGGAAGATATTGCCTTTGTTGATCGCATTGCGGAATTCCTTGAATGTGTCGACATCCTTGATACAGAATGCCTTGACGGTCTTGTCGCCGACCTTGACAGAGGCGTAGCTGCCTTCTTCAAGCGTGCATTCGCTGACATAGCAGACGCCTTCGGGGGAGCAGGAGAGCCCGTCGGGGCAGACGTTGCCGCAGGCGCCGCAATTGTCATTCGAGACGAGGCTTACGCAGCTGCCGCTGCAGTCCGAGAAGCCTTCCTGGCAAGTCGGCGTGCATTTGCCGACAGTGCAGGCCAGGCCGTCATCCGCGACATGTTCATGGTTGCACGCGTTGTCGCAGGTGCCGCATGTCTCCGGATCGCTGAGGTCGGCTTCGCAGCCGTTTGCCGGATTTTTGTCGCAGTCTTCGAAGCCGGGCTTGCATGTGATGCTGCATGTGCCGGCGCTGCATGTGCCTTCGGCGACGTTTGGAAGCGTCTCGCAGTTGAGGCCCGCAGATTCTGCCGTGCATCCGCAAAATGCGGCGCTCTGCGCCGGATCGACGCATGCGAATTTTGGGGATTCTTCATCGCTGGCGACCAGGCATTTGATATCATTTTCTGAAGCGCAGACGCATTGGCCTTCCGTGCACGTCTCGTTCTGTGCGCATTCGATGCCCTTGAAGTTCTCGCTGGCGCTGCTGTCGTCTGAACATGTGCCCTTGGCGCCGCAGAACGCGTTGCTGGCGGCAGGGTCGATGCAGCTCCCGCTGCATGCGATGGCGTCATTGCCGCAGTCCTGCTGGCATTTGCCTTTGAGACAGACTTCCCCTGCTTCACAGGAATGGCCGCATTCGCCGCAGTTGCCAAAAGCATTTGTCAGGTCTGCGCATGTTTCGGTGTTTTCGCAGAACGTCTCATTCGGCTTGCAGATCGATTTGCATTCGCCTGCATCGCAAGCCATGCCTTTGTCGCATGCGACATCGCATTTGCCGCAGTGCGTGCTGTCGATGTTCAGGTTATAGCAGGACTCCCCGCATGCTTCCTGGCCAGACGGGCAGTAGAATGCGCATTTGCCATCATTGCAGACTTCGTTTTCGCCGCAGGCATGGCCGCATTCGCCGCAGTTTGCCGGGTCAGAGCTTGTGTCGGCGCACGTGCCGTTGCAGTTTTTCTGTGTGGTGAGGCACTGCACGACGCATTTGCCTTCGATGCAGGCATCCATTCTGGCAGGCCTGATGACGACGCCGTTCCCGTCCAGCTCTTCAGGCACGGCACAGGAATGGCCGCATTCGCCGCAGTTGTTCTGGTCGGTGTCTGTATCTGCGCATGTGTCGCCGCAGAGCTCGAAGCCTTCGGTGCAGTGGATGCCGCATTTGTTGTCTTTGCATGTCTCGTTTTCGCCGCAAGCATGGCCGCATTCGCCGCAGTTTGCCGGGTCGTTTTCGAGCACGGCGCATGTGTCGCCGCATTTTGTCTGGGGCGCGATGCATTCTGTCGGGCCTGTCTCCCCATCGCAATTGCCATTGATGCATGCGACGCCGTCACCGCAGGCATTTCCGCATTCGCCGCAGTTGAGCACATCAGACTGCAAGTCGATGCAGTTGTCGGTGCTGCATTTCTCGCATTCCGGCGGAACCTGTATGTCCTGACATTCGCCCTCGACGCATGTCTGGGTTCCGGTACATTTGTTGTCGCAGTCTGCTGAAGCGCCTGTGCGAGAGGCTTCGTCGCCGCAGCCGGCAATGCTGATCAGGCTGGCGATCGCAATCGCGGTCAGGCTGATTTTTTTCTGGTTCATGTTTCCTCCCAGGAATCGTCATGCGCGCCGGAACAGCAGGCATGCCAGACAATCAGAGGTGTACGCCTGTGGCACGATTCGAACTGCATGCTGTCCGACACGGAATAATAAAAAGCAGGTCATTTTACCTGAATGCTACGCGCGTGACAATCACAGAAAGAGGCATGATTTGCTGAGTTCAAAGACGGGGATGGCTGTTTTTTGGGGGGGGCGGAGCCTTTGGGGCAGTTCTCTCCGAAGTGGGATTTGGGTGGCTGATGCCCATTTGTTTCCGTGCATATAGAACAGAGCCATCGTCTAAGCGCTTCTGGGCGCCGTTATCGGCCAGCGGCCGATACGCGGCGCATGCAGCGGCCTATGCCGCATGCGGCATACGTCCGCTGAAACGCCCATAGTGAGCGGGCATGCGCGGCGTCGTTGGATGACGAACGGTCGGGTCGCGCAATGCCCGTTTTCGCCATGGGCAATACGGATCAGTTGCTTGCTTTGCAGTGGGCAGGCAGGATGCCCATTGAGTGGGCAGGCAGGATGCCCTTTGGCACGACGATCGCGTATTCTTTGCCGTCTTTGGGGCCGGATTCGTCAAACTTGCACTTCACGGTTGTCCAGCTTTTGGGGCTGCTCGCATTGAGCGCATCGATCAGCCTGTCGGTCGGGGAAGCGGCTAGCCGGGCTTCTTGATGAAAATAAGTGTACTTGAAATAGGATGAATCCGAAGCGAGGCCGCCCTGGCCGACGATTTTGTTGATCTTATTGCCGTCCCAATAGTAGGTATTCGACAGGGTGGTTGTTCTGCTCAGAGTGTACCCGATCAGTGCGCCGGTGTTCGCGATTCCTGTCGATGTGCCGCCGAACACGCTGCTGTAGACCCGGAATGTGCCACTGACAAGTCCGGCGATTGCGCCGATGTTGCTGTCTCCATAGGCATCGCCATAAGCCGTGCACTGGCTGATGTCTGTACGCCCGACCATGCCGATGAAACCGCCTGCGCTTGCGCCGCCAGAGGAGAGCTTGGCATTGCCGAACGCGGCGCACCTCTGGAGGGTCACGCGTGAAAATGCGTTTGTTGCGCCGATGAAGCCGCCTGCGTTCCATGTGCACGTAGCATTGCCGGTGGCGCTGCTGTCATTGATAGTGGCTGAGGTCGCGTAGCCGACAAGCCCGCCGCAGCTTGTGTCGCCCTGCTGGTCGTCAGGGGAGCCGGTGACGTGGCCTGCTGCATGGCTATCTTCAAGCGTGCTGCTTTCTAAGAAGCCGATGAGACCGCCGACGATGTCTTTTCCCGTGACGCTGCCTGCGGCAGAGGTTGTCTGGAGCGTGCCTTTCGTGAGATAGCCGATGAGACCGCCGGCATGTTTGCCAAGCGCCGTGACATTGCTTTCAGAGTGGCTGTTGGAAAACACCTTTGGCTCCGCGCTGTGACCGATGAGCCCGCCGACATCGGTATCTCCGCTGACTGAACCTTTGGTGGTGCAGTGGGTGAATTGGTCGTACGATGACTTGCCGACAAGACCGCCGGCGGCATTTGTTTTGGTGCTGATCGTTCCGTTTGCGGAGGCATGGCTGTATATGGAGTATTGGCTATGTCCAGTGAAACCGCCGTTGTTCTTGCCGTCTGCGACAAGCGAGCCGCCATGTACGGCGCAGTGGGAGAACTTGCTGGAATAGGCATATCCGGCAAACAGGCCGGAATCTTCCCCTGTGCTCTTGATCGTCATATCGAGGACGTGAGTGTTCTCAAAATTGCTGTCTGACGCATTGGCTGCGATTCCGCCTGTCTTGTTGCCGAGATTGGAGAGCGTGCATTTGTTGGCGCTGCTTGAGCGAACTGACGAGTTCTGGATGAGCGAGCCAGCGATGCCGCCGACATGATGGACGCCCGATATCGTTGCCTGGTTCACTTGGCAGTCGATTATGTACGACTTGTCTGCGCCGCCAATGAGGCCGCCTGTGTTTTCTGCGCTTCCCGTGACATTCGCGCTGCTCTTGACGGCGGTCAGCGTGCTTTCTCCCGCATAGCCTATGGCGCCGCCGACAAATCTGTGCCCGGAGACAGAGCCGGAGACCTGCGAGCTCGCGAGTTTGGTGTTTGTTGCCCTTCCGATGATTGCGCCGATGTTTGAGGCGTCATTCTTGAACGTGATATTGACGGATGCGTGAAGCCCGTCGATTCTGGCGTACCGCGTGTTCCCGAACAGGCCGCAGTCGCTTTGATTGCAAATCAGGTTGCCCGAAATCGTATGGCCGTTTCCGAAAAAAATACCGCTGAATGGCGCCCTGGGGTTTCCGATAGGTTTCCATTCGACCTGATTGTAAAGATTGATGTCTTTTACAAGGATATAGGCATTATCGGTGTTATCCTTGGGATAACGCCTGTTTTGATTGATCGCATCCCTGACCTGCTCGAAAGCTTCTATATCTTGGATGCAGTATGCCCGGACTGACCGTTTGCTCCCGATGTTGATAGAAGCATAGGTGCCATTGTCGAGCGTGCATTTCTTGAGCTGGCAGATGCCGTTCTGCGAGCATGAAAGGCCTTTGGGGCAGACATTTCCGCATGCGCCGCAGTTGTCATCGGATGTGGGGCTGATGCATTTGCCGTTGCACGCGATAAAGCCGTCCTTGCAAATCGGCGTGCACTTGCCTTCTGTGCAGATCAGTCCGTTTTCTGCGACATTTGCAGGATCGCATGCGTGTTTGCATGTGCCGCATGTCTGTGGCGAGGACAGGTCGGCTTCGCATCCGTTTGAGGGATCGCCGTCGCAGTCCGCAAACCCCGGCTTGCAGGTGAATTCGCATGTGCCCTTGTTGCATTTGCCGTCGGAGACATTGGGCAATTCAGCGCATGTCAGGCCGGGACTTTCTTCATTGCAGCCGCAGTGTTCCGGGCTGCTGGATGGGTCAATGCATGCATATTCGTAAGCATCCTGTTCGGCGGATACGAGGCATTTGACCTGATTTTTTTCGATGCAGGTGCAGATTCCGTTCTGGCAATGTTCATCTGATGCGCATTTGACGCCTTGGAAATGCTCGCTTTCGGGGGAAGCGTCACTGCACGCGCCTTTGGCGCCGCAGAACGCGGCATTCGTGAGCGGGTCGATGCAGTCACCATTGCAGTTGATGGTTTTGTTCTCGCAGGCTTTCATGCAGTTTCCGTTCAGGCAGACCTCGCTCTTGGCGCAGATATGGCCGCATTTGCCGCAGTTTTCCGAGGATGTGTTGAGATCGGCGCAGATCTCTTTGTCGGGGCAGAAGGTCTCATTTGGCCTGCAGATGTCGGTGCATGCGCCGTTCTGGCAGGTCTGGTCTGCGTTGCAGGCGATGTCGCATTTTCCGCAGTGCTCGATGTCTGTCTGCAGATTGAAGCACGATTCCCCGCAGGCCGACAGGCCGTTGGGGCAGTATAATTCGCACGACTTGTGATTGCAGTATTCCGTGTCTTTGCACGGATTGTCGCATTTTCCGCAGTGATTTGCGTCGCTTTCAATGTTTACGCAGGTTTCCCCGCATAGGATCGGGAAATCGTCCGTGCAGATGGTCGGATTGCCCTGCCCAACGCACTCGCTGTTTATGCAGAGCGTGCCTGTCAGGCAGCGATTGCCGCATTTTCCGCAATTCTCGTAATCGGAGCTCGTGTCTGTGCAGGTGTGTCCGCACAGGATCTTTGGGGCGTCGCAGTCGTCATGTGGGAAGAATGGGCTCGCAATGGCTGTTCACGCAGTGTGTGCCGATGAGGCATGCGTGTCCGCATTCGCCGCAATTTTCGTTATCGGAGCTCGTGTCCGTGCATTTGCCGTTGCAGGCGATCTGCGGGCGTATGCAGTCTTCCGGGGTGGTTTTGGGGGTGCATCTGCCGGCGACGCATTCCGAGGTTTCGTCACATGAATTGTTACATTTTCCGCAGTGATGTGCATCTGAGCTGAGATCGAGGCATGTCGTGCCGCCGCATTTTTCGCAGTTATCCGGGGTTGGTTTGTTTTGGCATTTGCCTTCGACGCAGACCTGCTGGTCGGTGCATTTGCCGTGGCAGTTAGCTGGACTGTTCGGCGAATCGTCGCTGCACCCGGCAGCCATGAGCGCGCTTGCGAGTGTGATACAAAGGAATTTATGCTTTACATTCATCTTATTACCTCCAAACTGAATAAATGTTGAACATAAAAGGAATAAAACGAAACAAACAACTGTTTGTGTCTATACATACTGTGTTTGAACTGGTCAAGTTGATCAATACTTTTTTGTTTATTTTTATTTATTCATGTGTATCGCTTATGCAATCGACGTAATTTTGCCTATATTATGAGGGCTTTTCTATCCGCTTCTTCAAAATCACGCATGCGATAAAGTGCTGTGCATTGCTTTTCAGGTTATGTGGTGCGGGGCAGGTTGCTGTGCCGGTTTCCGGTTTCCGGACATTCAGAGGCGGAAGCTGCCTGCAAGGCACGCGGCAAGTCTTTAGGTGTGAGTGTTACGGTGTTTGTTTGTATCAGTATGTTGCTTAATGTGTTTGCGCGCGGTAAGTCGTGTCGTCGCCGGCGTATCGCGAAGCGGAGCCGGCGCGAGCGAGCCGTATGCCCGAACGGGCATAGGGGAGCGGGCACGGCCGTACTGAAAGAGGCCGTGCGAGATTCAAAAGATCAATTACTTTATAATGTTGGTTTGATTTGCTAGGTTAAGGCGCTGTTTGGGGGATTTGTCCGCCATTTTCCGGGAGGCGCTATGAAATATTCAAGAATGTTGGCTTTGTTTGCCGTGCTGTCTTTGTGTGCTGGTTGCGAGGAGGAGAAAGCGCCGGGAGGCGGCGATGTGTCCGGGGAAGCGGATCACTGTCCGGATGACCCGGAAAAGACATTGCCGGGCGTGTGCGGCTGCGGCAAAGCGGATGATGACAGCGACGGGGATACGATTCCGGACTGTTATGACGTGTGTTCAGAGGATGCGGGCAAGATCGAGCCTGGCATCTGCGGCTGCGGCAAAGCTGACGAGGTGGATGAGGCGACGGGCGTGGTGAAATGCCTTGCGGGGGGCGACACGGATCTCTGTCCGGACGATCCCGGCAAGACGCTTCCGGGCGTGTGCGGCTGCGGCAAGGCGGATGCGGATGCAGACGGGGACGGCGTTTATGACTGCATGGACATGTGTCCGGAGGATCCGAACAAGACCAATCCGGGCGTGTGTGGCTGCGGAAATGGAGACGAGGACAGTGACGGGGACGGATTTTTTGATTGCCAGGACAAATGCCGTCTGAACGCTGAGAAGATTCTGCCTGGCCTTTGCGGCTGCGATGTCGCGGACACGGCGGAGAGCATCGCGGATGAGGATGGCGACGGCACGATCAACTGCCTCGACCTGTGCCCGAAGAATCCGAACAAGACCGCGCCCGGGGAGCATGGCTGTGATTCCGGTGATTCGGACGGGGATGGCGTGGATGATGTGGATGACGCGTGCCCGTTCAATCCGAAGGTGACCAAGTCCGGCACGGACTGCAACATCGTGGAGGAGAACGGCGTCAAGGTGTTCGAGGTGTATTCGGGGGCTGAGATGATCGCGCTCCGCAAGGCTGTGTCAGAGAATATGCCGGAGCACATGCTTGGGATGCCCTGCGACCCGAAGAATGTGACCGATATGTGCCTTGAGAACACGCAGTCTGCGACGCGGATGCTGACTTGCGCGCGCGACAGCGTGACGGGGCGCAATGTCTTTCAGCTCAAGGAATGTTACAGCGGCTGCGTGCAGATGGATCCGGCAGTGGCCGGGATCTGTGTCGTGGGCAGCGCGCCTGTGGCGCAGCCGCCTGCATCCTGCACGGAGACGGACACGCCGTCCAGGCTGTATGACTGCTGCACGGCGGAGAATTTTTCGCCAAGATGCGACGGTGACAGCATTCTGGAATGCAAGGATGGCATGGTCAAGGTCAGGTCGGCGTGCACAGGCTCGACGCCTGTGTGTCATGAAGCGGCATGCGTCAAATACATTCCGGTTGCGGACGACGCGTCGAACAAAGGGCAGCTGAACACGCAGTGCGATGCGGATGAATTCAAGTCACGATGTGACGGCAGCAGCATGCTGATATGCAGCGCGGAGCGCGTGCAGAAGATCGCGTGCGTGAACGGGTGCTCGCTGGACGCGGCAGAGGGCAGCGCGCCGCTGTGCGTGGCTGGTGCGCCGCGCAATGACAGGCCGGTGCTGAAGATCCGCCTGATGAAGGATATCAATCTAGCGGACGGCCTGGATGTGAAAAAAGACAACTGGGGGTGCTTCGGTGACTGGTCGCCGATCAGCCTGAACCAGATGTCGTTTGAGGGCGGCGGGCACAAGGTCGCATTCTCAAAAGACGGCAAATCCTGTTCGCTGACTCGCCCGTTTTTCGATTATGTGACGGAGTCTCTGATTGATGACGTGTCTTTCCAGTACAATATCCAGGGGGAGGCGTCGGCCGCGGTCGCGCACATGGGCGTGCGTTCGGTCATCCGCAGGGTGAAATATGATGGCGGCATCAAGCTCGGCACGAGCTTGGTCGGGGAGTCTCGCGGCGAAGTCTTTGGCATCCTGGGGTACAGCTCGTACGGCTTCGGGACGATCCTGTCATCGGGGCACGACACGGATATCGAGGATGTCGAAGTGAGCGGTTCGCTTTCGAGCCTGGTATCATATCTGAGTGCCGGCATCGTCGCGGGGGGCGGCGCGCTGCGCGTCGATGGGGGCAAGGTCAGCTTCAGCCTGATGGATTGCGGCAAAGTGGAATGTGTCGGCGGCGTGTATGGCGGCGCGAAAGCTGATGTGCGCAAGCTCGACGTGGACATCGAGTCTGTCAAGAGCGGCCCGGTATTTTCTGGCATCGGCAAGGAGATTCAGGGGCTGAGCAGTTCCGGCCTGACCGTCGGGAATATCGCGCAGAATGAAGGCTCTTCCACTACTGTCTATGCAGCTGCAGGAAAACTCACAGGGCAGGTCGCCAACGCCAAGGTCAAGCTCGACAAGGCTGGTGTTGGCGGGGAATTTTATGGCGTTTCGCCCTTGATTCAGTCCAATGTGCGCGACCTGGAAGTCGAGCTTGGGGAGATCGAAGCGGGATCGTTTGTCGGGATTTCAGGCTCGGCAGGCACGTCTGATTTGGAAAACGTGGCATATACGCTGGCTTCTGCGCGTGCAACGACGGGCGGCTGTGTGGGCGCCGTGACGAATGCTAAAAAGTTCATAAACAGCAAGTTCGATATCGGGTCGGTGACTGCGGACGCAGGTGCGGCATACGGTTTCGGAAGAAGCGACCTCGATCACGTCGAGCTCAAAATCGGGTCGGTGAGCAGCGGGACGAAGGCAGCTTTCGGTGTGGGAGACGGTCTGCACATTGTGGTGAAGGACAGTTCGGTCTCCGTGGGCAAAGTGACTGCTGAGGCTGCCAATGCACATGGGTTTGCGAATTCCCTGACGGGATCTATCCAGAACAGCGAGATCGATCTGGGAGAAGTGGTCGCGCCGAAGGGCATCGCGTTTGGGATGAGCGCTACGACGACGAACACGCTTGAGATGACGAATGCGCAGATCCGCGCGAAGCGACTGTTCGGCACCAAGGCCTGGGGGCTTTGCGATACCTGCGCGATTGTCAAGCTTGACCATGTGGGTTTTGACCTTGGGGAGGTGAAGGGCACGGCAAATGCGACACCGACAGTCGGGCTGATGCGCGTGCACAACGGAAATTCCAAGAATATCGCGGCCTGGCAGAATGTCGCGCATTATGCCGTCTATTATGGCCTGAAGGCGCAGCCGCATGTCGCGACGACAGCCAATTATATCAAGTTCACGAATTACATGGACGCTAGCCAGCAGTTTACGGTCACCGCGTTCGAAGCGGACGGCCGCGCGGTCTCCCCGGCCTATCAGTCGGCGATCAGTCTGGTCGGCGGCCTCACGGGCACGACAGCCGCGAACGGTTACTGGCTCAAGCGCAAAGATGCCGACAAGCTTGCCGGCAAGCTGACTGCCAATATGTCAGGTTTTGTGGGCACGGAAGTCGATACGGTCATTTCGAAGTTCGCTGGCGGCAGCTGGGTCAAGAAGACATTTACAGAAGACGACCTTGCGCTTGTGCTGCCGTGGCCGGATAAAAAATAGGATTTTTTTTAAGGGGTGGGGGAAGACTCCCCCTGCGCGGCTATTTCGCTTCCCAATGGGCCATGCCCTTGGGAGGCGAAATACGCCGCTACCCCCTCGACGAATCGGATGTGCGTGGCCTGGCGTCGAGCGCGCATCCGTCAACCATGCCGTGCAGAAAGCTTTGCTTGGGGGTTGAAAAGAAGAACTCGCTGGGTTCAAGGAGAATATAGCATGAGATCACATTTTACATTACCGATTCTTTTGGCCGCATGTCTGTGGGGATGCGCAAATGAGACAGAAACTGTCGTCGACTTGTGTCCGCACGATGACAACAAGATTGGTCCGGGCGTTTGTGGCTGTGGCGTGCCCGATGTGGATAATGATGAAAACGGCGTGATCGATTGCCTTGAGGGCGGCCATGCCTGTCCGGAAGGTTCTGTCAAGCCGTATCCGGGGCAGTGCGGCTGCGACAAGGAAGATACGGACACGGATGGCGATACCACTCCCGATTGTTTTGATGCCTGTGAGGAGGACCCGAACAAGATAGAGGTAGGCATCTGCGGCTGTGGCAAACCGGATGAGGTGGATCAGTCGACAGGCATCGTGAAGTGCCTGGCAGGCGGCGAAACGGACCTCTGTCCGGATGACCCGGACAAGACGCTTCCGGGAATATGCGGCTGCGGTCATGCGGATGTTGATTCAGATGGGGACGGCACCTATGACTGCACGGATCCCTGCCCGGAGGATCCGGCTAAGACAAGCACTGGTGTCTGTGGCTGCGGGGTGCCCGATGCCGACACGGATGGCGATGGCCTGATGGACTGTCTGGATGAATGCCCTGAAGATCCAAGCAAAACAAAGCCTGGCATCTGTGGCTGCGGGAAGGCGGATTCATCCTCGGATCGCGACGGCGATGGCTATGTCGATTGTATAGACCTTTGCCCGGATAACAAGACGAAGCATGAACCAGGCGTCGATGGCTGCGATGCGAACGATTATGACGGCGACGGCGTCGATGACGTACATGATGCATGCCCTTATAATCCCGAGGTTTCGGACGATAAGGAGAAATGCAATGCCGGCAAGGATGCTCAGGGAAATGAAGTCTTTGCAATCTGGCACGCATCCGATTTCGAGGCGCTGCGTCAAAAGCTCGCGGATAGCAACAGCAAGGTCGGCATGCCGTGCAGCACGCTCAAGGCGGTGGACTGCATCGATGCGAATGCTGCGCGTGAATGCGTCACGGATGCGCTGAGCTCGAAGAATATATACGCCGAGCGTGCCTGCACCGAGTGCACGGGCGCGGCAGGAAGCGCGAGCTGCACTGCGCCCTCTGCCGTCCCGGATGCATGCACGCAGACAGATGATCCGAAGCATCTCTATGACTGCTGCACGGTTGCGACGAGCGCATTCTGTGATGGCAATAATGTCGTCTCTTGCGACACGCAGGCAAAGATTGTCAGCCTTGTCAAGCAATGCGCGCAGGCGTGTTCGGCTGGTGCCTGTGTGAACTGTGTCAATCCGGAGAAGCCAGTATCGACTGGCGGTGCCAATTATGCCTGTTGTGACTCTGACAGCTATGTCGAGACCTGCGCTGCCTCTAATATGCTTACTTGCCGGAACGGTTTTGTGGAGACTCTCCAGACGCTCGACGGCTGTCTGCGAACCGGTTCGGAAGAGCTGCCCAAGGCGGTCGGTCTGCCGGCTGCGCCGCTCGCAAAGCCAGTGCTTCGCGTGCGCCTGATGCGCGACATCGATTTCTCCGAAGCGCTCTCGGTCAAATCGACGAAGCTCGAATGCCAGGCACAATGGCGCCCGCTTGAGATGAACAATGTGCTGTTTGACGGCAATAAGAAAACCATCTCCTTTAGCCAGGAAAAGCGCCAGTGCGCGCTCAATGCGCCGCTTTTTGATGTCATCAGCGAATCCAGAGTGACCGACCTGACGTTGAATTATGATATTCGCGGCGCTGTCTCGTCCGCGATTGCGAACTTCATGAACCGGTCTGTCATTCAGAACGTGGCCTATAACGGCGCGCTTGACATTCAGGAAGCGATCTATGGGGAGAAAGCGTCCCAAGCGAGTGGCGTGGATGGGTTCAACACGTCGTTCGGAACAGTTGCAGCGACTGCAATTCAAAGCTTTTTCCGCCAGGTCACGGTCAAGGCATCGCTCAAGGTCAGCGAATCATACAGCAATGCATCCTACGGATTTGCGGGATTTATCGGCTCTGCGTACGATGTGTCCGTGATCGATTCTTCGGTTTCTTTTGACGATATGGCTTCTAAGAAATCGCCATGTTTCGGCGGCTTTGTCCACGGCAATGGCCTTCGCATGTCAGGCTTTGGAATCGATATCGGCACGATGTCAGCTAATCATGTCTTCGGATTTGTCAATATGCTCAAGAATGCTGACATTGCGGACCTGACCGTGAAAGTCGGGGAGATATCGGGCGGTCTGGGAAGCGGCGTGGGCGCACAGGATATGCAGCATGTCGCGCTTAGGAACAGCAAGTTCAAAGTCGATTCGGTCCTTTCGCTGGCAGACATTTCGAGCAAGTTTTATGGGCTTTCGGCAACGTCATCCGGTGTGTCGCTGAACCGCTCGTTCGTATCCGTCGGCAAGGTGGTTGCAAAGGATGTGTATGGCTGCATGAGTATCGCGTCGGGGCTGAAGCTCGATCACAGCGGTTTCCGGCTCGACAATGCGCGCGGCGACACGACTGCGGTCATGTTTTCCGATCTGAATGTTGCGCGCTTTTCGAATGTCGCGTTCTATGCCAATCTCTATCAGCCCAGCACGCATATCGAAGCGACGACGATCGATTTTGCAGGCAAACTGAGCAAGCAGGAAACTGGCGAAATAGAAGGGATGATGTATGCGGTGCGCCGGTTTAAGTTTGCAAGCCTCGGGGAGGACAAAGAACCGCTTTCGCCGGTCTATACGAAGATGCTCAATGTGAGCGCCGCCAATCCAGTGCCGATGAAGAACAGCTGGTATTTCGTGGATGGGGAGGTGACAAAGCTCGGCGTTCCTGACGAAGGTTTTGCAGGCTTTACCTCGGAAGAAGGCGCGCAGGCGCTTGAAGCGCTTGGCAGTGGCTGGCAGATGAAGGATTTTGTTCGCGGAGAGGAGAGCCTGAAGCTCCCATGGCTTAAGATCGGAGATATCTGAGTGCGCCTGATGCGCGGCGTATGCGCAGCATAGCCGCGCCCCGGAGTTACATGCGCCCCGTATGCGCAGCATAGGGGCGATGCGCGGCGTATGCGCAGCATAGCCGCGCCCCATAGGGTCACCTCGGAATATCGACGCGTTTGCGCGCTGGTGTTTTGGGTGCATCTTCCGGATGCAGCGCCTCATCGCGCGCCTTTGTCGCTTTTTCGATCTCGCTGAGCTTGTTGTCGAGCAGCTCCCAGGTCGAGATCAGTTCATCAAATGTCGTCGGGGGCGGGTTTCGTCCGTCGATGAAGCGCGCGTAGTCGAGCGTGAGGTCGAAAAATCTGTGCTGGATATCGAGCAATGTCCTGAGCTCGTCCGATTCGGCGCGTTTTTTCAGAGGCTGCGCCATATCAGAGATGCTGAGGGAGAGCTCGGAGACGCTTTTGAGGAAGCTCGCGTATGTGCCGCCGGGTTCGGCATAAAGCGTCCAGATGCGCTGCCATGACTTGAGCTTTTTCCACGAAAGGTCCGCATTCGAGGTTTCGCTGAACCAAGCGTAAATTTCCGTAAGCCGTTGCACGAGGCGGCTGAGATGGAGCTGGCAGAGCTTGATCACGATGAGCGTGTGCCCGAGCGTGCGTTCGGAGGCGGGGCTCTGGCGCCAGGTGACGATCCAGGGGCTCGTGCGAGGGGAGTTGGTCAGCTCGGCTTCGGGGAAGCTTCGGCATGCGCCTTGTTTGCAGAGCCGCATGAGTTCGTCGCGGATCGAGACCATGTGGGCCTCGAGTTCCGAAATCGCGAGCAGGCTTCGTTCTGCTTCGTCGATGCGAGAGGGGGCGTGGAGCATTTCGAGGACTTCGGAGATAAAGCTCGGCATGGGCTTTCCGCGCTTGTTGAGCGGCTGTTCCGGTTCTGGGGCAGCCTGCTTTGAGGTTTCTGCGATTTCGGCTTTGATTTCCTGATACATCAGGTTCCACGCCTGCGCGTCTTCGACGGCCGGGTGAGAGTGATGGTGGATCGGGTCGATAAAATCGGGCAGCCCGTGCCAAATCACGTCATTGACTTCGTCCCATGCATAGAGCAAAAGGTCTTCGCTCCGAGAGAGCCGTGCTTTCTGTGCTTCGATGTTTTGTATGAATGTTTCGACTTGGGCTTCGTGATACTCGTGGTTGATGGCGGCATAGTCTTTGGAGCGCAGGCGCTTGAGCGTTTTGCGGGCGTCATCCTCTGCCTGTGAAAGCGCCCATTGCATCGGGAGTATGCGGCTGTACAGTTCCGAAATCACGCGGAGCTGGCGCAGGTTTGTGTTGATGCACGGCCAGGCTATGAGCGCGTGAGGCGGCGCAAAGTCGCGTTCAAGCGACTGGATGTGAACGGCATCCGCGCGATATGCGCGTATCAGTGTCTCAAATTCTTCAATCCACATCTCGAGCGCCGCAATGACCGGCTCTGCGGAATTTGCCAGATATTGCCATCGCTCGCTGGCTTCCATTTTCTGATGCCAATCCTTGAGCGATGTCAGCGCCCTCAGCATGTCAGCTTCTGCATGCGCATTCCTTCCCATGCGGTAGTGGAGCGCGCCAGGCGACCAGTCGCCTTTGGGCTGCGGCTGGCCTTTGCGCAGATCGTTGATCTGGGCCGCGAGCTGCATGATCGGCGCAATAATCGAGGTATCCGCGCCAGATAGGTGGTCGCTGTTGAACATCGTGATCATCGTCTGAAGGTGCGTGGCCACGCCGCGCGAAGCCATCTCAAGACGGCCCATGCGCCAGAGGATGTTGCGATGGAGCTGGAGCGCGAGCTGCAGCTGAGACCGCTGCTGAAGGCTGAAGCCGGAACTCGGCGGGGCGCACGCCTCGGGCTTGACGATCTGTAATTTGGACAATATCAGCGCGTCTTTGCGCTGAAGCTGAGCCTCTTCGAGATGCACCAGCGCGCTCTTCCAGATCAGCCTGTCGTCTTTGCTCAGGCGCGTTTCAAGCGCGTCAGGTGTCTGTATCTCATATCTGAGCGCGTCATTGACGATGTTCCAGTCGCGTTGTGCCGTATGCCAGGCGTCCTGAGTCAGGAATGGCGTGATCTCAGACCTGCTGAATTCGATCTGCGGCAGCGGTTCAAGATCAGGCGCGGCTTTTGGCGAACAGCCTGTGAACAGAATGAGCGCGAGTAGTATGTTGAGATATTTTGGCATGATGACCGTGTGGGGGCTGGATCTGTTTTGCGTTTTGGGCGCTTCGGGCTATGCCGGCCCGAGCCCGGCATACGCCCTCGGGCCGCCGCTATCTCTGCCCTGCGGGCGTCGATACGCGGCGGCATATTTTTAGCACACGGTCGCTGGACGCGCAATCTGGCAGCCATTAGTCCAATTATGCGCGCGATGATGTTTTGGAAATTTTCTTTGTTTTTGAAAGAGCCGTTACACTTTTGCCGCGATCAGAGCGCGCGTGACTTCATCCTGATCGAACAATGCAGTCATGATATTCATTTTTGTTCTTTTTTGCCTTCAATCTGTTGGATATAATATGCACGCTCGAAATTTGGAATACTGAGTAGTTCCATAGCTTCATGTATATTCATATCCGACTTTTTTATAATGCTTTTGATAGCCTCCAACTTTGTGATAACGTCCACATGAGTTCGCAAAATCGAAAAAGCTAAAAAAGCCATTGGAAATCCAGTATGATGAACTTGCCTTCAACTCTCATCTTACAGGAGG